>NZ_CP036267.1:1471540-1806540 GCF_007744255.1 Thalassoglobus polymorphus | reverse complement strand
CGTCGTACTCCTCGACGATCTGTTTTTGTGTCGACAACTGCGGCTGAATCGTTCGCCATTAATGACTCCTACATAACTTGTTTGAGGGGAGTTGCGTGGTGCTTCTTCCTCACTCCCTGGGGCTGACACACGCAACTTTTTTTGTGAGAGAATCCTTCACCTGAAATGTGCTTCATTTTCCCGAATAGGCAAACTCGGAGCCGCAGGAAGGGCAGAAAAGCTAGGGAACCATGTCCGATGTTTCTGGTTGTAGCGACAAGACATGCAGTTGCATCAACGAATTCTTGAGCGTTTTTCCGGAACTCAAATCAGATTTCAGAAACTTCCAAAGTCCCCAAGCGTGAATTTTCGTCAAAATCGTCAAAATCGTCTGAAAGGCTACGGGAACGAATCATTCGCACCCGAACTATTTGATAACGGACGAAAGCAATCTGCCTGAGCCTGCGCTGATGTCAGCGACGGGCCTTCAATCTGAGCACGACTGCCTTTCAGCCATGTAGAGTTGAATAGACATTGAAACCGAGGACGGAAAGCGTGAAATCAGAATACTCAGAGTTTGTCGACACGCTGACGGCACTCAATCGCACATCTCGCCAGTTCATCTCAGAGCAATATTCTGAATGGAATGCTGTCAGTGAGTCAGCTGCTGTTCTTTTGAAACTTCTCGCTAACGAGGGAACAGAGCAGTGGACCCAAACAAAGCTGGCACAGGAAATGTGTGTCTCAGAATCCAGCTTATGCACGTTGATCGAACGACTCCGGGGAGAGCAACTCCTTCACCGTGAGCGGGATGCAATAGACCGCCGGAAAACTCGCCTAACTCTGACACCCCAAGGACACTTGGCCGCGGAGCAAATTTCACTGACCGACAGAAAAATCGAAGCCACACTGCAGAAGCATCTTTCAAATGAAGCAAAAATCAGTTTGGTCGATGCGTGCCAGTCGTTACTCGATGCTTGCAAAAAGTCGCAACTGGATGGCGACCTGACAAGGAGGGCAGCGTAATGCGTATTCGATCCCGTAAATTAAAATCCTGGATCACCTGTCTGATTGGACTCTCAGTCGTGGGTTCCTCTGTAGGATGCTCACGCTCATTCTGGAGGCAGCAAGCAGATGCCGACACCTATGAAGCGATCACAGAACACCTGACCGACCAACGCTGGGCCGTCCCCAGGATCGATCTGACGCCGGACCCGCGGAGTCGTTTTTATGATCCCTACGACCCGGACCACGCTCCACTCCCTCCAGATGATCCAGCAGCCCACACCTACATGCATTGGGTGAATGGCTGGGAAGGCTACAAATGCTGGCATCAATTCGGAGACTTGATGAGTGTCGAAAACCCTCAGTGGTTGGCACAGTTTGGATTTACTCCAGAGATGATCGACGAAGTCACCGGAGAGTACATCGCTCCGGTTCCACAATTGGAAAATGTGAAGCTCGTCGAAGCGATCGAACTCTCGCAAATTCATAGTCGAGACTATCAGTTCGAATTGGAGAATTTGTTCCTCACAGCTTTAGCTGTCACGTTTGAGCGGTATCAACTTGGGGTTCGTTATCTGGAACCGACAGGTGGCGTCTCTGGAACATTGACAGAGGGAGGTGGCCTGGGCCGTTTCAACGTTAACTCGATCGGCGTGAGTCAATCACTTCCCTGGGGAACACAACTTGTTACGAGCTTGGCGAACACGACTTTGTGGTCATTTGGAGCAGGCGGGCAAAGCTCGTCTGTTTCCACACTTTCGTTTCAGATTCTGCAACCATTGCTCAACGATGCAGGTCGAAAAGTCAACTTGGAAAATTTGACCCAAATCGAACGGGATCTTCTGTATCAAGCTCGTAGTCTCGCTCGATTCCGGAAGGAATTGTTTACAGACATCGTTCAAGACTATCTGGGCCTGCTGCAACAATTTCAGGCGATTCGCAACGAAGAGGGCAACATTGAACGTCTTCGTGAACAACTTGAACGCTTGCTGGCTGCCAACCAGCCAGAATTTTCTTCAGCAAATGTCGAAGTCCCGGATCTCGGTGCTGATTTCGAAATCCCTGAAGAATTACAGCATAAATTGGACTATCGCCTCAAACGACTCATTTGGCGCGGGCTCATGACCGCCCAGGAAGAGCAAATTTTCCGAAACATTCGGCCCGATCCGGAGTTTCAAGCAAAGATTGATGAATTGAAAAGCTCACTTCCTAACGTCGCGAGTGGATTAAACGTTTTGCAGGTTCAGTTTGATTTAACGAACTCGGTCAACCGCTTGCGCGGACAAGAACGAGCTCTCCAAGACAGTCTTGATTCGTTCAAGATCAGTCTGGGCTTACCTCCTGACATGCAGATGACAATCAACGACCGAATGCTCAAGCCATTTGAAGTCATCGACCCTCGCCTCACCGAGCAAGAAGAACTTATTAAGGACTTCATTGAAGAGCTGTATGTCGATAACGCGACAGAACCTTCTCAACTCAAAACAATTGCGACAAATTTTTCAGCGATACTGGAAACGGTCAAACGAGATGTTGTCGAAGTCATTGGTAACGATCTTGATAAATTCAAAACGATCCTGCCAACCCGTTTAGAGACTTTAGAAGAGCCGAGTGCCAAAGCGCAACTCATGGCGGACTACACACAGGTCAAAGATCGCTATGAGGCTTTTCTGGGAGACTTCGGAGATATCGAAGCAGCGACGGAAGCAATCCTTGTTCGATTAGAACAGCCAGACATCGACGAAGTTCTGGCTCTTCAACTGCTGTCTCAGCTCATTGATATGAGGCAGGATTTGCTGCTTAAAGTCCAAAGTGCTGCTGTGATTCAGGTGAGTTCACGTGTAGAATTGATTGACATTGCCGAATTCGATGTTTCGTTGGAGGACGCAACATATACGGCGGTCGATCAACGATTGGACTTAATGAATTCACGAGCCCGTGTGATGGATGCCCGCCGGCGTGTTGAAGTGATTGCCAATGACCTCAAAAGTGTCTTGGATGTTGGCATCGACGGAAGTCTCTCAACCCCTTCAGGTGAGACAAACCCCTTTGATTTCCGTAGTGACACCGGACAACTGACAGCATCGTTATCATTTGACACTCCGCTCGATCAAATTGACGAACGGAACGCCTACCGCGAGGCATTAATCGCATACCAACGTCAACGCCGAAATTACATGGCTGCTGAGGATGAGGTGAAGGCAAGCGTGCGGACAGCTTGGCGTCAACTGAATGTCCTCAAGCAAAACCTGGAGACTTCTCGACTGGCTGTTCGAATTGCCGCATTACAGTACGAATCGGCTGTTGCGGAAGGGGCTGCCCCCAAAGATCCACGGCAAGTTGCCAACAGCGGGTCAAGTGGTGTGGAAGGCCAAAACTTGACGAGAGCACTGAGTTCGATCCTGCAAGCACAGAACCAGTTAATCTCGAACTACGTGAGTTACGAACGAAATCGACTTAACATTTACCGAGATATGGGTATCATGGACATTGGTCCAGATGGCATCTGGAACGACCAAGTCTATCGCAACCTGGACAGATTCGATGAAGAAGCTGTCAATAATGGTGGGTTCAATGAAGACAATAACATCAACGAAAACGACTCAGCGGTCCGGCAACTCAACGGTCTGGATCGCGGCGGCAATCGGGTTAGTCTGCTTGGGGGGACTCGCCCTGGCGACGAGAACGATGAGCCCGGGGTTGTGGAGCTCGATCACGTTCTCGGGCGGCTCGGCGAAAATCCCGGCAGATCTGCTGACGTCGAAAGTGGAGCGAGGCCCTTTCCTGGTCAGTTTGTCGGTACAAGGGAATCTCGACAGTCAGAGTAACGCCACACTCTCCAGCGCAGTCGAAGGAACAACAACGATCATCTCGATTGTTCCAGAAGGAACGATTGTTGAGGCAGGCGACATCGTCTGTGAGTTGGACTCCTCCTCACTTCGCGAGAAGGCCAAGCAGCAAGAAATTACCGTCACCCAGGCGGATGCTGCGTTGGCTCAGGCGATCGAAGCTCTCGAAATTCAAAAGAAACAAAACGAAAGTGATATCGCTGCAGCAGAACTCAAGTGGGATCTCGCGAAGCTCGATCTCGAAATGTACACCAAAGGTGAATATCCTCAACTGGAAAAACAGTTGAACGGTAGTGTCGCGCTCGCTGAAGAAGAATTGCTTCGCGTTCAGGAAAACCAGACCTTCACCCAAGAGCAGGTCAAAAAAGGGTACCGCACGCAAAACGAACTCGACGCTGCCCGGATTGCCGTAAAACAGGCCGAGCTGAAATTGCAAGGGGCCAGAGAAGAATTAAAGGTGCTTGTCGATTTCACAAAAAGACGCACCGAGGCAGAACTCAAGGCCAACGACAAAGAATTTGAGTTGGAACTGGAACGAACCAAGCTCAAAGCCAGAGCTGCTCAAACACAGTACGAAAAAGATGTGGAAGCCCGAAAGCTGACTTATGAAGTCGAACTCGAACGCTTTGAAGACAACAAGGCTCAAATTGAGGCGTGCATCCTGAAGGCCCCGCAAAAAGGCGAAGTCGTCTACGCCAGCATGTCGGGAAGTCGTCGTTCCAGTGAGCCGGTGAACATCGAAGAAGGAGCGACGATTCGTGAACGTCAGGCAATTATTAACCTGCCCGATGTGACTCAAATGAAAGTCGATTGCCGGATTCACGAATCACTGATCGGTTCTGTTCGGAAAGGTCTTCCCGCCCGTATTCGTATCGACGCCTATCCTGGACAATATTTTAACGGGGTCATCAAGACAGTCTCTTCAGTCCCGATGGCAGGCTCATGGCCGAACACCGACTTGCGTGAGTACTCGACAGAAATTCACCTGACGGATGAAGTTGAAAAAATCCGCAAACTGCGTCCCGGTCTCACTGCACAAGTCGAAATCCTGGTCGACAACCGCCAAGACGTTCTGCAAGTTCCGGTTCAGTCAATTGTCACAGTCGCTGGTCAACAATTTTCCTTTGTTATCAACCAGCAAGGTCGACCGGAACGACGCGAAGTCAAGATCGGAGAGTCAAATCAATCTCACGTAGAGATCCTCGATGGAATTGAAGCTGGTGAGCAGGTTGTTCTAAATCCTCAAAGCCGATTTGAAGATGAGATCAACGAATTAAAAGCTGAACTCGCAAGTGAAAATGGTGACGGACTTTCTGATCTCCAAACTCCTCCGGATTCACAAGAGGAAGAAAAGCCAAAAGGAAAACCTGAGAAAGAGGCTGCCAAAGGGCCACCAGCAGGAGGCTTTGATCCCGCAGCAATCATCTCTCGTTTAGATAAAGATGGGGATGGGAAAATCAGCAAAGAAGAAGCCCCCGCTCAAATGAAGGAACGTTTCGACTCAATGGACACCGACAAAGATGGAAAAATTTCCAAGGCC
Source organism: Thalassoglobus polymorphus (assembly GCF_007744255.1). Lineage (GTDB taxonomy): Bacteria > Planctomycetota > Planctomycetia > Planctomycetales > Planctomycetaceae > Thalassoglobus > Thalassoglobus polymorphus. The sequence continues at coordinate 1,801,167 of NZ_CP036267.1, read as the reverse complement.
GAATTCAGCGCAGCTCCAAGGAAACGGTAAGCATTTTCCCGAAGTCCGCCTGGGAGTTTTGAATCGATTTTCACACCCAACTTGAAGTCCCTAAAACCGTTCTCATAAAACTCCCAGACATTCACCTGTTCGCAATTGAAGAAACGTTTGAAGCTCCATGGAACTGACTGCAAAGCTTGTCAACCTGCAAAAGCATTACGACCTTGGTTCAGTCGTCGTGAAAGCGCTGCGCGGTGTCTCTCTTGATATTCCTGAAGGGGATTTCCTGGCGATCATGGGGTCTTCGGGATCGGGCAAGAGTACCATGCTCAATCTCCTCGGCGGTCTCGATCGACCAACCAGCGGAGAGTATTACCTGCGTGGTCAGAATGTTGCTCTCCTGAGTGATGACGAACTCTCTGCGATTCGAAACGGTTTGATCGGGTTCATCTTTCAGTCGTTTAATCTTGTTGCACAGTACAGCGTCCTGGAAAACATCGCTGTTCCTCTCCTGTACCGACCGGGCTATCCACCCGTTTCCTCAGAGGACGAAGACCGATGCAACGAATTGGCGAAGATGGTCGGACTGGGTGACCGGACCGATCACCGACCGTATCAGCTTTCGGGGGGACAGCAACAACGTGTCGCCATCGCGAGATCCCTCATCAACGATCCAGCGATTATTATGGCCGATGAACCGACAGGAAACCTCGATTCAAAAACTGGCGAAGAGATCCTCGGCATGCTGAAAATGCTCAACGAGGAAGGCCGTACGATCATTATGGTGACACACGAACCTGAAGTCGCCGAACAATCCAAGAACCAGATTTTCATGAAAGACGGCTTGATCGCCGGGCACGGTATTTTCCGGGGATAAACTCCCATTTTCCTGATATGGCCCATCCATGAAAGTGCATCGTTTGCAGAATTCCCCCCTTCCTCATTTCCTCCTCCATTCAGCCTGACAACTCCTTCCAATGTACCATCTTCTGCGGACAATCCGTTTAGCTGTCAAAAGCTTATTGCTGCACAAGCTGCGGTCCGGCTTGACGATGCTTGGAATCGTTTTTGGAGTTTTTTCTGTGATTGCGATGCTCGCAATTGGAGAAGGAGCAAGTCAGCAAGCTCAAGAACAGGTTCTTCTGCTCGGTGCAAACAACATCATCGTACGCAGTGTGAAGCCACCAGAAGACAGCGGCAGCAGCGGATCAGGCGGAAGAGTGTTGCGATATGGCCTGACTCGTGAGGACTTTAATATTCTTGAGAAAACAGTGCCGCGATTGGGTGGCATTGTGCCCGTTCGTGAAGTCGTCTTGAATGTCCGAAATCGAGACCACCACATGAACCCCCGGATCGTTGGCTGCACTCCGGAATATCAGGAGATGAACCATTTACAGATGTCAGCAGGCCGGTTTCTGTCCGATCAGGATATGACCAACCTCGCAAATGTTGTCGTCATCGCCAGCGAGACAGCCGAACGTCTTTTCCCACTCGAGAACCCGATCAACAAGTCTGTTCAAATTGGAAATCGGGCGTATCGCGTTATTGGAATCACAAGAGAACGGACCGCCTCTGCAGCCATTGGTGGAAGTCTCTCCGGGCAGGATTACAACAAAGACATTTACATGCCGCTGGATACGTTCCAGTCTCGAATTAACACCAAGGATACGATTATCAAACGGGCGCAAGGTAGCTTTAGTGCTGTTTCACTTGTGTACGACCAAATCACATTGAAGATCAATCACCCCAACATCGTCGATAATCCAGAATTGTTGCTCGCCACCGCAGACATGGTCAGAGAAACGATGGAAGCAAAGCATGCGAGCGCACGAGACGTCGATGTGATTGTTCCCCTCGAACTACTCAAACAAGCTGAGCAACTGCGAAACATCTTCAATGTTGTTCTCGGTTCTATCGCAGGGATTAGTTTGCTCGTTGGTGGTATCGGGATCATGAATATCATGCTCGCCACGGTCACCGAACGAACTCGTGAAATCGGTGTTCGTCGCGCTTTGGGAGCCAGACGTATCGACATCACTCAGCAGTTTCTCATTGAGACAATCGTCCTTTCCGGAATCGGCGGGCTCGTCGGAATGGGACTGGGAATTCTCACCCCTTACGCATTCTGGGTCATCAAAATCGTCGTATCAAATTACATTTTGGACTCAGGTGGCGCAACATCAGAGATGGCGAATATGTTCCTGACAATGACCCCGAAGGTCGCAATCTGGAGCCTTCCGGTTGCATTCGGATTCTCAGTGATGACAGGGCTCGTCTTTGGTGTCTATCCCGCGCGCTCTGCGGCTCGCCTTGACCCAATCGAAGCTCTTCGCCACGAGTAAATGATCCGCATATCCAGAAGAACCGTTATCTCTTTCCAATTGCTCGGTTGAGATGTGCGCGGTCTGACTCTTTCTTCAACTTGACCCGGTTTCGTTCGCTAACGTTCTGCTGAAGTGTGAGTTCTTCGAATTGATTGAAGAACTCGATCACATCAAAGTCGACGTGAAGTTTCATTCGTCCTCATCGAAAAACTCGGCAACGGGTCTCCCCAAAGAGACACCAGCCCGGCGGTACTTAGTTTCTAGAACAAATCCAATATTGGTCTTTACGTTCTGCCTTGTGGCGAGCGGTCTATGAAGTCATGAAAGTGAGCTTCACAGTCACGACTAACATTGAAATGTTCTAGAGCTCAGTTTTTTGGATCAGTTCGAATTGACTTCATGGTGAGCGAAGGAGTCAAAGTTGATTGAAGTTTCGAAGTTTCGAAAAATTTACTCTGGAACAGTCGCCGTTGAACAAGTTGATTTTCTTGTTCAACCGGGGGAAATCCTTGGTTTGATCGGCCCTAACGGGGCTGGCAAAACGACGACCCTCCGTTCTCTATGCGGACTGACCGTCCCCACGGAAGGGACACTTTCAATTTGTGGCTTTGATATCGAAAAGCAGCCACTAGAAGTCAAAAAACGGATCGCCTACATCCCTGACGATCCGCCATTGTTCCCAGAACTTACCGTTGAGCAGCACCTGGCATTCACCGCGTCCGTTTTTTCCGTCGCCAATGCCAAAGACAAAGCGAGTGAACTTCTCGAAACCTTTGAGCTGACGAGTCGAAGAACGACCCGTGCGTCTGATTTATCGAGAGGGATGCGACAAAAACTCGCCATCTGTTGCAGCTATCTTCATGCTCCAGAAGTGATTCTTCTCGACGAGCCGATGACCGGACTTGATCCGCATGGAATTCGCAAACTCAAAGAGTCGCTTCAACAAAGAGCCGCTCAGGGAACGTCTGTGATCGTCAGTTCGCACCTGCTGGCGATGGTGGAAGACATCTGTTCAACGGTTCTGATTTTAAAAGAAGGGCAACAGAGGTTCTTTGGATCAATCGCAGAACTCAAATCTCTGTTCACAGCAAATTGCGATGAAGCCACTCTCGAACAGATCTTTTTCCAAGCGACCGAAACGGAGTTCCGCCAGAGCGTCTCGGCTGAAGAAACAAAATTGGCGTCGCTATGAAGAGTGATAACATGAAGAGCGACAGCGTCAGTTCGTTCATCCACCCGGCATTGCTTCGCCTGACTCACATGAGAATGCGAGGCCGGCTAAGCTCGATGGTTGCCAGTTTCAGGCAACCTCGAAAACTGATTGTTTCGATCCTCGGGGCAGTCCTCGCTGTGGTTTGGCTGAGCAATGTGGTAGCCAGCATCCTGTTTCGTGAACAGTACGATCCAGAAACACTTCGTTTATGGATGACTCTTTCGCTGACCGTTTACGCCGGGTGGCATTTCGTGCGAGTCTCCTGGCAGCGACCGGACGCCTCGATTGAATGGTCTCAGGCAGAACAAAACAACCTGATCCCCAGTCCGTTCACTCGAAAAGAACTCGTTCAATATCGCCTGGCGACTGTACTGGGTGTGACGACGCTCAAAGCTGCGATTGGCGTGACGCTCTTACTTCCCGATCTTCCCAAACCGTGGTTGGGATTCATTGCTCTCTGGTTTGCTCTCGCACTCGTAGAATTGATCCGACTGATTTCTGATACCGTTACGACCGGGATGTCCACACGCACATACCGAGTCTTCAGAGCAAGTGTTGTATTTCTAGTGGTTTGCCTGGGGGTCAAGCTGAGCCTGGGAGCTCTCCAACAAACTCAAGCGGGTGATCCGAATTCAGAAATTCCTATCTTCTTTCAGTTCATGAAAAACTTCTTTTCAGTGGCACTCGCTGGAATTGAATCACCACTTGGTCAATGGGTCTCTGCTCCATTCGGATGGTTTGTTGAATTGATGACCGCATCGACTCTTTCCAGTTCTATCTTATTATTGACAGCAGCTGGAATCTCAACGTTGATCGTTTCTGTCTGGATACTCGTCAGACTGGACCGGTGGAGTGAAGAAGCCGTTCGCCTGCGTGACAAGGATCTCGATAGACTGCAGGAGTCAGTCCTCCAGGAGACACTCAAGCATGATTTGACTCACTGGAAATTGCCGAATCACATCGTTCGATTGTGTGGCGGGGCAGTCGTCTGGCGTCAGATGGTGGGTCTCTATCGGTATGGAACAGGTGCAACATTATCTCTGATCCCTCCAGCGATCTTATCCGTCATGCCTTTATTCATGACGAGGCTGAGCGACCGACTGGCGATTGTCAATTTTCTTGGCGGGTTGGTCTTTTACTCGTTCTTGCTGCTCCCGGCTGCAATGAAGTTTGATTTCCGGAGAGACTACAGTCACCTGTTGCTCCTGAAAATGCTCCCCATCGCCCCCTGGAAAGTTGTCGTCGGCCAGCTCGCAACACCTGTCATCATCACCACACTCTTTCAGTACTCGATGATCGCAATCGCCTGTGCCGTGCGCGGCATGGACCCGGGCGTACTTATCGCCGCGTTACTTTCATTCCCCGCCATGAACTTTGCAGTGTACGGATGGGAAAATTTGATGTTCCTGATTTTCCCACAGAAGTTGAAGCAAGAAGGGCTGGAAGTCTTTCTGCGAACCACTGTGATCTTCACAGCGAAAGGGATCGCGTTTGTCGTCGCCTTCGCTTTACTCTTCTTCTGGGCTCTTCTTTCAACAGAATTGGCGAAGAGCCTGCAGGCCACTGTGCCGCTTCTCGGTGATCATCGACTCGTCTTCGGGATCGGTGTCTGGTGTGCAGTCAGCTCAGTTGGTGTCGTCATGACATACCTCGCTGCCCGCCGCTTCCAATCACTTGATGCGTTTCCAGAATCTCAAACTCAATAAGATCGTGACTGTCCCATCCTGTTTGGAGAGGTGTGATTCACTCTCTCCAAACAGAGTTTTGCTCTGTGGCAGCGATCGAACAATCATCCTCATCGAACGAGTATGACCAACAGCAATCTCGAGAACTGCAGATTTAATTCGCTGTGAGCACAAACTCTGATGTTTCAGGAGTGCCGATCATGCTAACGTCTGCACTCTCATCAGTCAGATATTTCAAGGCGATTTCTTCGATCTCGTCATAGTCGCGATACCCCACGAAGCCATCGACGGCCACTCCATCGACGAAGAAGAGAATTGTCGGGATCGATGAAGCTTCGTAATGCTTGGCGATTGCTTTTTTCTCGTCGACATCAACTTTGACGACTTTCAATCGTCCTGCATACTCCTCTTCGAGTTGAACAAGGTGAGGGTGGAGTAATTTGCACGGCCCGCACCAGTCAGCTTTGAAGTCGACAAGGACAGGAATGTCGCTGTTAATGACAGTCTCTTGAAACCATTCATCGTCCGGTGGAGTTTTTGGTGTCTCCTGTACGATTTTGTCTGCTGAGACTCCTTTTCTATCTCGGTCCTGTGGTGCCATGACAACCGCGTAGAGGAACAGCAAACCGACGAATACGGCGGCAACAAGAAGTATGATACGTTCGACCATGATGAAATTCGTCCAATTCAGAACCGGGTATTGTTTCGCGGCGTGCTCATCTGTATTTTAACGTACGAGGAATGTTTCGGACAGCGAATATCTTAGAGATCGACGACAGCATGCTGAACATGGCTGAATTCTCACTCTAGACTTTTCTGCTCAAACGATGAAGTCTCTACCAGAAGAGAACGATTATGAAACTCGTGGCTGCACTGTTGTGTCTATTTCTGACGTTGGAATGCCGAGCCGCGGAGATACCCGCCGCCGTCAAAAACACCCAGCCAGAAACACATCCTTTGCTTTCTCCTGAACAAGCATTGGAGAAACTGACGCTTCCGCCGGGATTTCGTGCCACGGTTTTTGCAGCTGAACCGGAGATTCGCCAACCGATCGGAATGGCTTTCGATGCTCGTGGACGTTTATGGGTCGCTGAGAACGACACGTACGCTGAAAGCCGAACGAATTACGATTTGACTCAACATGACCGGGTCCTGATCTTTGAAGACACTGACCATGATGGACGCTCGGATTCGCGGAAGGTCTTTTGGGATCAGGGACAACATCTCACAAGCGTTGAAGTTGGTTTCGGAGGAGTCTGGGTGCTGTGTGCTCCAGATCTTCTTTTCATCCCTGATAAAAATGGCGATGACATCCCCGATGGGGAACCACAGGTCATGCTCACAGGCTTCGACAACAAGACAATTCGCCATAACATTGTGAACGGATTGAAATGGGGACCGGATGGCTGGCTTTACGGTCGACACGGCATCACAACGACCTCTTTCGTTGGGACGCCTGAGACTCCAGAAGAATTACGGACACCCATCAATTGCGGAATCTGGCGATTTCATCCGGTCACGAAGAAATTTGAAGTCGTCTCCCGTGGGACAACAAATTCCTGGGGGCATGACTGGGACAAACATGGTGAATTATTCTTTATTAACACAGTGATCGGACACCTCTGGCATGCGATCCCGGGCTCACACCTCGAAAGAATGTTTGGCGAGGACATCAACCCACATCTATACCGTCTCATGCCGCAAGTCGCTGACCATTTCCACTGGAACACAGAGGAAAAGTGGTCGGATATTCGCAAAACAGGAGTTACCTCCACAACCGACACCGCAGGTGGAGGACATGCTCATTGTGGAATGATGATCTACCAGGGAACAAACTGGCCGCAGGAATATCGAGGGGATGTCTTCGCACTGAATCTGCACGGCCGTCGCTTCAATCGTGATCTCCTACAAAGAGACGGAGCAGGGTTTGTCGCTCGGCACCGGGAGGACTTTGCCAAGACTGACGACTTGTGGTTTCGTGGAATCGACCTTGCACACGGACCTGACGGCGGCGTCTTTGTTCTCGACTGGTCCGACATCGGCGAATGCCATGAAAATGACGGGGTCCACCGCACCTCTGGGCGAATCTACAAGGTCGTCTACGGAAACGTCGATGCCACTCAAGTTCAGGACTACGCACAACTGAGCAATGACGAACTCACTGCAAAACTCTTCGAGGAAGATGCATGGCATCACCGCATGGCCCGCCGTATTCTTCAGGAACGTTTTGTCGCTGGTCAAGACATGACACCTGTCCGATTGCAACTTAAGGAGACGTTGCACAGCCAGAAGCCAGTCGTTTCTCGGCTCAATGCACTTTGGACAATCCACTCGACGGGGGGGGTGAGTGATGCAGATCTGGAGCGTTTACTCGACAATGATGAAGAGGCTCTGCGGAGTTGGGCCGTACAACTGTTCGCACAGCAGGCAAGCCCGCAAGTGGCTGCTCAGAAATTTCAGAAACTGGCGATGAATGAATCATCGGGACTTGTCCTTCAACACATCGCTTCAGCACTTCAACGATTGCCTGTGGACCAGCGACTTCCGGTCGCAGCCGCTTTACTCAAGCATACAAATTTCGCACAAGACCGCTTTCTTCCGTTAATGATCTGGTATGCCATCGAGCCGTCGGTAGCACGATTTCCGGATCAGGCTGTCGAGCTGTTAGCAAGTTGTCAGCAGCCCGAAATTCAGAAATTCATCTCACGGCGAATTGCATCTGATTATCGCGAACAGAAAGCGGCAGTGGACAAATTGATCGACGTGGCGATGACCGACGTAGGCGAAACAGCCCAGCAAATCCTTCAAGGAATTCAGCTCGCTCTTGATGGATGGCGAAAAGCAGACAAACCGAAAAACTGGGACGAGGCGAGCGCCAAAATGCTTGCCAGAAAGAATGATCAACTGACCGAACTCGTACAGTTACTTTCGGTCACATTCGGGGATGGGCGTGCATTAGACGAATTGCGAGCCGTCGCTGTCGATGGGGCTCAACCATTTTCAGTCCGCAGCAACGCGATTCGAGCATTAGTCACCGCTCGAGATGAACAGTCTCGTGAAGTCCTTCAAAAGCTGTTGAACGACCGAGATCTCGGAGTCGATGCAATTCGAGGCCTGGCAGTCATTGGAGATCAAAACACTCCCCAGCTCATTGTCAATCGTTACAACAGCTTCCGCGGACATATCCAACCGATCGCAATGGAAACACTTTGCTCTCGCCCGGAGTACGCGACTGTTCTCCTCAAGGCAGTCGAACAGAAAAAAATTGCTGCTGAAGCGATCCCCCCATTTTACGTTCGACAAATGCGCAGCTTTGAGGACGATTCGTTAAAGCAGCAACTCCAAGAACTCTACCCTGAATGGCGGCACACATCCGAGGAGAAAAAACGCCGTGCCGACGAACTTCGTCAACTTCTTACAGAGAGCGCGTTGACCAGCGCCGATATGAAGCAGGGGCAAGCATTGTTCGAGAAGACTTGCTCAGCCTGTCATAAACTTTACGGGCAGGGTGGAAATCTCGGGCCCGATTTGACTGGTTCGCAACGTTCGAATTTGAACTATCTTCTCGGGAATATTGTCGACCCAAGTGCCGAAGTGGCGGAGAAATTTCAGATGTCGATTCTCGTCCTGGGCGACGGTCGTGCCATCAGCGGGGTGATTCAGTCTGAAAATGAGACAACACTTCTCATCAAAACCCCTAATGAAGAACTCACCGTCCTGAAAGACGACATTGAAGCCCGAAAGAATTCAAAACTCTCAATGATGCCTGAGCGGCAACTGGACAAAATGTCCAACAAAGAGATCCTCGACCTGTTTTCATTCTTAATGTCGAAGCAGTAATTCTCTTCGGTTCATGGCTTCGTAGAAATTGACGGAGCAGTTTTAACATGATCGAAGAAATTCGAAATTCGTTCCGAACGATAAACTGACCAGCCAAACCCGGTCTGTTCTGCGGAGCTTTTGATGAGTAGATCAAAAACTCGCTGCGGTGTTTGCTCGTAAGTTACTTCGAAAATCTCTGCCCACTGTTGTTCGCCCGGCGCGTAGTCGGTCCGCTCCCCGTTTTCATCTCGGATCTCTCCTCCATTCGTAACGAGGACATTTCCGGTTTGCGGAAGCCAGTCGACATCACACAAAAACGTGGAATAGAACCCGCCACGTTCGTATCCATCATACTCCCAGACTTGCTCTACGGTCATGTCCTGCTCATCGACCTTGAACTCGACAACCCGGCTTCGGTTCTCCTTTGCATGCAATATCTTATCAAACGGGACCGCTTGGTAGTTCCCGTTATCAAAGAGCAACAGGGTCCCCTGTGGCGTGATTTCAACTGCATGCTGATGATACTGCCAACTTGGGCGACCGATGGGTTTCAACAACTTTCGAGAATGCTTCCCTTTCCACTTCCGTGGATTCCCCAAAATCCAAACCAGTTCGCCAGACTTACGATCAATCTTAATCACCGCATCCTGATGCCGCACCGAGACAAGAATACTGTCGTCTCGGGGATCGTGTGTCACGGAATTGGAATGGCTCCAATCGAATGTCCCGCCGGGGACATTTTCATATCCGCGCGAATCCCAAAAATTGTGAAGCGATCCGTACCCGATCCGGCGGGGATCGAGCAATTCGAAGAGTGAGTAACTTCGCAGTACGGTTCCATCTGTGCGAAACTCGACAACAACATCAGTAACCAGATTCGCTTCCGGAATTCTCCGGCGAGAATGATAGGTCGGGTCGAAATACGGCTTCACTTGATTCAACGTTGTTGAAAGTGCAAGAAAGGTCTCATCGTCAAGCATCACTGCGTCATGATGCAGTGAATCAACAGCTACCGGCGTTGCATGGCTCGGGACTTCGCGGCCCAGGTTCGCGGAATTCCACTGGCGAACGACATTGCCGAACAAGTCTATTTCGATCAGCCCCTCGGTGCGGTTTCCATAACCATATAGCAGGTTTCCGTTTGAAAGTTGTCGGACAATAAAAATCATATGCTGAGCTTGATAAAACCACCGGACTCGGCCATTGGCATCGAGCGCAACAATCGCTCCAAACTCGGTATCAGGTTTATTCTTCTTCCAGCGAATCAAGTTGAAGAGAGTCAAACCGGCTTCCATACGCTGTGGCATCGAAAGCCGAACATCAAACTCAGGAAACAGATCGGGCAGCGGTTCGGTCTCAATCTGCAACGGCTCGCTTTGCAACTCTGCTTGCCCTCCGTCGCGAACGAGCGAGATTGTCACTGTGTATTGAATTTCCGGTTTGAGATCGAGAAGCGGAATCGAGTAAGCCTGTTCTCCCGCGACAAGAGAAGGACTTTTAAAGTCCGAAAGCCTCTTTCTTAAAGTCGACTTTCCCTGACTATAAGAAATTTCAATGTGTACTTTTCCAGGAACGGGCTTCTCTGCCGACTGGTGAGGCAGAGAGAAATTCAACCAGCCTGCATTGGGAACCGCCCGGTTCGGATTCTGTGTCCATGTCAGAGGCCTCAGAAATTCAAGACTGCCTGAAGCAGGAGCTGCCGAAGAAGGATCTGCCTGCGTTGTTTTCTTTGACTTAGTTTTGTTCGACGAAGTGGGGTTCGGCGTGGCCATTCTCAGCGAATTGGTCTTCACCGACCGGTTCGTCTTTGCAAGTTCTTCCTCCACCGTAGCTGCTGATGCCTCCAACTTGACGGAGGAATCTCCCTCCCCCTGACATCCGCAGAGAACAACAATTGGAAGAAGACGCTGCAATAGGCGGTACATAAAAATGTTTCGACACTCTCACTGCTCACATTCACTGCTACAGAGCACGAATTCGATTCACTCCTCAGCTTGATGAACTTCAACAATCTGTTTGATTTGCTCTATCTGCTGCTCGAGTTTTTTGTATTCATCTCCTGTTCGCGCGAAGCTTTTTGTGAGGTGTTCCATAAACCTTCCAGCCGCTTTCCGAACGGCCGGATCTTTGTTTGTCTCAGCATTTCTATATCGAATTTCTAAATCTTGCAACTGCGAGACAACAACGTTGCGTGGAATGACAAGTTTTTCGATGTCGATATTGTCCGATAAATATATTTTCATCGTCGGTCGAAGATCGTAGACCACAGCCATATCAGTCCGGCTGAGACTGGCTCGGGCAACGCCACCGATGATATCAACCTCATAATCGATGGTGACCGAAGCGTCGTCGATCTTTCGAGTTGGACCAGGACCAGGTAGCAGAATCAATTGAAGTTCAGGAGCTTTGGTCTCCGCAAATTCTTTAAGGACGCGATTCGCATCGGCTGTCTTACCAGTATAATACAACGATTCGCTTCCGTTGACCCAGGTCATGAGAACCCGAGTTTCGTCGTTGACAGCATCCACCAGATTTGGCCAGTCGGTATAATTCTCTTTCGCGAGCGGTTGATTCCCTGCTTCTGATATCGCCAGAGCAAAGCAGGATGTTGAGTAGAAACAGACAGTCAGAAAGAACAGGAAAGCTTTCATGGCAACTCCTTGGATTTGAGTGATCTCATACCTCTTTGCTTGTATTGTGAAAGCCACTCCGAAAAGTGTCGCAGAAAGAATGAGATCCCCCTTTTTTTCTCCGGCCGATGATGTTCCTCCATTCAATCAACCAACCACCATCACAACTCATCAGCGAATCCGATTTTATGATCAGCTCGCAAACTGGGCAACCTGAGACCACCAAGCTTACAGCCCATGGAGGTCATTCTCGTATTCGTGCACCCTTCACAAACGAGAGGAGATCAGCCCTAGAGTAGAGACCAGCCCCGGAGAATACCCCGGGACCATCAAAACCTTCCAGATGCAAGGAATTCTCGCTTCTTAGCAATTCTTTGTTCGCAGGGTGTGACGATTCGGAATCGAAATCAATACGATGTGAGTAAAAACATTCACTTCCAGGATTTCTGAATGCCTCCTTATCAGCCACGCCGAAACAAGTCCAGCCAGCAGAAGAAAACGAAACGGACTCCCTATATGGGGAAGGCCCGTAAGGAATCCCGCTTGCCTTTAGACGATAAATTCCTCGTTCAAAGACCGTTTTTGCGCAACGACATCAGTTCCATTCCTGTTGCGCGGCTAAAAACTACCACAAAACATCCGACAGTTTTTCGCAAACGAATTGCGAATGTCGCAGACCAATCTGCTCATGGTGACGTCGTCCAGGTCCGGGCGGATTCAGGCGAGACGGTCGGGTACGGATTCTGGAATCCTCGCGCAGAAGCAACGATCCGCATGCTCAGCTGGGGAGAGGTTCTTCCCGATGAACGGTGGTGGGAAGCACAAATCAAACAGGCGGTCTCGCTCAGAAAAGACCTGCTGCAACTCAAGTCGCGAACCAATGCCTATCGGCTGATCAACGCCGAAGGGGACGGTTTCCCGGGTCTCGTTGTCGATCTCTACTCCGACGTGATCACAGTGCAGACCTATACACTCGGGATGTATCAACGAGGAGAAGCCATCGCCCGAATGATTGCGAAAATCCTTGATACGAAACACTGGGTCGTTCGAACTGGTCCGGCCACTTTTCCACAAGAAGGTTTTTTAGCAGATGGTTTCGAATCGGGAAAAGTTCCTGAAAAGTTGATGATCACTGAACAAGGTGCTAAGTACGAAATTCATCCATTTGAAGGTCACAAGACCGGATTCTTTTGCGATCAACGAGAGAATCGAATTCAGTTGAGAGATTACTGCAAAGGGAAAGATGTCCTCGACCTCTGCTGCTACTCAGGCGGATTCTCTATCAACGCAGCACTCGGTGGAGCAAAAAAAGTGACCGGTGTCGACCTGGATGAGGAGGCAATCGAATTTGCAAAACGAAATGCAAACTTGAACAAGTCGAAAGTGAAATTTGTCCATGCCGACGCCTTCGCCTACATGCGAGACATGCAGCGAAACAACAAGCTCTACGACGTGATTATTCTTGATCCACCGAAACTAATTCGTGGTCGTGATGAAATGCACGAAGGGCAAAACAAGTATTTCGACTTCAACCAACTCGCAGCGTCACTCGTCAAACCGGGCGGGCTGTTACTGAGTTGCAGTTGTTCCGGGTTGCTCTCCATGTCCGACTTCACAATGACTGTCCGAGCAGCCATCACCGAGAGGACACCCAGGATTCTGGCACGATCCGGCGCTGGCCCCGATCATCCAGTCCAAGCGAACTGCCTGGAGACGGAATATCTGAAATGTTTGTGGATGCAACTTTGATCACGCATCTGTTGGGGGCAGACACATGACGTCTCCGGGAAGTGTGCGGGAAAATCAACGTTCTCTGATGATGGATAGTCGACCGACTTCATTTTCGATATTCTGAAGATTGCCAACCATCTCACAAAAGTGCGTGAGTGGTTTTCTTTTAACGATCGAAGTAGCGAGGAGAGTTCCGTGTCAAAGCCATCTCATAACACCCGCAGAGACTTTCTTCAGAAAACTTCAGCGATCACTTCTGCAGCGGCAGTTGCTTCTGTTTTTCCTTCAACCGCTTCAGCAATCAGCGAAACCGCGTCTCCTAATGAGAAGATTAATCTCGGCGTGATCGGGATCGGTCCACGTTGCACCTATGACCTGACGGCAATGTTAAAGTTTGATGACATTCGCTGCGTCGCCATTGCCGATGTGCAGTCCCGCCGACGCGACGCCGGAAAAGCGCTGGTCGACAAACATTACGAAAATAAAGATTGCAAGCTGTATCAAGACTTTCGCGATCTTCTCGATCGAAAAGATATCGATGCGGTCCTCGTTGCAACCGGTGATCGTTGGCACGCCGATGCATCCATCCTCGCAGCCAAAGCTGGCAAAGACGTTTACAGCGAAAAACCCTGCGGGATCACAATCGCGAAATGTCAGGAACTCTCCGCGACGATGCATGAAGAGAAGCGAGTCTTTCAAGCAGGAACTCAGAGGCGAAGCGTCCCGAATTTCCAGAAAGCGGTCGAGCTCGCACATTCTGGAAAACTTGGCAAGCTGCACACGATGCATGCGTCAATCTATCTACCGGTCCTCGATAACACTTGGCTTCCTGCAGAGCCGACACCAGCAAAGAACGTTTGCGATTGGAATATCTGGCTGGGACCGGCAGCGTGGCGTCCTTTCAACCAGAAGTATGTGGATGGACGCTGGCGCGGGCAGTGGGATTTCGATTCAGGAGCCAAACTTCTCGATTGGGGAGCACATACCGTTGACCTTTGCCAATGGGCGAATCAGGCCGACGACACAATGCCAATCGAATATGAACCGCACGAAGATCACATCCTTTGTCGATACGAAAACGGTGTGAAGCTGATTATCGACTTCTTACCAGAGCCGTTCGGCAATCGTGATCCTCATTACATCACTCGATTGGGAACATGCCCGGTCCGGTTTATCGGAGAAGATGGCTGGGTTGAAACCGGCGATAGTGGTGAGATCGTCGCCAAGCCTGAATCGTTGCAAAAACAGCTTGGTGATCAAACCAAACGGGTCCGAGGCTTGGACGTCGGCGCACACTCCAGAGACTTCTTTGACTGTATCCGTTCACGAGGAAAGACGGCCGCCAATCAAGATGTGATGAGACGCTCACACATCGCTTGCCACGCTGCCGCTTTGGCCTGGATACTGAATCGAAAACTGAGAATCGATCCAGTGAAAGAAGAATTCATCAACGACGAAGAAGCAAACTTGCTGCGGTCCCGTCCCGATCGAAACTGGGCAGTATAAGATTCATCAAACGCCGACATTTCACGCCGTGTTAAAGTTCTGTCGAATTTTGATTCCAACAAGTGGGTCGATCATTGCTGATGTCGCGAGCTGAACTGAATTCGCACCCGCATCGAGATATCGTTGCACGTCGTCGGCTGTTTTGATTCCACCAACGCCGATGATATCCAGTTTGAGATTATTCGCTTCGACAATTTCCCGGCAGCGGCGCACCTGCTCAATGGACAGATCACGTGAGGCATCGCCACAGATTCCGCGTTGCTCCCCGTCGAAGAGAAACTTTCCGGCTGAGTCGGTGACTCTCGTGGGAATACTGTTCGTCGTCACGATCGCGTCGACATGATCATTTAATTGAATCAAGAGTTCTTGCAGCGTTTTTTGGTCGGCCAAATAACCAATCTTGACCAGTAACGGACCATCCTCGCCGGCATACTTTTGAACAGTCTTTGCAACCAGAGCAGCATCAGCTGGGTTCTGAAAAAGTTGTCCATCTTCGCTGCAAACGTTGGGACAAGAGAAGTTCATCTCGACACAGTCAGCGTTGGCATCGAATGCCCAAGACGCGCAATCGGCGTAGTTATCAGCGAGTTCTTCGAGTCCCCAGCCTGGCTGCATCGTCCCGACAACTGAAACGGAAAGCAGTTGGCCTTCAGAAAGACGAGCTTTGGCTTTTTTGACATCACCAATCCAAAATCGCGCTGCTTGCGACGGCATCCCAAATGAAACAGCCCAGCTCCCGTCGAGTTCGTCAGCCAAGGGAACGCTGGCTTCGTCACCTGTCATCATTTCAGGTTGAACCGGGACCAGATTCGGCAATGGATAGCACTCATGAGGGTCGGTGCGGACAGTTTTATAAGTCAGAACGTCGAAGCCTAGAGCAGCGTATGAACTGACCCATTTTCCATTCAATAGTGGCCCGGCAGCAATTCCAAGCGGAGAATTGACAGGAATCCCGCAATACGTCCATTCACCCGGACACTCAGGGACTTCCACCTCTGGCGGAGTCTTCGGAGCTTTCTTGAAATTCCAGTCATAAGTCTGGGATGGATCATACTTAGGAATCTTGACGCCAGATTCACCATTCATGTTTTCTTTGCTCGCAAAAAGATATCATCGATTTCAGACATCCCTAACCATCGTGCACTGAGCCAGTAGCAGAGAACACTTCCAACAAAGGGAATCAACAATTGCAGGGCGTAAGTGGCGACTTGCTCTCCCCCTGACAGATTCTTGAGTATCGCCAGACAGACAAGGACCATCAACGTGGTCGCGACAACAGTCTTCCATAAGGTTCGCAGCACCAATGCCCAGTCGAATGGCCCCAATTGAGCGTTCATCTTCCATGTTGTGATTGCCAGTTGCAACGTTGTGGCACAAATGCTTCCCAAGGCAAGTCCAACTCCCTGAAAGGGAACGACAAACAGAATGTTCAAGAGGAAATTGATCAAGAGTGCGACGACCCCAAATTTCATTGGTGTGACACGGTCGCCGGTTGCATAAAACGCACGGTTGAGAACGGTCAGTCCAATGGCAGTCCAGACTCCGGCTCCATAGGTCGCAATCATTTGGGCGGTGAGGGAACTGTCTTCAGCAGTGAATTGACCATGACGAAAAAGCAAATTGGTGAGCGGTTCCGCCAGGACGAACAAGCCGGCACTCGATGGAAGCGCAATCGCAATCGTCAATCGAATCCCCTTGCAAAGATCATCTCGAAGTAACCCGAGCTCCCCCTTTTGAGCATGCTGAGTCAGTAGCGGGTAAAGCACTGTTCCAAGTGCAATTCCAAACACGCCCAAAGGAAACTGATACATTCGCTGACCGATATACAACGTAGTCGCGGTCCCCGCAGGCAAGAGAGCGGGAATCCCAAATGCTTGCAAAGGAGCCAATCCCCCGCCATCTGGAGCCGCCAGCCCCCAAGCCATCAGGCTGTCGAGAATCGCATTGAACTGGACCACCGAAATCCCAGCCACGACAGGCAGCATCGTCATGATCACTTCATGAACACGTGGCCAACCTGACCGCCAATTGCGAGTCAGCCCCATATTCAACCGCTGCAACACAAAAAACGGAAGCAAACACTGCACCACACCCGCAGCGACGATAGCCCCAGCCACAAGACGAACCTGTGTCTGTTCGTCCTCGGTCAGAAGTAGTGCGACGCCGACGCCGGTTAACCACAAGACATTCAAAACGACCGGAACCAACGCAGGCCACAGAAAGATTCTCAGGGCATGAAGTGCAGCGGAGAGCAGGGCAGCCGAGCATATGAAGACCATATAAGGGAGCATGATTGCCAGAAGTTGCAGCAAGAGCACTGTCGAACTCGAAAAGTTACCATTCATCAGCGCCCAGAAAATCGCTGCTTCTCCAGTGAGAACCAGCAACGAGAGAAAAGAGGCAAGCGCGACAGCGACCGCAGTCAGCGTTGCCCGGGCTGCAGCGGAGCCCCGTTCAGTCTGCTCTCGAAGATAGACCGGCAAAAACGCCGTCGTGAGCGCACCCTCACCGAAGAGTTGCCGCGTTAGATTGGGAAGTCGAAAGGCGACAATGAACACATCTAATACAGTCCCCGCTCCGAACAGTGACGCCATCGCGATATCACGTCCCAGCCCAAGGAGACGACTCAGAAGCGTACACAAGCTGACGATCCGCAGATTCTTAACAATGCTTGAATTCGCGATGCTTGAGGTTGCATCGCGAGCATCGGCGTCAGAGGTCACTTCCGATTCCTCTGAGGGCATCGAATTCTCCAAGTGATCATTTGCAGGTGAAAATCCGAACGTTACCGAATCCGCTTTCGGAAGAATACTCTTAATCTCATAAATCTTGATGACTCAATTGTTGACATTCAAACAGAGAGGCTTGAACCTTCCTCAGAAGAGAACAGATCGAGTCATTGTCTGGCTTGACCAGTCGCACACGTGCAAGTCAACTGAGGAACTCAACTCATGCCGACGTTGGGAATTTTTGTGAAACAACCGATTCCGGGCAAAGTCAAAACTCGCCTGGGAGCCAAGATCGGCAACGACCGCTCAGCAGAGTTGTACACAGCTTTCCAGAAGGATCTTCTCGAACGTTGTCACATCGAAGATGTGAAACGTGTGCTTTGTTTCTCGTCTCCGGCCTCGAATTCAAGGGAATTCTTCACGGAACTCTCAGAGGACAACGACGAGCTTTGGGAACAGCCCAAGCTGGAGTTGGGGGAACGTCTCAAGCAGTTTTTCGCCGAAGCTTTGAAGGCAAACGGTCCGGTCGTCGTGATCGGATCAGACAGCCCGACGCTCCCGCAAAGCTACATCGAACAGGCTTTCGAGTTGCTGAAACAGCATGATGTGGTCATAGGTCCGGCGGTCGATGGAGGATACTACCTGGTCGGGCAACGAACTCCCGTGCCCGAAGTCTTTGATGACATCGACTGGAGTGGAGTCGATGTGCTGGACCAAACTGTCCAAAAAGTGCAGGGGAGTGGGGCCTCTCTCGGCTTACTTCCCCCTTGGTACGACATCGACAGTCTCGACGATTTAATGTTTCTACGCGGGCATTTGAACGCACTTGAGTGTGCAGGAACAACGGATGAGATTCCACGAAGAACGCGAAAACTCGTCGAAGAAATTCTCAACGCTCTCGCGACAGAGACTTAAAGCTTTGCCGGACACTTGAACTGTCCGGCAAAATTTTCTTGCTTTACTTGCATTAGAACCAGTCCGAAACCTTTGGAACAACCGCTTTCCTCAACGCCAGAGAGAGAGCAATCTCAAGTCTCAGGATCAGTTCTAATTTGCTTCCGGCCAGTTCAAGTGTCGATGCAAGAATTTGAACGTCCCATCACCGTTGATTGAGTGCGGGCCGTCAAACCATTCGATTTCTGCTTGGTCTTTAATGCCGAGTTTTGTGTAATGTCGACTAACCTTTGCGAACTCCCAGCCAACCCATTCATCGGGCGCGACACCATCATCGTGACCACGTTCAACCATGAACGGACGCGGAGCCATCAACCACGATAACTCGGCATAGTTGGCAATGTGCCCCATGTTCCATTCGAAGATTTCGTACTCAGGAGTGTAGATGTACGAATACCGATCTTCAGCAGATGCGTTCTTGCGAATCCATTCGTTGAAGTCCGCAGAGCAAATGGAGAGGCAATAGCCGACATCACCATTCATTGCTTCGCCAGGTAACAAGGGCGGTACTCGAACCGCCGTTTTCCCGCCGTAGCTCAACCCGTAAAAAGCAATCCGTTCAGCATCGACATAATCCAGCGAGGCGAGCCAGTTCAATGTTTGCTGATGCTGCGGGATAATGTAGCTGAAGAGCGAGCGACCGAGCGGATTACTCTTTCGCTGTAATACACGAAAATCATCAAAGCCTTTGTACGGATTCTGTGGAGCGTAGACAATGAAGCCCCGTTTGACGAGTTGCGTCGCGAAGCCTTTATAGGCGCGGAAGGCTCGTAGTGACTCGTCGAGCGTGATTGTGTCCATCGGGATACCTTCCAGCCCATGTTGACAGACAACAACCGGACGCTTCTCACCTTTTTTGAGTTCTTTCGGAAGCAGCAAAATTCCGCCAGCGATCACACCGGGATTCTCCTCCGACCAGTCTTTGGAAGCATAGAGATCAAGCACGACTTCATAGCCGACATGAGTCGGTTCATCAATCACTTTTCGTGACCGAGGATTTGGGTCAGATGGGTCATGATCCAGCTTGCCAATGAACGAATCGAAAACCATCTCCCGATACTTCGGCGACTGCTTTTCCCAAGCTTCGACACTACTGCGATCGACACCCTTCCAAAGTTTCGCTCGAACTTTATCGCTGCTCGCGAGAAGCCTTTGAGTGTGGCGGACGAGTTCACGAACGAGGCGTTTTTGCTGAGCCTGATATAACTCTTCATCGACTTCCTGATCCTTGAATTCTTTCAGTGACTTTTGATCAGGATTCTTAAGCTCCAGTCCGAGAGTTTTGTTCAGAATCGCAATCGTTTCGCGTCCACAAACCTGACTTGGTTTCTCGATGAGATGCAGTTTCTTTGCATGCCCTGCTGCAGTGCAATACTTCTTCGCCCGCTCGAACTCTTCTTTCACCGCAGAGAGTTGAGGTGACTTAATGGCTCCTGGGGCAGCGATCTTCGCTTGTCCCGGTTTCGGTTCAGGTGGTCCAGCAATTTCAGGCGCCTTCCCAGCTTCAATGATCAGCGGAGTTGGAGCGATCAGGCTGGCGATCTCGGCATCGCCGAACTCGGTTAACTGCTTCCAGACATTTCGGTAAATCGGTTCTTGCCAAACGTTCTCTCGTGGACCGAAGTAACCGTGAAGAACAACAGCGTCGAACTTATCTGGAGCAAGAGCAGCAACGTACTGAGCGATGACAGCCCCTTCACCGATACCGACGAGAACGATTGGCGGAGAATCTTCCTTCTCACCTTTTGGTGACTTAAGCATTTCAATTAAGGCAAGAGTACGTTCGACTTCGTAGCCAATGACATGTCTTCCAAGGTTGAAGCCTAAACGATAAATGTACTCACGATGAGTCATATTCGTACGACGAATATCTGGATGCATGGAGAACTCTGTTCCTCGATTGACCAGAACGGGACAAACAACATCAACACCAGACCTTGCAATTCTCTCTGCAACTTTTGAATTCGCCTGAATTGATTCACCAGGGTCTTGCAGAAGCACGACAAATTTTCCTTTTGGGGGAAAAGAAGGCATTCCGTTCACGTCGGGAACTTCCGAAGTGAATACTCGGGCTTCCATACTAATTCCCTCAGCTACCTGCCATAGCATCAGCGTACTGATCACAGAATTCGGAACATCTCCAGACAAGTCATTATTCGTATTGTCACCAGTAACCCAGAGACCGGGATTGCTAATCAGAGGATCAACCGCCCCGATCATCTCCCGCAATCGCCCTCGCGCAGCTTCTTTCGCGGTATCAGAATCTTCAGCGTTTAACCACGGTGCGGTTCGTTTTTCCCGTGCAGTTTGTAGCTCTTGCTCTGCGAACTGACTGATGCCGTGGACCATCACTTCATGCAGCGGTTTGGTCAGTTCGAGTTTCTTTGTGCCAGGGAGAGCATCGCTGGTGGGGGTGATGCTCTGTTGTGCGGACGTGACTTGAGCACACAACAGCACCACGAACAGATTTGCGATGATTGAGCGAGTCATAAGAAATCCTACTTACTGTTTTGCCAGACACTTCAAGTCTCTGGCATCACTTGGTTTTTGTAACAAATGACCAGTCTTGGAACTTCTTGCCCTCTTTGAGGGAGTTCTGTTCCACATACTGAATAGCATTTTTCAAATGTTGCTGTGCATCAATATAAACATCCCAGAGTCTTTCTGCCCAGATTGATGGGAGACGACCTTCGCTTTGATCGCAATGACTGTACATCGGATGGAGACGTGAACGCGCCAATTTATTAAAACTGATCCTGAAACTTAAAATTACTCTCTCAAACGTTGAGGAAAGCGGCTGTTACAGAGGTTTTCGGACTCGTTCTAGTCCTGAATTGCTTCTTTCTCAAAATCACTTTCATTCACCCAGCCAGCATTCAGTTTTTCGCCGCGCATAAAGCGTTCGTAAAAATTCGCATTTGGTTCTGATGAAACTTTGTAGTTGTCGAAGACTTCAGGGTTGCCATTCAAACGTGGGTCACCTTGATCCTTCAATTCAGCAAAGAGTTGTTTTTTGAGCTGAGCTTTAAGTTCTTCATGTGACGATGCTGTCGCAAGATTGTTCAGGCATTCGGGATCTTCTTTAATGTTGAAGAGTTCCTCTTGTGGTCTTTTCCCAAAGCACAAACCCCAGAAGTACGACTCCTCACCAGAGCGTCGCTGGTTCAAAATGTCGGTTTTGGTCGGGCTGCCATCTGTGTTCAGATAACCAGTTTCTGGATTCCCGACGGGCCAGCGTGAAGTTTCAAAGTTGTGCAAATAGAGGTGACCATCTTTCACGATGCCGCGAATCGGGTACCCCCAGTCATGTGGCCTGCCGACGTCGTGTCGCTCTTTGCCGATCAGCACGTGATCACGTTCTTTGAAGACGATGCCTTCTTTTTCGGTGTTGAAATACTCGACAAGGCTGCGACCGGTGATGGCTGCCATTTTTGAGTCTTCTTGCGAAACCCCAGCGACTTCGAGAAACGTAGGGGCGTAATCGATGAAGCTGACGTAGTCATCAATTTCCCGACCGGCCGACTTGATCCCCTTTGGCCACATGATCGCCAGCGGTAAGTGGTTCGAGAGTTCGTACTCCTGACCTTTAATTCGTGGAAATGGCATTCCGTTGTCCGATGTCACAACGACGAGTGTGTTCTCAAGTTCTCCACGATCTTCAAGAATTTTCAGCATGCGAACAAGATGCGTGTCGAAGTGTTCGACTTCATACGCGTAGTCGAGCATGTCGTTGCGGACGGTTTCGTTATCGGGCCAGAATCCCGGAACAGAATCGATATCGGTCAGTTTCTTGCCAGCTTTCGCAACGCCGCTGCCGTACTCATAACGTCGATGCGGTTCGACACAGCCATACCAGAAACAAAACGGCTTGCCATCTCGATTCGCTGCCAGGAAATCTTCAAAGTTCCCAGCGTAGTCATTATTGGAAATCGCATTTGTGGGCGGCTTGGCTTTACGCTTGTTGTAGGGAGTTCCTGCAAGATGTCTGCGTGAACCATCTTCATTGACTGCAACTCCTGGGGCCCAACCTTTCATCGTTTTTCCGGTGTGGTAACCATGCTCGTTGAGAGCTTCAACGTACGACTTAAACTTCGCCGGAAAGAACGGCAAGTGATTACAGGCTTCTTCCAGTTGCCATGTGTTGCGACCTGTCAGTATGCACGCCCGTGATGGTGCACATTTGGCATTGGGGGTATAGCAATTATTGAACAGAATTCCTTCACGAGCGACACGGTCAAACCCCGGTGTTTTCACCCAGGTGCTCCCGTATGCACCAAAGTGAGAATACGAAGCATCATCCGCAATGCAGAAAAGGATGTTCGGTCTTTCGTTTGCATGCAAGGGCGAAAAAGCGAGAATTTGCAACAGCATTAGCAGGCGCAGCGTCATGCGTGGAATTCCTGATTAAGAAGATTGTGTTGTATAAATTTCCCCGTGTGAGCATAACGAATTGCTGATCGGCGATGCGACTCTCCCTTCAAATCGGCAGGATTCACCGATTGCAATGTCAACAAAAGCTTGCAGCGAGTTTGCTCTCGCCTTACCAGGAGATCGGCAAGTAAATTATGCGGACGCTCAATAGTGATTGACGGCTGACTGATGCAAAAATTCTTTTCAAATCGAAGGCAGGCTCTGCTGATCCCCTGTTTTGCGCTCATGATTTTTCTGGGCGTTTTAGTACCGGTACGCTTGGGCGTCGCTCAAGAAGACCATTGCTTCCCGCCACTGGCATTGCCGCCGGTTTCTAACTTCGATCCAGAATTTGGAGCCTCTTCCCAACCCTTCTTCTACGAAGAGTTCAGCAACAACGATAGTCTCAACACTCACCTCAGTGGTAGTCTCGAAAACAACTATCATGACGCGCAGCCACTGTCGAACGACAGCCCGTTCTACCCGCTCTACTGTCATCAGGATCGAAGCGACTGGCGATGGACATTTTTGCCTCAGGGTGTTTTGTATGGCACATACTGGGCAAGTTCCGCCGAGCCGAGAATGGCTGTCAAAGTGATTGAAGAGCAGGCCCACGGATCGCTGATCGATTCGGAAATCGGCGGCCGTATTGGTTTTGTTCGCTTTGGTGCAAGAAACCGTTTAGAGGGTTGGCAGTTCGACCTTCTCGGTGGTGTGAACTTACGACAAGACCCTGACGTCGGTCTCGACATGCAAGCAACCGATTACCGATTCGATTTACCGCTCACCTATCGCAATGGGCCACACTCCTTCAAGATGGGGTACTACCATGTGAGTGCTCATGCCGGTGACGAGTATCTTGTGACGAATCAAATTTTGACACGGCAGAACTATGTTCGCGATGTCTTCAACTTTGGTTATTCCTACAATCCAACGCCAGAGTTGCGGCTGTATGGTGAAGTCGGCTACGGATTTAATGTCGACGTCTCCGAACCGTTGGAATTTCAATTCGGTTTCGACTACGGCCCCGCCAAAGTGACTCGAATTTACGGAGCCCCCTTCTTGGCGGCCAATGTCCACCTCAAAGAAGAACTCAACTTCGGTGGCAACGTTGCAATCCAGGCTGGCTGGGCCTGGAGAGGCGAAGCTCTGGCTGCTGGAATCTTGCGATCCGGAGTCTACTTCTACGACGGCGGAAGCTCTCAATTCGCCTTCTACCAGACACACGAAACCCAAGTCGGCTGGGGGCTCTGGTACGATTATTAACTTGCACTTCGAACTGAAACAATCAATGTGCCCAGTCGATTTATAACGGGCAGAAAGAATCGAGTTGATCCACAACGCGCAGGGCAGTTTGAGAATTTAACTGAAACCAGTTCCAGTCCAAGTCTTCGATTTTTTTGTCGAGTGTGAAGGGGGCAGTGTTGGGACGGTTGAGGATGACTCCGAGCCCCCAGTCTGAGTTCAAGACTGCGACATCGATGTGAGGCCAGCCCCTGAGTTCGACTACCGCTTTCCAGACGTCACCGGTCCAGGCTCGCGATTGCGGGGAGGGCTCCCTGAGCTGATGAACTTCTTTGCTTGGCAAACAATCATGCAGAATCATCACACCTTTTGGGGACAGGGCTGCAAGCCCGTTTTCAACGTCTCTAAGAACCTGTTCCCAGTGGTGCAAGCCGTCGATGAAAATGACGTCGAACGTTTCTTTTGACTGAGCAAAGAACTCATCGGAAGTTTTCCGAACGGTTCCCCCAGAGATCGGGTCAACACCGACCTTGTTGGCGGCTTGTACTTGATTGAACGTTTTGTTTTTGGCACAGCCAATTTCGAGGTAGTTTCGAAAACTATTACGTTCGATCAGGGTGTTAATGAGTTCAACTCGCTTCATACGTTTCTCTGGTTTTCTATCGATGTGAAAGCGGGCTGCGACTTCCGAAGTGGAGACTTCTGGGCCTCGGTCCAGCAAGTAGGGACTATTCAAGATGTTATTCTCATGGACATGAATGAGCCAAGCAGGGCGATTTGAAACTCTTCGAATTGGGGCAAAATCTTGCAACGCATTATGTTGCACACAGTACGGGCCAACAAACGGGCGTATGTCAACGAGTGTCGGAAAAGGATTTTGTGGCTGGCCTTGTAACTCGCAGCAGCGACCATTCCCCCAAACGATTCCGTTGGGAAAAACTAACCATTCTTGATCTTTCGTCGCTGACTTCTGGAGTTCTTCAACATAGGTTTCAGCCACGGCATCATCAGAATCGATCCGCGAACAGAGAACCCGGTCTGCGTTTGCTTCTCGTTCAAGAAACGCCGAAATCCCCTCATGGCTTTCAAACTCGACCACCTCGGCAGGAGCCCAGTCTTTGCTGCATTCCCGAACCCATTCGGGGGTGGAAGGAGACACCATCAAAATCCAACGAAAGTTGCGACAGGTTTGGCCTCGTAAACTTGGAAGCAAAAAATGATTCAGGATGTCGATTCGTTCTCGGAGCCAGGTTTCGTCCGTACTCCGGTCGACCGCTTTTTTCATACGCAAGCTGAATCGAGTAAAGATGAAATGTTCCATTGCCATCCAATTCTAGAGCAAATCCGAGATTGGTCTTTACCTGTTTCCTCGTGGCGAGCAGCCTTCAAAGTCAAGGACGTGACTTTCACAATCTCTCTTTCGGAGCCAACGTGGGCTGACTCAGAGACTCTTGCGAATTGTTTTTTGAACTTCCTGCTTCCTGTTGTCAGCTCATAGTGTTCTTCCATAGAATTCGCAAATGCAACAGAAACAACGAGCAGCTTGGCGGGAACGTCTTTATGTCATCATTTTTGAAGCCGATACTCGCGCTGGCCAATGGTTTGATATTTGTCTGCTCGTCGCCATTCTACTGAGCGTGGGTGCCGTCTCAATTGAAACCGTGGAGGGGCTGACTCAACAGCAGCAGGACCTGCTCAACGCAATAGAATGGGGATTCACCATTCTATTCACAATCGAGTATGTGTTGCGACTTCTCTCTGTTCGACGACCGTTAAATTATGCGTTCAGCTTTTATGGTATCGTCGATTTAATCTCAGTCCTGCCGACGTATTTCACCCCCATCTCGGGGTCACGATCATTTGCCGTGGTCAGATCATTCAGACTGCTGCGAGTCTTCCGTATTATGAAGCTGATTCATCTGACCAGTGAATCCGAAGAACTGGCACGTGCGGTCTGGAGTGCGCGATCGAAAATCATCGTGTTCCTCACGGTCGTACTGATCACTGTGACGATATCCGGGACTGCGATGTACGAAATCGAACGCATCGCCAGCCCCGCTGACACTGGCTTACCCATTGAAACTCAGTTCACTTCGATTCCTCAATCGATCTATTGGGCAATCGTGACGATGACAACCGTCGGCTATGGTGACATCGTTCCTCAAACCACGCCGGGCAAATTCGTCTCCGCACTTTTAATTCTGGTCGGTTACAGCTTGATTATCGTCCCGACAGGATTCGTTTCAGCTGAGTTTGTTGACCTGAAAAAAGCTGCGAAAACTTCAAATCAAACGTGTCCGTACTGCATGGCAGAAGGACACCTGCGGGATGCCGAGTATTGCCGAAAGTGCGGGAAACCATTGGAAAGCAATGAATCTCTGGGCGCAACCTGATCCACTCCATGCGAAGTCATGAAAATGACAATCACGGGCACAAAAGTCATTAAAAAAACTTGCACTGAACTTCCCCCGAATGTTCAGTGTCTTGGCGGATTTCGCATTGGACATTGTTGTTGCATCCCGTGACATGGTAAAACATAAGCCTCAGAGAGATTGTGTCCTCACGTTTTAACCACGAGGGCATCCCACCAAATCTTCCAGCAGGCACTCATTCTTTCAACAGCAATCACCATGAAACAGCTCATTTTTCTTTCGATGCTGTGCATCACTCTATGTGGTCCGTATTCTCATCCTGCACATGCAGAGATTGACTTCGTTAAGGAGATTCAGCCGATCTTCAAAAAGCGATGCTACGAATGCCATGGGAATGACACACAGGAAGCCGGCCTGCGACTTGATCAAAAAGCGGATGCGTTAGCAGGAGGGGATTCCGGACAAATCATCAAGCCGAATAAATCTTCCGAAAGCTTGTTGATCAAATTGGTTTCGGGAGAAGATGCAGACCGCGTCATGCCCCCTGACGGTGAAAATCTGACACCGGAAGAAATCACAAAAATTGAGACCTGGATCGATGAAGGAGCTCACTGGCCGGATGGGATCGATCCCAAAAAAGAGAAGTCGAAACACTGGGCCTATCAACCGCTCTCCGGCCCCTTGCCTGCCGACGCAACGCTGTCAGATTATCAGCCGCTGGATCAGTTTATTCTTGCCGGGTTGAAGTCCAAGAAGATCACCCCCAACCCAATCGCAGATCGCTACACGCTCATTAAAAGGCTGTATTACGACCTTCTCGGCCTGCCACCCTCGGTTGAAGATGTTGAGGCCTTCGTGAACGATCAACGTGAAGACTCCTACGAGAAGCTTGTCGATCGACTACTCGCCTCGAATCATTTCGGCGAACGATGGGGACGGCATTGGCTCGACAAGGCACGCTATGCGGACTCCGACGGATATGAAAAAGATCGCCCCCGATACAATGCCTGGAAGTATCGCGACTGGGTGATCAACGCCATCAACACCGACATGCCCTTTGACCAGTTCACGGTTGAGCAAATCGCTGGTGACCAAATTGAAAACGCTTCGCCAGAGCAACTCCTCGCGACAGCCTTTCATCGTCAGACATTAACGAACACTGAAGGTGGGACCGATCAGGAAGAGTTTCGTGTTGCAGCCGTCTTTGATCGAGTTGAAACGATCGGAGCGGTCTGGCTCGGACTCACGGTCGGATGCGCCCGTTGTCACTCTCACAAGTACGATCAAATCTCACAGCGAGAGTATTATCAACTCTTCGCCTTCTTCAACAACGGTGACGAAACAACAACGAAACTTGCGAGTTCTGAACAAGCTCTGAAAGAGTATCAAACCAAAAAGGCAGCCTACGACGCGCAACTCAAAAAGTTACAGGCTCCCGTTGAGAAGCGTCAGAACGAGTTAAAACCAGGTTTTAATGAATGGATGGCTGAGTTACAAAGAAAGTACGAAGCCGAAGGTCTGGAGCAGAAGACAGTCACATTAAATAACGAGGGAGTCGATTCCAAGACAGGAACTCTTCAAAAACAGGCAGACGGAACAGTCATCGCTGTCCGAGATCAGGAGACTCAAGACACGTATGAACTGACCTATTCGAGTCCAACATCCGATCCATTTGAGATTTCTGGAATCCGACTCGAAGCGCTCACCGACGACTCATTTCCGAAGAACGGACCTGGACGATCAAGTGGCGGGAACTTTGTTTTAAGCGAAATCACCGCAGACATCATTGCTGCAAACGGTGAGGCACTTCGACGAAAATTCAAGGCAGCTTCTGCCGACTTCAGCCAAAAGGGATTTGAAGTCGCTCAGGCGATTGACGGAGAAGAAACGACAAAGGGCTGGGCGATCTCCCCTCAAACCGGGAAGCCACACACTGCGACGTTCACGTTTGAGAAACCGATCTCCGCAGATGAACTCTCAAAAAGCAAATTGCTGATCCGACTCTCGCAGCAGTATTCATCGAGCTTACACACACTCGGAAAGTTCCGAATTTCATTTTTAGCTGCTTCTGGGGCTGAGTTAGTAGCGCTTCCAGAGAACATCAAAAAGATCCTTCCAATTGAACCGGCAAAACGAAACAAGAAACAACAAAACGAACTATTGAGTTACTTCGTTTCCCTCGATCCCGAGTTCAAAAAATTGAACGGACGGGTCGCTGCTCACCAAAAGAAAGCACCATTCAATCCCGAAATGGTCGTACGGGTCGTGCAAACTCGCGCGAAAGATCCCCGAGAAACGCATATTTTGAAACGTGGAGACTTCTTACAACCTCTGGGGCCGGTTGTTCCAGACACTTTGGAAATCCTCCCCGAACTGCAAGTTGCCGCCGAGGCAAATCCGACACGGCTCGAGTTTGCCAAATGGTTAATTTCCGGAGAAAACCCGCTTCCTCCGCGTGTCTTTGTGAACCAGGTTTGGTCACATCTGTTTGGGCGCGGACTTGTTCAAACAGCCAATGATTTTGGAGTTCGTGGCGAACCGCCGACGCATCCTGAACTTCTCGACTGGTTGTCAATTCAGTTCATTGAGTCTGGATGGAGTCGCAAACAGCTCATCAAAACGATCGTTCTCTCTGAGACATACCAACGTTCGTCGGTTCACCGTCCTGAACTCGCAGACATCGATCCTACGAACAAGTTGCTGTATCGGCAGAATCGTTTTCGTGTCGAAGCAGAGATCATCCGTGATTTGTACTTGAGCGCCTCCGGCTTACTCGAACCTCGAATTGGCGGGCCAAGCGTTTTTCCTCCTCTCCCTCCAGACATTGCTGCCGTGAGTTATGCAAACAATTTCAAATGGGGAAATAGCGATTGGAATAGCCGTCCAGACCGACCACACGGCGTGGCCCCCAAAGACGACATCTACCGCCGAGGGATCTACACCTTCTTCAAGCGGACAGCCGCGCACCCAAATTTGATTACTTTTGATTGCCCAGATTCCAACACAACCAGTGTCGAAAGGAACGCCTCGAACACTCCGCTACAAGCATTGCAAACTCTCAACAACAATGTCTTTATGGATGCAGCTCGTGCGATGGCAGGGAAGATTCTCAACGATTCCAGCTTGTCGACGGATCAAGAACGATTGTCAAAACTCTTCCGCGTCACAGTCACGAGACCTCCAACAGGCGAGGAACTCACCGTACTCAACGGTCTGTTAAGCGACTCAAAGGCATATTACGAAAAGTCCTCTGAAGAAGCCGTCGCCTTAGCCAACGTGGAAGAAAAATCAGAAGCCCAACAGAAGGCTGCATGGATTACAGTCTCTCGAATGGTCCTGAATCTGGATGAATTCATTACCCGAGAATAAAGCAGATTGCTCTACTGAAATTTGTCTTAACGATGAAATTTTCTGGCGATTGCATGCCAAAACAAGCCTGCAAGCAAGATCACGATGCCAAACTGCCAGACAATTGGCTCGACCCAAAAGGCAAGAAACAGACAAGAGCAAAGCCCGGCGATCGAGATCAGGCCTGAATACAGCCGCTCCTCTTTCGAAAGTCGTAATGCACACAAATTCGTAATCGAATAGTAAATCAAGACTGTAAAAGCGCTGAAAGACCAGACAAGTTTCAAGTCGCCAAGCAAGCAGATCAAACCTACGAATATCCCGACTGCCACAATCGCCACATAGGGCGTCTCTCCGGATTTATCAATCTTTGTTGTAATTTGAAAGAGATCCCCACGGCGTCCCATTGCCAGCACGACGCGCGAAAGACCGAGAATCAGGTTGAGCAAAACTCCTAACATGGCAGTGATTGCTCCAACCTGAAGAACCATCGCTCCCCCGGAAAGTTGAATCGATTTTGCAACTTGCACAAGAGGGGTCCCACTTGAACTGGTCGCCTCGGCAAGTTCCCGGCTTCCGAGAACTCCGACCGCAACGAAAGCGATACCGACATAGAGAAGAACTGTCACTGCCAATGTCGTCAGGATCGAAACTGGAATATTCCGACGCGGATCATGAATCTCTTCACCCAACGTTGCAATCCGGCCATAGCCCGTGTAGGCAACAAACATGAGCGCGATCGATTCGACAAACCCCACAGAAAACAGTCCTCCGTCGACTCCCACGCTCGCGAAGTTTTTCCTCTCAACATGAGGCAGACCAAAGAGAATCAACCAGAGCAGGCTTCCAACGGTCACCGAAACGATCAAGGTATTGACCAATGATGTGCGACGAATTCCCAGCAACACTAACCCGGTGAGGGCTGCCACAGTTCCAATTGCCAACGGAACTGTTGGGACACTACTGAGTCCGGGAAATAAACTTTTTGAATAGGATGCAAACCCCAGTGCAGCCGTGGCCGCAGAAGCTGATTTTGCCACCAGGAACATCCACCCAGCGGTAAAACCGAGAGCAGGGGTCAACCATTTGTAGCCGTATTCATAGGTCCCCCCACTGACGGGATGATTGGCTGCCAGTTGAGCACTGCTCATCCCATTAAAGAGTGCAACGAGAGCAGCCAGCGGAATTGCCAAAACGACAGCTGGCCCTGCAACGCCAGCTGAGATTCCGATGCTCACAAACACACCCGTTCCCAAGATTGATCCCAATCCGAGAAGCGTCGCATTGAAAACGCCGATCTGGCGTTTTAATTTTGGTTGCCCGGAGATTTGCTGCTCGGTGGATAGTTTTTCAGTGACGTTTGAGGAGTTCATAATTTCAGAGAGCGCCAGCTCAGAAGGTCGAGGGCTTTGGAATATTCCCGTCAACAATTTCGACAAAAACCGTCTCCCAAAGTCCGCCTGGAACTTCTGGAAACAGCTCTGGATCAAAGCTCAGCGAGAACTGGAGTTGATTGAAGTCGATCAGCTCAGAAGTCACATCGAATTTCAAAGGGTCCAGTGAAATGGGTTCAAGTGGTTTTGAATTCACTGAAAAATCAGTGAGATCACCCGTCCCCTGCGGGATGTGGATCAGCACACGATCTTTAACGTCAAGGTTTGAAGGTCGATGAAAACTCCTTCGAAACGTCGCTCTCCCCGACAAATTGCCAAAGAGTTTTCTCCAATCGCTGGGAAGATGATGCCGTTCAAAATCATCATTCTCTGAATTCGGCGCAGAGACATCCCACGGACCTTTGAGGCGAATTCGATGTACACCAAGCTCACTCATGTTGTCCCCCTTAGAGCAGTTTGCTCTACCGTCTGCCCGTGAATATCAAGTTTCATCAATAAGATTGCTGTTCGTCACGAGGCAGAACCTGAACACCAATTCGAAAGATGCTCTAATTGCTCAAGAGTCGGTGAAGGTAGGAATGAAGCTCCGCTGCAGGAACTTCGGCTTGTTCACCTTTTTCTAAGTCCTTCACCGTCCAGACTCCTTTCTCGAACTCGTCGGAACCAGCGATGACCACTGCCCGAAATCCTTTGCGGTTCGCATACTGGAACTGTTTTTGGACTTTCCTTGCCTGTGGATAGACCTCGTTCGCGATCCCTGCCGCTCGGAGTTCTCGACCAACCTTCAAATAATCTCCCAACCGTTCCTGGTCGAACATTGCGATGAAAACTTGAGCAGGAGTGGTCGCTGTATCGATCAATCCCAATTCTTCCATCGCTGCAAGAAGCCGGTCTAAACCTAAACTTGCTCCGACTCCGGGGAGTTTTTCTTTCGTAAAGAGACCAGCCAGATTATCATATCGTCCACCGGAACAAACACTTCCAATTCCGGGCAAGTCAGTCAGGAACGTCTCATAGATTGTCCCTGTGTAGTAGTCGAGCCCACGGGCGATGGAGACATCGAGAACGATTCTCTCGTCGGCAATTCCAGCAGTTCGGCAACTCTCGAACAACTCTCGCAGCTTCGAGACACCAAGTAATCCAGGTTCATTGCCGTCGAGCAATTCTTCAACTTGCGCGAGAATCTCTTCAGACGAGCCTTCTAACTGGGCGAAATCGAGAACACCGGCAGCTTGCTCAGGCGTAATTCCAACGGCATCGACCATCTCAGCGATGACCTTCTCTCGGCCAATTTTCAAGAGCTTATCAAGTGCACGCAAAATTCCGACGGAGTGTTCAAGGACTCCCAGTTTTTCCAGCAACCCGTTGAGAAGTTGCCGGTGATTGATACGAATTGCGAACTTGTTAAATCCGATCGCTTCCATCAAATCGTGAATGACCAACAACGTTTCGATGTCCGACGCGTTGGCATCGGTGCCGATGGTGTCAAAGTCACATTGGATGAATTCACGGTATCGGCCTTTTTGCGGTTTCTCTGCACGCCAGACAGACCCGATGTGATAACGCTTAAATGGTGTCCCCAGTTTTCCAATGTGCTGAGCAGCGAATCGTGCAAACGGAACCGTCAAATCAAACCGCATGGCAACATCACGATCTCCCTGATCCTGAAATCGAAAGAGTTGCTTGTCCGTTTCGTCGCTTCCCTTGCCGAGCAAAATTTCACTGTATTCAAGTGCTGGAGTATCGATGGGGCTGTACCCATAACTCCGATACACTTTGCGGGCAATTTCCATCAAATGCTCGCGAGCCATCATCAGTTCAGGAAGAGAGTCGCGGAAACCTTTGAGAGTTTGTGGCTTAATCAATTGATTCGACACGGGAACTTCTAATGTTTGAGATGAAAAAGTTGAGATGAAAATACTGTGGCCAATGCTATGGCCGAAGAACGAGCAGGTGGAGTCGGCGAGTTGCCTCAACCAAGAAGCGGCAATGCCACTTCACGGGCAGAGACCGGTTCAGAGGAGAATGTTCGCCCACTTTTCATCGGGAGCACTGCCTGAGCATATTCCCAAATCTGTTCGGGCGTCTCGAAAAGCATGTCGTAGATACCGTCATCTTCGTATTCACAATTGTCGGTCGTGTAGTCGCGACAAATTTGCGGACGAGTTTCATAAATTCCACATCGATGATCGTCTTGCAAATGTTTGCAGTCAGAATAGACCATCAAAAACCATGTCCCGTCTTCCACAAAGATCGCGACTCGACCATGCAGCAGATACCATCGCAGGTGATCGAAGTCTGCCTGTTTTTTCGGCTTATCAATCGGGAATGCGAAATACCGGCAACATTTGGCTGTGCAGTACGAGCATAGCACTTCACCCGGTTTCAAATCTTCGCGACGTTTTTTGGCTTTCTTCGCCATCGTGGCAACTCACTTAATAGTTCTGAAAGTCGTTGAGCTCTGGAAGGTCGCTCATGCAGTTGAATCATACCGCCCTTGCACTCTATTCGGGAGCCCATCGCTTTGACTTTCAAGAGAATTCAACCGATGTCACCAGAACTTTTCCGACACATCAATGGGCATTGAACTTTCAACCCAGAGTCGATACACATCAAAGCAACTTCCCACCTTGAGTCAGTCTCGAGTCAGCCCCTCACGACCACCATGCCCACCAAGACAGCCCCAGACGAACCGCATCTTCAGGATGAAACGGAATCAGTTCAACCGATTTTGATTCGGGATGAAGTCGAGGAACCGTCACTTGGGCTACGACAGTCAGATCGAGTTTTTCTGGTCACCGTCACTCTGTTTTGCGGTCTCCTCGCTGCGATCATCTTTTTGAGTCGGCCTTATTCAGGTTTTGAGACCGTTGAGATTCGGCACCTGCAACCGGAAGGCTTCACGTTTCAGCTCGACATCAATACCGCAACATGGGTTGAATGGATGCAGCTTGATGGAGTCGGCGAGACCACTGCCAGGAAGATCATTCTAGACAGAGAAACGAACGGCCCTTTTTCGTCCCTCACAGATGTGCAGCGAGTCAACGGGATCGGCCCCGCGAGAATCAAGAAAATGTTGCCGAATCTGACCTGCGCGTCATGCGAAGAGTGACCGCTGCCGGTCTTATCTCAAGTGGGACTTTCGTCGCGATGAGGAAGACGATGGTGAAGTTCTGCAATTTCCGGGCAAATCCAACGACGACAAAGTTCCGTGATCGGAACGCCCAGACGGGCTGCCTCTTGTCGCAGGATTCGCCAATCCGAAATTGGGAGGAAAATTGAAATCTGCTTTTTAATTTTTGGTGATGCCATAATGATTCAACAACGAGTTTGAGTTCGAAAACGTTTTGGAAATGACGTGCGCGTTCCGCCGAGAAAAGAAGGCGTATTTTTCATTCGTATTCTTAGTCGTTCCCGGAGCTCTCGCTTCTGGTGCTCTTGCCGGTTTTACGCTTCCTCGCCTTTTTACGATTTTCTTTGGCGAAAGCATCTAATCCATCCGATTCGAGATGCGCAAAGTCATCCAGATCCCAGTTTGATCGTGCCAATTCATTCGGCCTCGGGCAATCGCTGTCCCAACTCATCTGCACTTCACGGACCATTCTCTTCACTCTCTTTTTCTATCAAAATGAGATTAAGCAGCAGGGAGACCTCCTTGTCTCTCAATTCGTCCTGAGTGAAACCTGCTGCTTGTTGTCTCGTGTGGTTTTTGACTCGCCAGCGAGCTCTTCCACCATTTCTACGGAAGAATGCGACAGACCTTTCAGCCAGATCGAAACAATTTTCAAGAAAGTTTTGAATGGTGACCGTGCGAAGAAATGATCAATGCCGAGAGGCTTCCGTGAGCGTATATTGCACGAGTTCGCCCGCGATTGTGCAGACAATAATTTTGTCTGCATCAGGATGACGCAGAATCTGGGCAGGCTTGTGAGTGATGCCGTAGATGCATCCCAGGAACTCCAATTCACGCGATTTCATCGAGTACACATGCCACTCCCCACTGGCAAAGATGATCAGCTTTCCGTTTCGCAGAAAAACACCATCTGGCTGAGACAGATTCATCGGGAGCTGTTCAACATGTGGCTCGTTAATGGAACTGGGCCAGCAGACAGCTCCTCCATTTTCAAAGAGAACTCCGACTCGCGAAAGTGTCTGGGAGAGACTTCCGACGAGCCGCAGTATCGGTTGGTCAAATTCGATCGTTCGAGTTCGTCCGCTTTGCGTCAATTGCAATAGCGATGATCCCAAGGCGACATAAACACTGTTTTCCTTTGCCAGCATCGGAATCCCAATTTCCGGATCGAAACTCCAGTCATGCGGAGGTTCAAGTTGATGATTCGTGACTGGAAGACCATTACTATTAAATCCTTTGAGTGCCAGCGACGGGACTTCGACCGCCCAAAGCACCCCTGAGCTTCCCGCGATATTGACCGTTTCATCAGTCAACCAGGCTGGCGTCCCGGCGGTCATCTTTTCAGTTCTTCCCGGGACGTAGAGCTCTGTTGATCCCAACTCATAGTCAGCATGGATGACGTGGATAGCATTTTGTTGTGGCATCACTGCGATTTGGGAAAAATGTTCGTCATCTCCCCGGCCCACTCGATCCAGAGTATCTGTACGATAGGAGACCTCATCCCCCCATCCGTTGACCGTATACTCAAATAACGATCCATTTGAAATCAGCGTCCCGACGACGATCACTGGTTCAAACTGATACCCTTCACCGAGTGCTATCAGAGTTTGTCCCGACTGTGCGAACTTTTCCCACTCCCGAACAGGAGCATTGATCTTTTGCGAACTTGTTTCAGTTGCTGTCCATACTTTTCTACGAGATTTACGCGGACCACGTCGTAAGTATTGAGGACGATTCTGTTTCAAGTATCGTGCCGTGTCCCGTTTCAGGAGTCGGTCTTCAGGAGTTAATTTTTCCAGCAGACCGAGTAGCTGTCGAGCTGATTGCGGTTCTGAATTGATCGTACGTGAAACGAGTACCCGCGAGGCATCGGCTGCTTTAGCCTGTAATTTTGCATCAGGAGAATTGCGAACGACTGCTCCGAATGCTCTCACGATCGCAACAGCTCGCCCTTGAGAATAATGTTGATCACGCAGTTCCCCGATCAACGAACTTGTCTCGGCGTGTCGACCAAGCCGATCCTGAATCTCGAACGTCTTCTCCAGACACTCTTTGACTCGCGATGAACTTTTCCATCCCACTTTAAGCTCACCGAGTGCCTCATCTGGACTCTCTATTTTCTCATCCAGAACTCTGGCGGCCTCTAAATGATTCCCTGATTCGGATGCGGACTGAGCGGCTCGACGATAGGCTGCCACTGCCAACTCTTCGTCATGCAACTTGCGATAGAGGTCTCCGACTTTTTCGAACATCGACAGATCACGATAAATCTTGATCGCATCAGTCAAAAGTCCTCCATGCTCCAGACATTCGGCAGCTTCTTTAGGGCGGTAAAGTTTGTCTCGATAGATAACCGCTGCTTCGCGATAGTGCTTGCCAGCAACCAACACCGACGCCGCACCATTAAAGTCGCCGAGCAGTTCAGCGTAGATGTATGCGGCTCTGCGATATCGCCCCAAATGAACTTCACGCTCAGCCAATTCACGATATCGATGAAAGAGTTCCTGCTGGACCTCGTAGGGCATAGCCCAGTAATCGGTCGGCCCGCCACCACTTCCGAGAATGTTCATCAAGTTGAAATCAACGAGCCGGCTCATCAAAGAAGCCCCAGCAATTCCCGCCACACCGGTCCCTTTCCCTCCGGTCGGGATCGCGTATTTAAGCCCCTCGTCTGGAGACTCCTTAAGCATTTTCATCAACTTGTCGATTTCGCGTAGACGCTTATCGAACAGTTTGGCACTGTGTCGCAAGATATCGCTCGCCCAACGCTCCAACTGGCCCGGCGTTTGAGCCGCTCCTGATCGTGGCCTCGATTTGGGTGCGACTGATTGGATCATCTTCGCTGCCAACGCTGCCGGTGTGAGTGCGAGCCCCCCCATCATGCCAGCTGCCCCAAGTGCTTTTCCGACAATCCCTTTGGGGTTCAGCTTCGAGAGATCTTTTCCTTTCGAACCAATTCCCTGACCAGCCTGCTTGATAATTTCGTCTGTACTCTCAGGCCAAACCGCTTCGATGCTATGTAACCGAGAATTGATTCCAGTTCCGGATTTCGCAGCTGACCAATCGGTCCGGGCAAGCTGCGAAGAGGCCACAAGATCGGCCAGCGTGAGGATGTCGTCTGCCTCAAAACCAATGAGTCCCCGCTGCGGATGCCAAACGCAAATTCGTTCTGAGACCGAAAGAAGTTCATCGACTTCTCGCTCGGTCACCAGTGGAAATAACGTCGCATCACATGGAATGAGTAATCGTGTCCCGAACCACCCATAGCTCGCAGCCAAGCTGGGAATTCGATGAACGTCGGCATCCTTGGGAAGGGAGACCAGAACATCCCGCGTCTCCAGATCCGTTCGTGACTCCGGAAGCGGAAAGAGATCGACATCGTTCAACGAGAGTTCCCAAGCACAGATTTCC
Organism: Thalassoglobus polymorphus; assembly: GCF_007744255.1. Classification (GTDB taxonomy): domain Bacteria; phylum Planctomycetota; class Planctomycetia; order Planctomycetales; family Planctomycetaceae; genus Thalassoglobus; species Thalassoglobus polymorphus. The sequence continues at coordinate 1,763,281 of NZ_CP036267.1, read as the reverse complement.
TTCAGCCAATTCGACGGATTGGAACCTTCGAGAATCACAGCACTCACAGGACGTTGGGCTGTCTCACAATATCGAAGTTGAAGTTCAAATGAGCTCATCGTAACGTCCAGACAAACGGTTTGAGGACATTCTCGTAGATCGTTTCTGCAGGGACTTTTTCACATCCGTCGATGTGAAAGTATTCATCACCAAAACAGGTTCCATCCGCACACCAACCAGAGACGTTTGAGTCATACAGCACGAGTGAAAGCTCCGGGATGGAGTTGTCACTACTTCGCAGGTGCAACATTCCCCGAGAATCAAGGATGGCGAGGCTCCCGTCATTCCATGTCGCCTGCTTGAGCTGAAACCGCCCCTCAAAACTTCCTTTGAACGGTTCAAAATTCTGATTGAGCATCGGAAGGAGTTCCTTTGCGGGTTGAAGCTCCATTCGCTCATTTTTGGAACTGAGTCCGATCCTGTAAGGGAACCCTTTGGCATTCCGGAAGATGAGCTCCCCGCTGCTGACTCCGACGTTCAAGAGTTTCACACGAAGTGAAAGCTGTCGCAACGAATGTAGCGCGTATCGCACAAAATACTGACCAGGAACCGCACGAACAGTGTCGACGTGATTGCCAGCAATTGAAACGACTTGACACTGATAAGGATCTGCTGGATCACTTAGCACAAACTGACTGCCATCGAGTGAGACCTCGCTGACCGTAGGAGGATACGTCAAAGATTGTCGTCCCTTTTCAAACTTGTCCGGAGGAATGAAATAGTCTCCATCGTCAAAAAGAAACACCGGCCCATTCGCAGCTTCTGAATCAAAGATTTTCTGCGGCATTCTTTTGTCTTCGATATCAAATAAATTCTCAATACGTGGAGAGATCCCGTCGTAACTGAGGGCGCCGATAAAGCTATTGCGTACAAGAAAAAAACGTGAGCTAATCCAGGTCATATCATGAACCGGAAAGGTCTTACGTTTTGCCCCATCGGTTCCGTGAAAGAAATGGACGACGTCGGGAAAAATCAGCATCACCATGCCAGCATGAATCGCAACATCAAGTAATCCGTTTCGTGGACAATCAAGAGGAAGTCTCTGGCATTCTAAAGTAGTGGTCTCAAACCAGATCAGGCAGCGGTTGTGATTGTCTTTGTGCCCACTCACGGCGTAAACAACTTCAGAGTCAATCTTGACGCATAAGAATCCTCCCGGCGGAACCTCTGCCAAGAGTTGTCTGGCTCCCCGTTTTTTCGCATCCCACCACATGAGACGGCGATCGTGAGTAATCGCCAACACTCCTGTTTGTTCGCCTGTTGCAGTAGAAGTGATCTCAACAATCCGCTTTGGATCAACGTTGTGTGACAACCTGAGAGGATTTTTTTTGAGCCGCATCAACGCTGGCAAATCGTGAGCCAGGCGTTCATCGATCAGCGACTGCTCAACTTGTTTCGACTCTTTCGGGAAGAGAATATCTAAGTCCAGCAATGCTTCACGGACAAGCCTTTCTCCGCGCGGGCTGTACGAAAACAACTGAAACCGACCACGGCGATTGACCGTTGCGACGTAATAAGACTCGGGATGGTTCTCCCGTAACATGCGGCGAAATTCTTCGTCAGCGAAGACATCTTCTCCGAGAACGTAAATGACTTCGTCTTGTGATGAGTCAACTTCCCGACGAAACAAGGGGAGCGAGTCCCCCGGATGGACTTCTGACTCGAGAGCGGCGAGATGTTCCATCAAGCCATCACGCGTTGTGAAATCAACAGATGCCACTTCCGCTCCTCGCGCGCGAAGCATCTGACAATCATTCTTGGTGATGGCGGCCAGCGAGAGTGCGACACTCGTTGAAAAGAGACGCGGCAGCCCCCACATTCTCAAGCCGACATCAAGAAAAATCATTCGGCGCTGCGGAGGATTGGAAACGGCTGCTTCCCGCCTTAAAAACAACGCTTCCTTCAATGCGACACGCGTCATTAAAATGTCGTCATCGTTGGCAAGTTCGCTGACGAGCAACCGATCAAGCGGCCCACGATTCGAGATATCCGAGACCCCGCCAAGCGGTAAATCGTCTTCATCCTGAACCTGCTTCGGAAGATGCACCACTGCCATCAACTGACGCGTGAGTTTCGCCAGACCAGCTAGTTCGTCATCATTTTCCAGTTGCTCTAAAAACGTTTTGAAGCTGAATTTCGGAAGCGTTTCAAGTTCTTCAATTTCTGGAACGGGCAGGGGGGCTTGAGCCAGACTTGTCTCAAGCCGAAAGCGAAGCGTCTCCTCGGTGACCCACACCATCCCATCACACAGACCACGCAACTCGCGAATCCAGTCACCTGTCGACTTGATGAATTCATAGTTGTGATTCAGTTCATAAGGGAATCCCTGCACGACCTCGTCAATCACAGCTCCCGAGAGTTCCGGAGTCGCGCGAAGCTTGTGCTTCTCCAGAACCATGGCGATCAGTTCTGATTTCGCTTCCGTTGACGATTTCAAATCGGGTGACAAGTTTGAAATTCGTTCCAGTGCCGTTAACGTTTCAGACCATTGGGCCGATCTCATTTTCGACCCCGCTCCCATCGCATTCGTCAAAAACTTCAGCTGTGTTGCATCAGGTCCCCACGAGCTGCGCAAGACTGCCAGCATCAAGACGATCATGTCGAAGGGGGCGAAGCCATCGGCTTGCAACCGCCTCAAACAGGCGAGCACCTCTTCACGAAAGGCGATTGTGGAACCGTCGATCCATTCAATTTCTTTCCCTGACTTCGACCATACCCAGAATGACGAATTTGATGGCGTCAGGTAGTGCCGGGCCAATTCACTCTGAGACATCAACACCTCTCCTCAAAGCGTCACACGTCGACTGCAACGCAGAACGTCCGCAGGCAATGAACTGGCCGGATGGGATCAGTTGTTGCCCTTCGTCGTCCCACAAGCAGAGGTCCCCTGCCTCCAATCCCCATCTTCCAGCGAGCATGGTCGTTGAAAGGGCAGGGGAGCAAGCCCGACCGGCGACAATCGCAATTCCGTCACGCTCGACGAAAAACTGACCGCGAATCGACGGGAGTGGAGTCCCACACACAATGGTGGTTCCATCCAGTCGTGTCGCAAACCGTAAAGGCGTTAAGCGAATCAACGGAGCAGTCTGTCCCCATTGATACAACGCCTGAAATGGGACCAGTAAAACATTCGCAGCCTGCTCATCATAAGAACTCAGAAGTTTCAATTGAGCTTGCTCAGCAACCTTCCCGGCAAAGAGAGTGACAGGTAAAGAAGGAGAGATCACCTCTCGGATCGGTCTCCAATCCCCATCCGGCAGTACTCCATGCGGGACTCGCAGATCGATCGGGATAAGCTGTCCGTCTTCTAGAACTCGAAACAACTCACCATCTGGCAGCGTGCGTAATTTGAGTTGCAATTCATCAGTGAGTGTGGAACCGCGCAACCACCAGCTTGACTCGGATTCTAAAACTTCAATGCCCGGAATGAGACGTAACCGTCCGAGGGCCGTTTCGCAGTTTTTCGAGATTCGGGCAGCCCACAATGATTTCATAGCTTCTCGTCGATTGAAATGAATCGATATTCCTCATCAAACTTCGTCAGCCACTAAAAGTCCCCGACGAGGTCATGGTTCGAACTGGTCTTTAAGTGAAGCTTCGTGAAAAGCAAGCTGCACTACATAAGTCGGTCCCAAATTATTTTCAAACGGTCTTTCAAAAACGTCTTCGTCTGTTCACTATCAACCCACTCACAACGACCGGACAGCACTGACAGTTGATCTTGCACATAGGACAGATCCGTTGCTCCTAATTCCTGTTCGAGCCGTCGTTCAATCCGGTCCAGGTCGAGTGCCAACGCTTCGGCATCCGGAGCATGGTTCGACTTTGACCTTGGATGAGGTGAATCATTAACTTCACCGGAGGCGCGGTTGATTGCCTCACTAACCAGTGTCGCCAAAACTTCCTGCTGTTCTTCTGTTTCCCAGGTGTAGCGGAGAATCCACAAGTCTGACGGGTTCGCAACCATTCGCCCGCACAACAAAGCACTCGCTGCGAGTAATCGTTGAAACTTCACAGCTCGACGATCCGAGACTGTCACGCCTGCGTGTCGCAATCGCTGGACCAGTTCGACATACGGCTGCCGAACAGTTGACACATCCACCTGATTGACAGCGGACTGAATCAACCGAATATCGTCGACGCTCACTGTCTCGTTGGCATGATCACTATTTGCATGTCCATTACTTTCCGCTCTCTGTTGTTCGAGCGTCCACCCAGCTGCGATGACATCTTGCAGTTGCTCTTGCGGAACGTTGTCACACACGACTCGCAACAGGAATCGATCAAACAATGCCCGAAGCGCTTCATCTTCCGGGAGTTGATTGCTCGCTCCAACGACCATCAGCATCGGCATCTGAATCGTTTCACGACCTCGCCGGAATATGCGTTCATTCAGTGCCATCAATAAACTATTCAGTACAGCACTATTTGCATTGAGCAATTCATCCAGAAAAATCAGGTCTGCTTCAGGAAGCATTCCTTCCTTGTTCGTGATCAACTCACCCTCGCGAAGCTTACGGATATCGAACGGACCGAAAAGCTCGTTCGGTTCGGTAAATCGAGTGAGCAAATAGTCGAACGACTTTCCCTGAATCCGCGCAGCCAGGTGATTCACCAACGCACTCTTCGCAGTCCCAGGTGGCCCCATGAGAAACAGATTCTCACGCCCCACCAGCGAAACCGCTAACAAGTCGATGATTTCATCCTTACCAACAAATGCCCGCTTCATCGGCGTCAGCACATTGTCAGTGAGCATCTGTGCTTTCTCAATCGCCTGCTGCCCTGAATTCATATCACTCACGTTTCGTCAGTTTCGTTTTGGAAGGTTGTCAGCAAACACTCGGAGAGCTTCGGAGAGAGTTGTGGGTTCGCTCCAATGGCTGCTCGCACATCGTTTCGAATTTCAGAATGCGAAAGCCGATCGACATCGCCAGCAGCAATGATCCGGTCCACGTACAAAATCCGCAAGCTTCGACAATCAAGAATTGCTTGTACCTCTGGTTCCGCAGAGAGTGCAATCCCGACTGATGACAAAGGCCAATCGGTTGCCAGGTTCATGAGCCTCTCAGTAAGTGAAGCGTTAACATCTGTCGATTGCGAAAGTCGTAGAAGATCCGGGAGAAACCGAAACAGGAGATCAACGGAATAAAGAGCGTCTGCAGGCGGCGCATCAAAATGGAACTCAATTCGATTCTGGTCAAGATGCTGATACGCAACCCGTTGTGCAATCAGATAAAACTGTTCGACGCTCCACGACACAGCATCTTGAGCAATATCGGGCGGAGTCAGTGCCAGCGTTTGACGAAAGACTGGCTCGAATTCGACAACAACATCAACCCCCTTACAAATTTCGCCCAGCGTTGGCCGCTGATCCGTTTGCAGAACCAACCGTCCATCTTCAAAAAGCTGCCGAATTACATTCGCCACAGTCATTCTGCGCTCATTCCATCGTCATCCCAAAGTTCTCATCCACCTCTGTTCGTTGACAAAAGAATAACGAATTTGTTCGCGCTGGCGAGAATGTCTCAGAGAGAATCTCTCTTCAAAGATCGCTTTCAGGCTTCGTGTAACTTTCGACAAGCACCGAAAATGCTCTGGCCAATGTTGCTTACCTTTGGTGGACCAAGTGCTTCTTCCACAGTCCAGAGATTGTCGCTGTTTTTTCAAGCCCCATTTTTTTAACGGCCTCAGCTTTTGCCGAGAAGTCGCCTGCATCGGCGTTGTTGATTTCTGGGTCAACTCGCAGGATTGATTCTGGTGCAGCGATGTCTTTGAGATCGGTCTCGTTATCCCAGAAGCAATTCGCCCCCAGTTTCAATGTGTTTCGACCTTCGTCTTTGAAGAGAACGAAACCATAAACGTTTCCTGTGAAGATGTTATTTTTCACATTGAGCGGACATGAGGAGCGTGAATCGACCCCGGAATACTCGTTGCCAGAGAAGACGTTGTTTTCGATCACGACTTCAGACCCGCCAAACGCACTGATGCCGGTTCCGTTATCGGCAATCACATTATTATGAACGCGACCGAGTGCTGCCTTGTTCCCCAGGTAGATCCCGCGATTTTTGTTGGCAATGATCAAGTTGTCGTGAATGTCAATTGTTCCTCCCGAACTCCGCAGGCCATGATATTTTGAGCCTGTCACCAGTGTTCGGGTGACTTCGAGTGTCGATCCTGAAAAGACCGACGCTCCACAATGTCCGGGATTGATGAGTTCGCAATCGGTCATGGTCATTTCCGCTCCGCCAGCGCAATTGACTGTGAATTCAAATCCTTCGAAGCGACAGCCTTCGACATTCACTTTCGAGAAACCTGCCCCGAGCAGGGCGGTGGGGCAGCGCTTTGCATTCCCACTGGCGATCACTTTGCAGTTTTTGAAAGTGACGGGGCAATCCTGAACCCAGACAGCGGCTGGCTCTTGACCTCGCCCCTGGCTGGTTGCAAGTTGCCATTTGATGGTGATTCCATCAATCACGACGGGACCTTTCCCGGAAATACGCAGGGCAGGGCGATCGGCAGTCACATCGAGGAGAACCTCCTTGCCAGCCTCAGCTTTCAATGTGAGCGGTTTTTGAATGGTGAGCGGTGAGTCGAGTTGTCGCTCAGTGATTGTCAGCACGTCATTCTCCGCAGACTTATTAATTTTCGATTGTAAATCGTCTGCGACTGCGACATCGACGGCCAAGCACAACAGTCCAATGGCTAATAGCCCAATGGATAAACGAGTTCTGAGTAACGTGCATTTCAGATACTGCATGATTCTTCCCGATTCAAAAATTTCTGGTGAACGTTAGAAGCAATCCGGAAACGATTGAAATGTTCGCCCTCCTCAGTCTTTAAGAAGGCAAGTTCAGGTTTCAGGATCAGTTCTAATATTTCAACATCGCCCACTGGGAGCAGACTCGAAGTGTGCAGCTAAACCTCCCAGTTCTGTAATTGGCGTCATCAGGAGACGAAGCTCACGCGGCTTGAATAAAAATCAGTAAATTTTCAGGAAAATCCAGAGTCAACCTGAAGCTCCCTAATTCGTCGTTGGTAACTCAAATCAGGCAACTCCTGCTTGTCGATTCTATCGATTCATCCAGCCAAATCAGAATTGTCATCACGACCGGCGTGATTTGCGTCCGATAAAGAATGTGGATGGCGGCATGCCATCTTTCTCGTGGTACTCCACTTGATTTGACTCCTTTCACGACATTCGCTGGCAGACATTTCTGTTTGTTCCTGGCGTCGTCAACATGGTCGATCAGCGGGTGGCAGTACTGTTTACGGATTGAAACTGCAACTGGGGGGATGGCAGGATGATTCGCCTATCTTGGATCGCTTGTCTTTTGACGATGCTTTGTGCATCAAGCAACGCATCGGCTGGATGGCCGTTCTTTAGTGAAGACGGACTGCGTCGAGGGACACCTGAGTACTATGAAGCTCGCGCTGGTGATCCTCCGGGAGCGCGTCAAAAATATCGATATGGAAAGCTGTGGCCAGTTCGTGCACGTCCGGTTGGGCCCAGCCAGACATTTGTTCACCGATACCACACAGCTCATTACTGGCCGCACCCGTATCAGTGCCAGGACCGGGCATCGGTCATGGCATTTCGCGATATCCAGCTTCACAACGGCTGGGTCACAGCAACGACATTCTACGATTATCACTTTGACGAAGAGACACACCAACTCAACAGTGCTGGATTCAAACACTTGTCGTGGTTGATGTCTCATGTGCCAGAGCAGCACCGTCAAGCTCATGTTTCCGTTGCTTCAACGGATGATGCGAACAATGCTCGCATCTTGAGTGTTGAGAAAGCGATCGCTTCGGCTGCCAATCAACAGTCGATTCCTGTTCTTCCGCGTGTCACCGATCCACTCGGTCGCCCTGCAGTGGAAGTTCAGCGCATCTTGCAAAGTGCAAACGAAGGAGCATTGCCTCCTGTGATTCAGTACACCGGTGCTGGAACTTCGGAAGGTAGTGGCGGCTAAAGCCTGTTCGTTTATTTTTCACGAAGTTCTGGCCCGGATTTTCCCGGTCAGAACTTCTTTCGCATTCAAGACCTGTTCTGTCTCAATGAACGACAATTTGGGCCCCAAGTTGTTGGACGAACTGATCTCTTATCGCGGACTTGCTCACCATGTCTTCTTTCCCAGATCAACAACCTGCTGAGGAACCTTCCCTGAATCCGCCCGTACCTGAAGAAATTTATTCAGGTGATGCGGTTGATGTTCCAGATGAACTGTACGAACGCATCATTCAGCAAGTCCAGCAAATATGTCAATCGGTCGATGAGCAAGTGACAACGGGAAAAAAAGCGACTTCGACGACTCTGCCAGCTGACGAAATGCCTCAGCAACCGAGACCGCCACGTGTCCCGGAATCGCTTGAAGAATCAGGATTGAGCCTGCATCAGCTTTCAGGACTGATCCTGAAATTGGCCTATCTCAACGGCTCAATGAACGGTTTTGAATTCGCAAAACAGTTGCGTTTGCCGTTTGGGGTAGTCGATGATGGTTTAGCATTTTTGAAATCGGAGCGATCGTTAGAAGTCAGCTCGGGCGAGTTGGCCGGGCGCTTAAGTTACCGATTTCTATTAACGGAGCAGGGGAGAAAGCGAGCCCGGGAAGAGTTCGAAGAATGCCGGTACGTTGGCCCCGCGCCAGTTTCTTTAAACGCATACACTCAACAGTGTCGTGACCAATCGACACGAAATGTGCCTCTCACAGCTAATGAAATTCGCAACGCATTTCGAAAGTTAGTCGTTGACGAAAATCTCATTGCACGCTTGGGCCCGGCGATCCTCAGTGGGCAATCGATCTTTCTTTTTGGAACTCCTGGAAACGGAAAAACCGTTCTGGCGAAGGCAATTGGGGCGTTGATGAATGAATGTGGGGGTGAGATTTATGTCCCCTATGCAGTGTCGGTGGATCGGCACTTAATCACAGTCTTCGATCCGAGTTTACATCAGACTGTGACCGACTCGAGTACAAACAAACCAGAGAATATCGGGCTTGATTCTCATTTTGCGTCGGAACCAGAATTTGATCAACGCTGGCGAAAAATCAAACGTCCAGTGGTCATCGCTGGAGGTGAACTCAGTTTAGACATGCTCGATCTGAGGTATCACACACACAGTGGATACTACACAGCACCACTCCATCTGAAATCCAACGGTGGAGTCTTTCTACTCGACGATTTCGGTCGTCAACTTGTTGAGCCAGCGGAGTTACTCAACCGGTGGATTCTGCCACTTGAAGAGCAGTCTGATTTCTTAACACTCGAAACTGGAAAGAAGTTTTCGGTCCCGTTTGAACAGTTGATGATCTTCTCAACCAATCTTTCGCCGAAAGACCTCGTCGACGAAGCATTTTTACGCAGAATACGGCACAAAATTCCGATCAAGGCTCCTACTGAAAAGCAGTTTCGGGAGATCTTCCGCTTGTGCTGTGAACAGCGAGGTCTCCCGTATGACGACTGGATTGTTACCCAGCTTCTCAACAAGCACTACAACAAGCAGAGATTACCTAAATCAAGCGATCCCCGCGATTTGCTTGACATTGTTCAATCAATCTGCCGATTTAGAGAACAGAGGTTTCATTTAAGCGAGGAACTTCTGGCTGAAGCTTGGCAAGAATGCCATGGTGGGTTGGAAATTTGCGAATCAGGAGAAGCCCGTTGAGACGGTCACCCCTTGGAAAATTTGTATTACTTAGTAGTTGCCTACTGGGTCTACTATTCTCCGGATGTATTACGATTTCCAAACCGGCTGCTCTTTCCAAATCGGAAAAGAAGTCGAAAACCAAACAGGTTTCATACGAAGAAACGATTCCTGAGACTCCACCCGATCCTGAAAACCCGGAAGAGCTGAAACTTGCTTATGCCAAGTGGATGGAAGACATCAATCAGGTTGGGGAAGCTCGTAAACACTACGCCGCTGTCGCCCAAAAAGAACCCGATAACGTCGACGCGATCCTCGGCCTCGCCCGCTTAGATCAAGTAGCTGGGCAATTCGCAGAAGCTGAACAAAAATATAAACGTGCACTTCGGCTCTCACCGGAATCGACGGAAGCCAAGTATGGCCTCGGACAGTTCTATGCGTCACAAGAACGGTGGCACGAGGCATTAGAGCCTTTAACCGCAGCGATGCTCTCTGAGCCAGACAAGATCGGCTATCGATACCAATTGGCAGTCGCTTTAGTCCATTCTGGAGATGTCGAATCCGCACTCCCGCACTTCATTCGAACCGTGGGTGATGCAGAAGGGCACTACAACGTCGGCCTGATTCTTCACGAAGAGGGTGACCTCGATAACGCTGAGAAACACTTCCTGTTGGCCGTCACCAAAAAGCCTCAACTTGAGCAGGCACAGAAATGGCTCGCCAAACTGGAAACAGAACGAAGCACCGGAGTTGCTGAAGAGGCAAGCCAGCCTGCCCCGCAAGAGGCACCTTCGCAAATCATCCCAGTGCAACACAGCACAACTCAACCCAAACACTCATTTGTCACTCAGCCCGGCAAGACAACTCTCAAACCATTGACGTCGCAACAACAAGAGCAATTGAACAACCAGCAACCCATCGCTGGACGATAGAGCCGTTCGAGCAACTTGCACACTATCATGGCCCGTGAAGAACCCGTTTCACCAGCGAAATTGCGATAGAAATTGATGCACGCGTCTGGTGCCCCGTGACCAACTGCTCCAATAAGTCATCAAATGACGACCACGAGCAAGCCAAGCACTAAAAACAGACTTGAGCAGTTTCGGACTCAGTTCCCCGGCAAGTCCTACTGACTCGCTGAATCACTCATTAAAAACAGCTCTCGAAGCATGCTTCGAGAGCTGTTTTTTTAGCAGTTTACAAATTGGCGTTCGCGTTCTGCCTCGTGGGTAGAAGCCTATGAAGTCATGAACGTGAACTTCACGGGTACAAAAAGCATTGGAAATGCTCTATGTTAGATTCCGTTCGCGAATCCAGTCGGTATGGAACGTTTCACCACGTTCTTTGTCGACTCGTTCGTAAGTGTGAGCACCGAAGTAATCACGTTGAGCCTGAAGCAGATTCGCTGGGAGTCGGTCTCGGCGATAGCCATCATAATATGTGAGTGCCGCACCAAAGCCAGGAACCGGCAATCCAAGGTTGACGGCTGTTGAGATAACGCGTCGCCAGGCAGGTTGAGCTTTGTCGATAGCTGTCTTGAAGAAGTCATCCAAGAGCAGGTTTTCGAGTTCTGGGTTCTTGTCGAAGGCCTTCTTAATGTCTTCCAGGAAGACAGACCGAATGATACATCCACCGCGCCAGAGTAGAGCGATATTCCCGTTGTTCAGCTTCCAACCGAATTCTTCAGCTGCGGCGTCCAGTTGAACATACCCTTGGGCGTAGCTGACGAGTTTCGACGCGTAGAGTGCTTGTCGAACATCTTCGATGAACTGGTCGCGATCACCTTCAAATTTTGTCTCTGGTCCACTGAGCACTTTGGATGCACGGACGCGGGCATCTTTTTGACCGGAAAGGCAACGAGCGTAAACTGCTTCAGTAATGAGGGTGGTCGGAACACCAAGATCGAGAGCATGTTGCCCCATCCATTTCCCGGTCCCTTTTTGCTTGGCAGTATCGAGGATCTGATCCACCAGATCATTCCCAGATTCTTCATCTTTGACTGTGAAGATGTCGCGAGTGATCTCAATCAAATAGCTCGCCAACTCTCCTTCATTCCATTCTTTGAAGACCTTGTACAGTTCGTCGTTGGTCAACCCCAGAGCGTGTTTCAGGATGAAATACGCTTCGCAGATCAGCTGCATATCTCCGTATTCGATTCCGTTGTGAACCATCTTGACGTAGTGCCCAGCACCATCTTCCCCAACCCATTCACAGCAGGGAATATCGTCGTTTGGTCCGACTTTGGCAGAGATCGATTGCAGGATTTCCTTCACGTGAGGCCATGCGTCGGCGTGACCACCAGGCATGATCGACGGCCCCTTGAGAGCCCCCTCTTCGCCACCGGAAACACCTGTCCCGATGAATTGGAAGCCAGCTTCGCGAATTTCTTTTGAGCGGCGATTCGTGTCATTGAAGTCACTGTTTCCGCCGTCAATGATGATGTCGCCCGGTTCCAGCAACTCCTGGAGTTGCTGGATGACGCCATCGACAGGACCGCCCGCTTTGACCATGATCATGACTCGACGAGGGCGTTTCAGCGACGCTACGAAGTCTTTAATGTCTTCATAACCATTGACACGGTCAATAGTTCCATCCCAAACCTTGTCTTTCGGCTCATCTTTGAGGCCACCGACGAAGTCTGTCATCGTTTTCGTCGTTCGATTGTAAACAGCGACCGAAAACCCGTGATTGGCCATGTTGAGTACAAGATTTTGGCCCATCACGGCCAAACCGATCAATCCGATGTCGTTTTGCATGTCTGTTTCTAAAGTGTTTCGGTGTCAAAGTGAGAAGAAAGTACAGGTGGAACTGTATCGGCTCAGGCTCACGGGGTCGAGTGATTGGAATATTGTTAAGCCATTTTGCATCGAACGGGAATCGAAGAACATCGGTCCTTCAACTTCTGCAAACGGTTGGAAACAAAGAGATTTCCGATGTTTGACGAACTCAGCCCCGTCAGGACGAAAAAGATGCCATGAAAAAGCAATCAGATCCCTCTTTCAATTGGAATAAGTCTTGCTCTGCACGTTTTTGCTCAACTACTGTGATGAGAGTTTGTCAACGTCTAGCCAATTCTCAGTCCATACCTTGTAAACGTAAAGGTTTGTGAACGACGGTGTTAATCTCCAGAAACGCACATACCTGCTCCAGGAACAGATCCAGACATCGTCAGGCGATCGTAACGCTGGAAACGATTTTATGGCTTCCGGTGATCGCGATTCTCCTCGCAGGTGTCATTGAGATGGGTCTCATCATGACCGGGTCGATGCATGTCGCCGCTGCGAGCCGATTGGGAGCGAAGCTCGCCGCAGAGACAGTCGGTCTCGACGCTTCGACCACAGCAGCGACAGCCGTGGCGATCCGTGGTCCCGTTGACGATTATCTGGAAAACGCCGGATACGGCCCCGATGCAACCGAAGGGGTTCGCTTGCAACATAACATTGGGACGAACGGGGGATCCGCAGAAAGTGGGACTTGCCCAGAGCAAAATACTCCAGCACTTCCTAACCCGCCGACTCCTGCTCCCCATGCAGTTCGCGTGGTGGTCTGCGTTGCCTTGCCAACAGTCTCGCCAAACCTATTGAAGACATTCGGATTTAACACCGAGAATTTGAATCTAGAGCTGGCAACAACGCACCCCTACGAAAACCAATAACATCCTGAGCTTGCGTCTTGAGTGACTCGTCTGGTGAGCCTCGCCCCTTGCCTCGAAAGTTGACAGATAATGACACCCCGTCTCGAAAAAACATCTCGAAACTCGCTCAAGAAACGCAACGCTCTGCACTCCTCTCAACCGCAGAGTTCTCGCTCTGGAATCATTACGTTTTGGGCCATCGTCTCAATCCCAATTATCTTGATTCTGCTCTGCGTGATTCTGGAAATAGGAAATCTGTGGCTCGCCAGAATTCAATTCAAAAACGCTTTAGAGTCGGGCGCTCTGGCTGCCGTGAAAGAATGGGGTGACGGAGGAGGAGGAGACACAACTCTTGCGAGAGAAACAGGGAACAACTTCGCAGCCTTATGCATGATCAACGGCACACCGGTTGAGCTCGACACGATTGATGCCACGCTCAACGACACATCCCCAAATTCGACTGTGACGGGGACTTCAAACGCTGACTGCAATGGCGTGTTCGTCTTCGGTTCACTCGTTTGCAACAACCCAGATTTTCAATTCGATCCATGTAACGCCTACGGTTGCGCAGTCCCAGCTAATGTTCTCGTCGACGCCAGTGGCTTTGCCACCCTCGCAGGAGCGGCGAATAATGATTGGGGAATCTCCGTCCAACCGACGAATACAACCCCTCCCGGTACGTATGTCACGCGAGTTGTCATTCGACTTCCAGATAACTTTGGCCCAAATGACCCCGTGTTCGATTTCAGACTCCTGCAGCCGACAGTCTCATCGAACACATCGTCTTCTGACGTCACCAACAAGGTTCGATGTTTCTTTAATGATCTGGCCTGTAGCTCAGATGATCGCACTCAGGCGGACGTTTTAGGGATCTCACCAGGAGATGTCAGCTTCTCGGTGCTCTCGACTGCACAATTTGGTGACGATGGAGCAGGGGGGCGACTCGAGTCCTCAGCCACAGGGATCGCCCCAGCGGGTCAACGTGGTAAAGTCCTTGCCATCGACTTCTGTGGTTCTCAACCATGTGATTCAAAAACTTGCACACAAAGTCCATTCGAACCAGGTGACCGCATTCGTTTCGGAGCACTCGTCAATAATAACACAAATGGTTTCCCACTATTCGACGGAGATGCCATCGGAAACATGGGAGCTGAAGTGACCGTGTTCTTCAACAATGGTGCGTACATCACTGGATCGTTTAACAACAACACCAACTCCCAATCGATTGGACAGCGTGCCTGCTCCAACGTCTCGTTTGCACCTTGGGGAAGTTGTGCCGCAGCCACACGAAGCGGAATGACGTTCGCAGGCTACCTGCCCGATCAACCTCCTCGACTCAACGTTGGCGGCAACAACGGACAATCAATTGCTCACTTACAACAAACCAGCGGAGTTGGAGGCTACGGGTTGGCTGTCCGGGCTCAGGCCACTTATGAAGTCCCCAGTTTGTGCAACATGCTATTTGGAGTTCCGATCGGTCCATTCCATGTGACCGCTAAGGCCGACGCAACGTACCAGTGCTCGACAGGTCGTCTAAGAATCTATCACCTTGACGACGAGAACCTCAATTGTGCAAATCCACTGGCGTGCCCGTAATTAGCAATGCCACTGATGCAGCACCCACACAGAGTTGCATAGCCCCATACAGAGCTACAAGTGCTTAAGCAGGGTTGCAAAAACCTCCACAAACAGTTGCAGCCCCAACACAACGTGAGAATGTTTGAGGCCGCAGCAAACTCACCCGGCCCGACTCGCTTACTCTACAATCTGAACACCTTTCCAGAACGCAATGCGCCCAGCGATTTGCTGCGCCTCCTCTTTCGGTTCAGGGTAGTACCAGACCGCATCTGGATTGGTCTTCCCGTTGACTTTTAACGTGAAATAATTGGCAGTTCCCTTCCAGCTGCAAACACTTGTTGTCGAACTTTTTTCAATAAATTCATCGCTGAGTGACTCTCTTGGGAAGTAGTGATTTCCATCGACAACGACGGTGTCGTCCGACTCTGCTACTATTATTTCATTCCAAATTGCTTTCATAACTATCTCATCAGAGCCCTGGAGAGTGTGCATGTTGGTCCAATGCCCGTCCTGTAAAGAATCTGTTGAGGTCATCGTCGAGAGTGGTGAGAACGATGATACTCCTAATGTGATTGATACCTTCTCAAGCATCCATTGTCCAAGATGCGGTGAAGTTGAATTCCAGATCGATGTCGGAGAAACCCGCGTTGCGACAAATCCGGGAACGATGTCGCAAGAAAAACTCGCCCACTTCTCGCTTCTTAAACTTGTTGGTCGGGGAGGATTTGGGTCCGTTTGGCTAGCTGAAGATGACAACCTGGGTCGACAAGTCGCCTTGAAAGTTCCCGTCTCAAAGGACAACGACGTCGGCTCGCTTCTCCATGAGGCCAAAACGGCTGCGAAGCTCAAACACCCGAACATCGTTTCGATCTTTGAAGTCGGAGTCGAAGAGGGGCAAGTTTTCATTGCGAGTGAATTCATTGACGGAATGACCTTGCGGGATTTGCTCTCGACTGGAAAAACAACGACTGAGCGGACTTGCGAAATTCTGATCGACATCGCCAATGCACTTCAACACGCCCATGAAAACGGAGTTGTTCACCGGGATATCAAACCGGCGAATATCATCTTAAATAAGGAAGGTCAGCCATTCGTCACCGACTTCGGTCTCGCGAAAAAGATCTCTGCCGAAGCTTCGATCTCGTCTGAAGGTCAGGTGCTCGGAACCGCGAAGTATATGTCCCCTGAGCAAGCGAGCGGAAAGACTCGTGAAACCGATCATCGATCAGACATTTACGCAATCGGAATTATTCTTTTCGAAATGCTCACCCTCCATCAGCCATTTCGAGGAAACGTCCGGGCAATTTTACATCAGAAAATTTATGAAGACGCTCCCACTCCGAATTCTCTCGACCCGAGTGTCCCCAAGGACTTAGAGACGATCTGCCTGAAATGTCTCGAACGAGACCCTGAGAAACGGTACCAAAGTTCTTCTGAAGTCGCAGAAGAACTGACACGTTTCCAAAAGGGCGAACCGATCAAAGCTCGGCCAGTCTCTTCAATTGAAAAAACGTGGCGCTGGTGCCGTCGTCGACCGGGTGTCGCGACGTTACTGGCAAGTCTATTTTTAAGTCTGTCTCTCGGTTTGGCTGGCGTCAGCTACTTCTGGATTCAAGCTTTGCGAAGTGCAGAAATTGCCAACGGAATGTTTTATCGAGCACAAATGAATCTCGCGACCGAGCATTTACGCTCAGGCGACATACATGCTCTCAAGCAGGTTGTCCTCCCCTTCATGGACGGAGAAGGTCTTGAAAGTTTCCGTGGCTTCGAATGGAACTATTTCAATTCAAAGTCCAATGTTTTTATGCAATCTGTAGGCATTTCTGATCCCGTGTCAGATGTCGCAATTTCAAGGCAAGGAGACCTGTTCGCAGCCTGTGGAACACCGAAAGAGTTCCACATTTGGAGCACCGATACTGGCGAGGTTCTGCGGGTTTGCAAAATTCCAGCTGGAAAAGTGACAACTCTTTCGTTCTCCCCATCCAGTTCGCTCCTCGCCACCGGATCAAACGATGGTTGGCTCAGGTTCTGGAACCCCGTTGAGGCTGAAACGCCAACCCGCGAAGTGAAGCACGGTCCGTCAGTTGAACTCATACGCTTCTCCCCTGACGGAAAACAGATCGCAACTGGCGGAAAAACCGGGGCGGTGCGAATTTGGTCAATCGAGGATCTTGAGATGGTGGCTCAGATCCCAACTGGAAAGCCGGAGCTCGTCGACTTTCGATTTTCTCCTGACGGCCAGCAGCTTGCAGTCGGCACGAACAATGAAATCATCACACGCTGGGATATTGCAAATCGGATTAAACTGGGAACTCTTGGCCCGTGCCCTCTGTTGCTTCACTTCACGTACTCAGCTGATGGGAAACAAATCGCAGCGGGAACTTATTCTGGGCAGGTCCTCTGGTGGGATGTAGAAACTGGTGAGCAAGTTGCTTCCACCCCCATTGGCGACGGAGCCGTTGGCGATCTGGAAAACTCGAATGACTCCAATCAATTGCTCGTCACCAAAGCAGTCGGTGATCTCATTGTGCTTGATCCTGCAACTCAGCAAGAAACTCATCGCTTTCAAACTCACACATTAAGTTTCGGAACAATTGACGTTTCCCGAAACGGAAAGTTAATCGTCACCGGCAGCGGAGATGGTTCGGTCAACGTCATCAGACTCAATCGTTTGAACCTCCCGGAAGTTCTCTGGGAAGACAAACACATCCGGCAACTGGAAGTCTTACCGTCGGGGAATGAAGTCGCTGTGATCGTTGGTGATGAGCGAGTCGAAATTCGTTCACTCAACAGAATGGAATCGCGAAAGATCCCAAAGTTTGATGATAAAAGAGTGACATCAGTCTCAGCCCATCCCACGAAAAATCTTCTGGCCATTGCAACCATGGGGAACGAGGTGGTGCTCTGGGATACAAAAAAGGAACAGGTTGAATCGAAAATTCCCAGCGGCACTGAAAGTTCGACCGAAGCCCTGTTCTCTCCAGATGGTCAAATGCTTGCGATCGCAAACCGCACGGGAGATGTCCAAATTCTTAACCTCAGCGACCTCACAACTCCCCAGACTCAATGGGCGTCCGATTACCAGAAACTGAGTTCGATCAGCTTTCATCCAGACTCAAGCGAACTCGCAGTGACTTTCGAAAATGGACAGGTCGAACTTCGAAACGTCCTCAAAGGGGGAGCGATCACACAATCATTCGAAGTCTCCGGAGGTCCGTTAGATGCATGCTATTGCCTTGAAGGGAATTCCTTGGCCATCGGGACGAATTCAGGATCTGTCCACTTATGGAACCGAGCTGAACCGAGAAAAGTCAGCTCAATCAAAGCCCATCGAGCGAAGGTGAATACTGTCAGTTCCTTCCCGAATGGTCAGCGGTTCGTCACTGGAGCACGCGACCGGCAAGTCAAAATCTGGGACGCCAAAACTGGACAATTGATCACAACTCTCCATGGTCATGAGCGTCAGGTGTTTGCATCTGCTCTCTCCAAAGATGGCAAAACACTTGTTTCAGGTGGTCTTTCTGGAGATATCCGGATTTGGAGAAGCAAATAGAGCTGAGCCGAAAAACCTGACATTACACTCTCAAACGCTGAGAAAAGTGCCCATTCCACAAGCTCCATGGACTGATGCCAGGTAAAATCGGCCACTTTCCTGCCCCCGCCCTCAAAAACAAATCAATAAATAAACATGCGACGTTGCGTTTGGTCTCTCAGTTTAGGTAATTTAGGTCAAGCGGGCCGCCGTCTTTGCTGTTCACGCTCAGTGATGAGACTTGAGATGGCTGCCAAATTCGAATTCTGAATTCTTACTGACTGGGAGAAAAATATGGCAGTCCGAAGTGGTCGTTTCAAAATCAAAAACACAACCACAAACAGCGCAGAGTCCGTACTCATCCACCACAAAACTCGGTCTGTCTACCGTTTTTTTAATTCGGGTGATAAGCCATTTCAATTGAAGCAGAAGTTGGGTGGCGGTCAAAAGACAGTCGAAGCTAAAAACTCAATTGACTTTGAACTCAGACCGGACAAAGGAGAGCTCATTCTCGTAGTGGGTGCGGGTGAAACAGCTCAAGGGATGTATGACTTTGTTGAATCATCCAGAGATGTCCGTAACGGCCGTTTCAGTTTGGAGATGCTGAATTCAACATCAGCTGCAACGATCATTTTCGGGCGAGACAGAACGCTATACCGTGTTTTCAATTCGGGCGAATTCCCATTCAAATTGAAGAATGGCTCGAACGCAGCAGTTATTGTCCCTTCAAAACAGTCACTCGATATTGTTGTGAAAGGGAACGTCAAAATCAGTACGAACAGTACAACCGCAATACTGGCTGAAGCGATTTATGACATCGTCACTGACAGCAAACCAATCCGCAGTGGCAGATTTAACAGACGTGCCAGCGGGACTCCGAATGAGTTTCACCAGATCATTGACATCCGTGACCTTGGAGCCTCACCGTATTTGCTGTATCGAATCCTCAACTCTGGAGATGAGGATATTGAAATCGTTGCTCGAAAAGATCCAAGCGACTCAGCTGAAGAACAAATAATCTTCACTCTGCCAAAAAAGCAGTCTTTCGATTTCGGCATCGATGAAGAAGGTTTCGATTCACGAAAAACAATCGGAGTCCGGTCGACGGGTGCCAACAAGGCAATCAAAGGAATCTATGAATTCCTCGGAAACGACACCGCTACATAAACTTGACCGTCTCCCCTGAGCCTCACCAATAAGGTGAGGCTCATCCCCCTTGTTGTCTGGAGCAATGCACGATGACAGATGATGAATCAAAGGTTTCTCGCAGAGAGTTCATAAAATTCGCAGCCTTCACCTCTGCCACCGCCGGAGGGCTCTATGCCTTGACTGCGAAATCCGATATTCTCGCGGAGGAACCACTACTAGCGAACCGCTCAGACGAGGAGGCTGAGCTTCATGGTTACACATACGCAGGAGGGGTCCCGTAAGCCAGATTGGTCCGATCGGCCTCGTGACTCACAATCCTCACGTGATTGCTTTCCACGATGAGTTTGGTGAACTCGATTTTCCGCCAGAGCGTCCTCTTCATCTGAGCATGAACCTGTGCATGAAGAGAAGTCGCAACTCATGACGAGAGACTGGAATCGAAAACTGGACGAGCTCACCCATAAGATTCTCGAACAGAACGACTCAACTTCTCAGGCCGTGATCAGATTGTGGAAACAATGCCCTAAGTTGCACGAACAGGTCGTCCGCTCGGGAACCGGTTTACCGCTCTTAAAACTCTGGGGACTCAGCCGGAATATTGATGATAACACCGGGACAGAAATCGTAGCCTCGCCGATCTTGGAGATGCTCGGCGCTCTCACGAACTTCCCTCTTCAGCCACCCGTGCTTCATGCCGGGATTCAGCATACATACGGTTACCTGTTCAGCTTGATTGATACACCATACGGACGAAAACGGGATCGCTGGGTTCAATCATACCTGGAAAAATCTTTGGGCTTGAAACGCCCTACTTTTTCACCTGTTGTTTCAGACGGAACTCTGCTTCTGAATCTGACTTACTTTCTGGGAAGAGTCCTCTTTCGTGGACGACCGGCTGAGATCTCATGCCTTAGACGCAATCGACGTTTTGTAGATTCTGAGCTCCTGAAACTCAATTTTCGTCGGTTGAAATGTCATCGAATCACGGAAGAACTCGGCAATGGCCCCGACAGAATCCGCATCGTCATTGACATTCTCTCTCTCTCCAATTCTCAACTTCCCAATCCATCGAACACTGAGAACCTCGACGGCCTGCTGATCTACGGAATCGAAGAGGTTCCTTCAAAGAGACTCTCCCTTATCACCACGTTTCCGGTCTCAAAAGAAACAATCGAAGAGTTGTTGAACCAACCGTGCGGGCACCGTGTTGAAGTTCAACTGAAATACAATGCGTTTGCAAACAACATCCCGAGAGAACCTCTCCTCGGAACGCGAACCATTCAGCTATCGTGATGAACTCCCATTGATGAGGTATGAATTTTCCATCTTTGAGTGACAATCAAAATCGTGAAACGTTACGATTTCAGCAGTGAAGATCTCACCCGTAAAATTGTGCCCTTGCAGAGATTCCATTTAACTTCAGAGGCTCCAGTGAAAGACTTTCTCCCACGCAGAGCGACATTCATTGCACTTCTTTTTTTCGCAGCGACACAGCCGATTGCAGCCGCACAGACGACCGAGACGCCCCCGCCAAACATCATGATCGTCCTCTGCGATGATCTTGGTTATGGGGACATCGGATGCTACGGGCATGATGTCATCAAGACACCGCATCTGGATAAGTTCGCAAAGCAAAGCTTGAAGCTGACGGACTGTTACGCAGCGGCCCCAAACTGTTCGCCTGCCAGAACCGGACTGATGACAGGGCGGACACCATCACGTGTCGGAGTGTACAGCTGGATTCCGTTTCTTTCTCCGATGCACGTTCGTGAGACAGAAATCACAATCGCACACCGACTTAAAGATGCAGAATATGAGACTTGCCAGGTTGGCAAATGGCATCTCAACGGTTGGTTCAATCTTCCTGGTCAGCCACAACCCAACGACATGGGTTTCGACCATTGGTTCGCGACCCAGAACAACGCACTTCCTAACCACCGTAACCCATATAACTTTGTGAGGAACGGAATTCCTGCTGGGCCTCTTGAAGGGTATGCGTCACACCTCGTCACTGACGAAGCAATCAATTGGCTCGACCACCGCGATGAGAAAAAACCGTTCTTTATGTACGTTTGCTATCACGAACCGCACGAACCAATCGCTACCGATGCAGAGTACGCAGCCATGTACGGCAATGGCGACAATCCAAGTTTAGAGGCACACCACGGAAACATTACACAGATGGACACAGCCTTCGGCCGGTTGATGAAAAAACTGGAAACCCTCAACGTTGAAGAGAATACGCTGGTCATCTTCACCAGCGATAACGGTCCCGCCATGACGCGCATTCATCCACATGGCTCAACGGACGGTCTACGAAAATACAAAGGCCACTTGTACGAAGGAGGAATTCGCGTGCCCGGATTAGTTCGTTGGCCGGGACACGTCAAACCGGGAACAACCAGCGACGTTCCAGTCAGCGCACTCGACTTCCTCCCGACACTCTGTGAAGTCGCAGGCACCACGCCCCCCTCTGACCGCGTGCTTGATGGAACGAGCGTCCTGCCAGTTTTCCACGGGAAAAATGTGACTCGCGAGAAACCACTCTACTGGCAGTTTAACTACGCGAAGTCCGACCCGAGAGTCGTCATCCGAGACGGCGATTGGAAACTGCTCTCGAAACTGGATCTCAACGACCAGGGGAACTTAACTGACATCACAGATCAGCAAATGGAACAATTCAAAACAGCCAAGCTGCAAGGATTTGAACTTTACAATCTCAAGAAAGACCGCAACGAAACGACAGATCTGAGTAAAACAAACCCACAGCAACTCAACAAAATGGTCGCTGCCATGACCAAGATTTACACAGAAGTTCAACAAGAAGCCCCCATCTGGCCCGCTTGGACCTGGCCCCGTTACGAAGGCCAGAGAATCGAATGGCCCCCATACCGCGGAAAATAATAGCCAGCCTCAATAGACAAGCCTTAGACCAGTATGCTCGACCCTGCACCCGTGAAGAATACGTTTCGCTAGTAAAATTGCTGTTCGCCACGAAGCAGAACCTGAACTTCAATTCGAGAATGCTTGAGTTACTTGCTCTTCTTCTCTTCAACGGGTGGTTCAATTTGGTCGATCGCTTTTTTGACCATTCCCTTGAAGCGATTGTTGTCGGTTTCTGCGTGTAGTTTTTTGAGGACGGGGAGGGCTTCGGTGGCTTCCGGGCCGATTTTTCCAATGAGGTAGAGAGCGTAATAATTCTTCCGAGGATCTCCTGACTGCATCCCTTCAATCAAAATAGGAATTGCGTTTGGACTGGCGGCGTCAATCGACTTGAGTGCTCCTTTGGCAACGGCGATGTCCTCGTCACTATCGAGCAGTTGAAAGAGGGCAGGGACTGCGTCTTTAGCAGGTGGTCCAATTTTACCTAGAGCAGTTGCTGCGTCGCGGCGAACCATCCAATCTTCATCCTTGAGGACTTCAATGAAAATCGGGACGCTAACCTTTGTGTCTGCCTCGATCGCTGCCAGGCAACGAACAGCAGCGGCTCGTAAATCTGAATTTGTGTGGTTGAGCAAAGTGAGAATCTCAGCTTTTGAGCCCAAAGCTGATTTTCCGAATTGCGTGAGGGAATCAATCGCTGCCTGCACGACCAGAGTCTCCGAATCACTCAACAAAGGGATCAGCGCACTCACAACGGGGTCCTCCTTGAGCTTCAGGCTTCCCAGCGCAGACGCGGAAGATCGGCGGACTCCTGGATCAGAATCCTTGAGATTCTGAATCAACTTAGCAATCACTTCATCAGAAGTGGAACCGATCACCCCTAACGTTTCAGCAGCGAGCGCCCTGACTCTTGCATTCTCATCATCAAGAGCAGAAATCAGTTCGGGCTGGAGTGACTTTGCCGCCTTGCCGAGAGTTCCAACACCTTCGATTCCGGCAGCACGAACAACTGATGCAGAATCAGAGAGTCCCGTTCGAATCACCGGGACCAGCTTGGCTGTATCCTTTTCATGCTTCACAAGCGCAGAGATGCTGGCAGCTCGAATCTCTGCAGTCGAGTCTTTAGAGATTTCAAAAAGTGCTGCGACCGTTTCTTGATCTGGTCTCTGTAGATTTTCAATGGCTTCACTGGCAGCGAGCCGAACGTTGATGGAGTCATCTTGTAATAACTTTCGAAGAGCAGACTCCGCTGAGGATGGAGTTGCCCCCATCAGACCTAGTGCACGTGCGGCACTTGCTCGAACATTTTCGTTTTCGTGCTTAAGCGAACTGATCAAAGTTGGTGTTGCTGATGGCCCCATGTCCGCCAGTGCGGCAGCAATTTGCTCTAGCGGCTGATCGGGCTCCGCTGTCGCGGCGAGAATGTCTGAGACCGCTCCAACTCCAATGCGACTAAGAGCTTTTGCGACCTCGGCTGAGCTTCCCGGTTGCTTCAACGCTGCGATTAAATCTGGAATCGCAACTTCCCCAGTTGCCCCCATCGCCCCTATGGCAACTGCAGCAGATGATCGCTGTGAAGCATCCTCGTCTTGCAGCATCTTTTTTAACGATGGGAGCAACGCCTTTGCATTTGGCCCCAGCAGCCCAACTGCAAGCACTGCACTATTCCGGACTGTCGCTTCCTCGTCACTCAGAGCAGCCAGAACAATGGGAGTTCGATTTTGTTCAGGAAGATTGACCGATGCAATCGCGACGATGGCAGCTGCACGAGTGGCTGCGTCAGAATCCTTTGCCGCTGCGAGCAGTTTTGTCTGGCTGTTTGGGCTCAAATCATCGATCTTTCCCAATCCGTGAGCAGCAAGAGCTCGAACTTCTTTCTGTTCATGTTGAATCGCCTGCACCAATGCGTCCTCTGCAGCTGGCCCCAATCGAAGCAGTGCGCTGACAGCCCGCTCGCGTACATTTGCATCGCTGTCTTGCAGAGCTGCTGTTAACTCTGGAAGCACTTCAGCTGCAGAATCGCTCATCCAACCGTAGGAATCCATCACACCAGCCCGGACTCGAACCTGCCGACTTTTCATCGCTTCACGAAGCGGCGGAATGGCCTCTTTACCAATTGCCCCTAATGCCCAAGCCGCTCGGTATCGCCTTTGGTCTGCATAGTGGCTGAGGCTCTCAACGAGCACTGGAATGGCTGCACTGGCTGGTGGACCGATACGCTGAATAGCAGTCGCCGACTGCACCCAGACCTGACCATCTTTCTCCCCAAGACCTTTGATCAACGCAGGAAGGGCCGGTTCTGCTTTCGCCCCCAACGCTGCAAGTTCATACGCAGCTTCACGACGTTCGTCGAGTTCTCCGTCAGTCAGTTTCTGAGAAAGTTCCTCGACAGAACGCCCATCTTCAGAACGGCTATCAGCGGGAGCGTTATCTTGAGCCTGAAGTGTTTGGCAAGACAAGAAGATTCCGAGAAGCAAAAGAACAGACCAGTTTGAAACATTCTCAATGCTTATCGCACTCGTGAAGCTTGCCTTCATCGCGCCAGAGACTTCTCGCCGCGAGGCTGAGAGTGAAGACGATTCAGAAGGCTGCTCTTCCGAGTACCAGTTGAGTGTGTGCATGTTCGAGTTCATTTCACGGACTTCTAAGAACTGATCTGGAAACCTGAATTTGGCCTCTCGTGCACTGAGCCACCTCTTCGTCATCGAGGCAGGTTTTCGGCGAGATCCTTAAAACGGATCTCGCATTATCGGTTTCACGACAAGCACCAATCACTTTGTCGGGTGACGCCCAGAAGATCGCTCTGAACGTCACACACCACTGCTTCAGCCTTTCGCAACACGAAAGACTCACTATCACGAATTGAGTTCTCAGCGCCTTGAAATGAGGACTCGATTAAATATCGAGGCCAGAAAGTCTGCCAGTGCTATCGCCAATATAATCAATCGGAGTCCCGAATCGATCAAGCATCGACATGAACAGGTTACACATTGGCGTTTCGGTCGGAATGCTTAAATGACGCCCGGGGGTAATTGTTCCACCGCCATGACCAGCAAGGAGAACCGGTAAGTTTTCGTTGTTGTGTCGATCCCCATCGCTGAGACCGCTGCCGTAACAAACCATGGAGTTGTCGAGCAAGTTGCCGTGACCATCTGGAGTGGCTTTCATTTTCTTCAGCAAGTAGGCCAACTGAGCAACATGGAACTGGTTGATCTTACTGATCTTCGAAAGTTTCTCGTCATCGCCGCGATGGTGAGATAACGCGTGGTGACCATTCGGAATATCGAGGTTCTGGTAACTGCGGTTACTCCCGGCATTCGCGAACATACACGTGGCGATGCGAGTGGTGTCTGTCTGGAAACCGAGGACCATCATGTCACACATTAAACGAATGTGTTCGCCATAATCCTTTGGAGTTCCTTCCGGGACGGGGTAATCAATATCAACGATTGGGGCAGGGTCGTTACTCGCATGATCCAGGCGTCGCTCGATTTCTCGAACTCCTGTCAGGTATTCATCGAGTTTTCGCTGGTCATTCCTTCCCAGACTCGCCTTCAATCGCTTTGCATCGTCACTCACGAAATCAAGAATACTTTTCTTGAGTGCTTCGCGACGCAGTTTGTTTTTGTCGGTCTCTTGCTGTTTTCCGTTGCTGAAAAGTCGCTCGAAGACGAGTTTCGGGTTCGTCTCTTTCCCGTTTGGTGTGGATGATGATCCCCAGGAAATGCTGGAGGAATAGGCACAGCTGTACCCGGAGTCACAGTTTCCGGCACTCCGTCCAGGTTCGCATCCCAACTCCAACGACCTCAGTCGTGTGAGATGTCCTGCCGCCTGAGCTGCAGCCTGATCGACCGAAACTCCGGAACGAATGTTGGCTCCATCTGTTTTACGAGGTTGCGCTCCGGTCAGGAACACGGAAGCACTTCGAGCGTGATCACCCGGCCCATCTCCATTGGCTCGTCCCTTGTCGTGTGTCAGTCCGCTGATCACAAGAAGGTCGTCCTGAACCTGTGCCAGTGGCTGTAGAATCGAAGGTAAGTCGAAGCCGTAGCCGGTCTGTTGTGGAGTCCAATCGGCGAGATTGACTCCGTTCGGAACAAAGATGAAGGCCATCCGTTTCGGCGGAGCGGGCAGGGAGTTCGCTCCCAAGAGAGGGCGTGACGTCAACGACTCCATGAAGGGGAGCGCCATCGAAACACCAAGTCCGCGTAAAACGTTTCGTCTTGAAATATTCGTCGTGAACGGGCTCATTGAGATCTCCTTGCTTCTCGCATTGTAAATGGATCGCTAATTACAATTTCAAAGATCAGCGTTTGAAACCGATAGTCGTCCCTTTCAAGGGCATCAACAATTTTGTTAACGGCACATCGGTCATACGATTCTAATCCTCGCCCGAGGGCGTAGGTCAGCATTTTTTTTGTCAGACAGCGGCTAAACTCTGTTTTCTTTTCTTCGACAAGAATGTCCATCAATTCGGATGCCCCATCGAAATTTTGTCCGCCCGGCATTTGCCCCGAAGCATCGATATCGAAGCGTCCCTCGCGGTCTCGCCAAGCACCAATGGCATCGAAATTTTCCATCCCAAAACCGAGTGCATCCATCGTCCGATGACATGATGCGCAGGACGGGTCTGCACGGTGTTGCTCGAGTTGCTCTCGGAACGATCCAAGTGCCTCACCTCCCTCCTCAAGAACCGGAACATCTGGTGGTGGAGGGGGAGGGGGTTCAGCCAAGATGTTGTCAAGAATCCATTTGCCGCGCTTCACCGGAGAAGTTCGGGTTGGATTTGAAGTGAGCATTAGAATACTTGCGTGAGTCAGCACGCCACGCCTTCCGGCGGGAAGATTCACTTTTCGGAACTGATCACCCTGCACGTCCTTGATGCCATAGTGCTGTGCAAGTGTTTCATTCAGGTATGTGTAATCGGCATTGAGGAATTCCAAAAGGCTGCGGTTCTCGTGCAGGAGTTTTTCGAAAAAGATCTCTGTCTCTTTCCGCATTGCTCGCTGCAAGTCCGCGTTAAAACTGGGAAACGATTTGGAGTCAGGAGTCAGTTGAGAAACATCACGAAGTTGCAGCCACTGCCCCGCAAAATTATTGACCAGTGCCCTTGATTTCGGATCACTCAGCATTCGAGTGACCTGAGCAGATATGACATCCGGATCTGAAAGCTCCCCTTTGCTGGCGAGTGCAAAGAGTTCTTCGTCAGGCATACTACTCCAGAGAAAATAGGAGAGCCGGGACGCCAGTTCGAAGTCGTTTAAAGTTCGAATTTCCTCGCCATCCTTCGGATCTTGTTCAACTCGAAAAAGGAAATTTGGGTTCGTCAAGATTGCTGTCACGACCGTCTGGAAGATTTCGTCGATGCCACCTTCCAACTGATATGCACTCTTCATCACTCCTGCAATCCGCTCAACCTCATTCTCAGAGAGTGGTCGACGATAGGCACGTTCGGCGAATTCACGAATGTTTCGAGTCGCAACTTCAACTTTCTTGTCGTCCGATTCCGCAGTGTGGACTTCGATCCGCTTGCGTATTTCAGGATTTTCGAAAGCGTGCTTGGCGATTGTTTCGGCGGCTGCGAGATATTTTTCAACCAGGACAGGGGGGATCGTGAGGACATCCCCAATGTTATCGAATCCACTTCCGACATCGTCAGCCGGGAAGTCTTTGGCAAGATCGAGATTTAATCCCAAAAGGTCCCGGATGGTGTTGTTGTACTCAACACGATTCAGTCGACGCAGAGTCACACGCCCGGGATGCTTTTCTTTATCACAATCGAAACTTGCTAACTCCAGGTTGATCGCATCAAGGATTGAAACGAACTGAGCTGAAGTCGGTTGTTCTGAGTCCGATGGAGGCATCTGCTGCTCTTTGATGAGACGGTGCACATGCTCCCAAAGTTCGTACTCTTCCTGAATCTGCGAGTTCTTAGAGAACCGTTCGAAGTCGACTCCACCTTCGGCACCTTCACCACTGTGACAATCAATACAGTATTGGTTGACGAACGGTACGATGTTCGTCACGAAATGAGATTCGCCAGGAACGCTTGCTTGTGGTTCCAAAGCGCAACATTCGTGACCGAACGCAAGAGCCGTTATCGGGATGAGAAAAGCAATGATGTATGAAGAGGAATGATTCATCAACAATCGACTTTGGCAGGTGGCATTCATCAACCGCAATGGATCGGACGACACATGGAAAAGGCCGAAGCATCGCAGAGTTTTGAATGTCAGGCGGTCTTGGTAGGATATTTCAATCTCACGTCAATTGAGTGATATCAATTGAACGATTCTGTGATCGCGTGTGAAAATCGAATCTGTCGAGGTCAGTTGGGGTGGGATCGCGGCGCGCTTGTTGTTCAACAATCATACCTTCTGCGGAGAATACTTCCAATGCTAAAGTTCTTTTCGCCTCTGTTTAGAGTCGGAGTCTGTTTGAGTCTTATCTTTTGTATCGTCGAAACTTCTCAGACGGCATCAGCAGAAAGCCGACAACAACGGCTTTCCAATTCTAAGAAGAAAGCATCCTTAAGTCAAAAACATGTTCGCTTATTAACGATTGGGAACAGCTTTTCAAGAAACGCGACGAACCATCTCGACGATCTCGTTAAAGCTGGGGGACATCAACTGACTCACCGACCGGTCACTGTTGGTGGCGCATCGATGGAGTTGCACGCCAACAAAGCACTGAAGAATGAGCAAGATCCCCAAGCAGCAGCAGGCTTGTATTCAAACAAGTCGAGCCTGCAACAGGCTTTGCAGTCAGACGACTGGGACTATGTCACCATTCAGCAGGCGAGTTTCAAAAGTCACAACATCGATAACTATCGTCCGTTTGCCTCGCAGCTACAAAACATCATCAGCCGCTATGCTCCCGGTGCGGAATTACTCGTTCATCAAACCTGGGCTTACCGTGTAGACGACCCACGTTTCACGAGACCTTCCAGCAACGAAAAAGAACCAGCGACTCAAGCGGAGATGTACGAAATGCTCTCCGATGCTTACAAAACGATTGCTTCCGATCTTGGCGTCCGTCGCATTCCTGTCGGTGATGCGTTTTATATCGCAGATACGGATAAAGCATTTGGTTATCGCCCTGACAACTCGTTTGACAGCAAAAGTGCCAAACATCCTCAACTTCCGAATCAGGCGCATTCGCTGCATGTTGGTTGGCAGTGGCGAAAGCAAAAGGGAAAAGATCCGGGATGGGTCTTGCGAATGGATGGCCATCATGCCAACACAGCTGGCGAGTATCTTGGAGCATGTGTCTGGTACGAAACTCTCTTCAATGAAAGTTGTGTCGGAAACAAATACATCCCCGAGGGACTCGACAAAGACTACGCTCTTTTCTTGCAGAAGACAGCTCATCAAGCAGTCGCCAAAAACAAAGATCAGCGGACCTCTCCAGTCCAGCGTAAATTCAACGATCCAAAACCTCAGCGGTACAAATTGCAGGCACGCGCCAGCAAAATTGATCCAAGAACGAAAGAGTACCCCGAAATCAAATTCGTATTCGGGACAGACCAAAAGCCTCAGGATCTCGAAAACGCTTCGGTCGATACCCGCGTCGCTCCGGAGGGGAAACTGGTCATCTGGCTGATGGGCCATAATGATCGACTCTTCGAACGACTGAACAATTACGGCTTACATGCAATTCAAGTCAGCTATGCCAACAAATGGTTTGGAACACTCTGTCGACCACAACCCAAAGACGCACAGGCGCGGGGGAATGTGAGACTCGAAGCAGCCACAGGAGAAGACTTCAGCGACGAACTCGACCTCGCTCGTCCAGACGGAATGGCGGAGCGTGCATTCCAGTTTGTGAAGTGGCTGGCGAAAGAGAACCCTCAAGGAAACTGGGAACAGTTTCTCAGCAGTGACGGCAAAGGACTTCAGTGGGATAAGGTCATCATCTCTGGAAGCTCTCACGGATCTACGACCGCTGCCCGTTTTGCGAAACATCAACGTGTGGATCGCGTCGTCATGCTTTGTGGTCCACGCGATCAGGATCAAGACTGGCAAGCGAATCGATCAGCAACTCCAGCGAACCGCTACTTCGGATTCAGCCATGTTCTCGATGGTGGATGGAGTGGAGATCACTACTGCCGATCATGGGAACTCTTGGGCATGCACGAGTTCGGCCCCATCGTCAATGTGGACGATGAAGCAGCCCCATACAAGAATACGCGCCGACTGATTTCTTCAGCTGACGTCAAAGGAGATGCCAAACGGGCTCACTCCTCAGTTGGTCCCGGCGGAGCATCACCGAAGAATGCCGAGGGCGAATATCTGTTTGAGCCTGTCTGGAAATATCTTTACACGCATCCCGTGGACGAGGTAGGTGAACCAACTGACGAAGACCCGAGTTGTAAAAGAGTTCATATCGAATTCAACTAATTCCTATGAACAACAGTCATTTAATTATTGAGCCGGACACATCGAGTACATCGAGTGTCCGGCTTATTTGATGACATCACTCGCAACTTGCGTAGACTTTTTGAGCAGACTCGATGATCACAGTTGTTTCATCGCCCTGGAGAAGTTTCTGAACCTCCAACTCCGATGCAAGGGGGATGATAAACAGGTCTTCAATTTCCTCTGCTGGCAAGTCGCTCAGCAGATAGACGTTCGCCCAATCAACAGCCTTTGCGATTCGGGTAGCAGCGAGGAAATCTGGCGGGCTGACATTTTGAATAGGTTTGAGTGCCTCGCTCGGCGTGCGGGCTTCTTTAAGAATATCAAGTCCCGGTCCACGTTTTTGAGTCAGTTGTGACAGGACAACAATTCGGCCATCGCGAGAGACAATTCGCCGAGCGACGTCAATCGCATGGGCCACTTGCTCCCAGGTTTGTGGTGTTGTTGTCTCCTCGACAGCAACCAGCACCATCTCCGCTCGCTCCTCCAATTCAATACGACAGGTCGAGTTCAACTCGGCGCGAACGTCACGGGCCACGGCATCTGCAGAACCAACAAAGATCGACTGCACTTCTTTTCCACGACCGGGGATAATGCTGATCACAAACTGAACCCCCAAGAGCCAGCCGACTTCTTCAACCTGCTGACGTAACGGACGAGCCTCTGACGGTGACAGTTCATCGTGGCCATGCCCAATGGATTTCATAATCGCATTGGTTTCGGAGAACGCAGGGTAAAGGACACTTGCCTCCCCGCAATACCCCAGCACAGGATCAAAGCTCGCCGGTCCAACAGGAATCACCAGGTCCGCTTCGAGAAGCTCTTTGGCAAGATAAATTCGTTCTCCCGAGGCCGTCGAGGCGAGATAGCCACAGACTTCCTTCTCAGTCGGATCGTGACGCTTCAGCTGAATTTTTTCCTGCAGATCTTTCGATAACAGCGAACGGGGATCAACGGATGAGGTGCCCCCCCATGTTCCCGGCTTTAAGATGAGTAAGTCTTCCGGCTGAATTCCCCCAGCAGAGAGTTGCTTCCACAACATCGCCACCACCGCATCGGCACGCGGTGTTTCCTCTGCGAGGGCGATGACAACGCGATCCCCCGGGACACAAGCAAGTTTCAATTCCGGGAGTTCCAAAGGATTCGCCAGAGACTCCCGCAGTCCGGTTGCGAGATCTCGCAAGTCTTCTTTGGGCTGAAAGTGCAGGAGCGTCCGTTTTCCCAGGACCTCTCCCTGGAAGCGGGCATCACGTCCGTAAGGGGTATTCAGTTGAATCAGTTCATGCGACATAAAATTATTTTCTCGGTTTCGAACGTCCAAAAATGTAGCCGGACAGTTGAAGTGTCCGGCTACGGGTTCTTGCCGTATCTATTGAGCCAGCGTTTCTTTCTTCATGCAAGTGAGTTTCTAGCCACAACTGCTCGCACTGTCTATTCTACGGTTCACTTCGATTGAATCTATTCACAAATTCAGAGTTTGAGAACATCCATGGCGGACCTTTTCACCATTGGCAATTTCATGACATTGCTCATGCTCATCCTGCTTCAGGCAGTTTTGGGTTTTGACAATTTGTTGTACATCTCGATTGAATCCAAACGGGTCCCGGAGGACAGGCAAAAATATGTCCGCAAATTGGGAATCGGCCTAGCGATTGGCCTGAGAATCCTGCTGTTGATCGTCGTCGTTCAGATGCTCGAATCTTTCAAAGATCCGTTTTTTGAGATCCACATCAAGAAAGTCTTCGAAGGAGAGTTCAACCTTCACGCTCTGATTACTATCGCGGGTGGTGGGTTTATCCTTTACACAGCGGTCAAAGAAATCAACCACATGCTGGCGATAGAACACCTGGAAGAGCATCAATCTGATGCAAAACGCTCGGTCAACGGAGCAATCTTCTGGATTGTGCTCATGAACCTGGTCTTTTCGTTCGATTCCATCCTCAGCGCGATGGCTCTGACCGACAACGTCATCGTCATGGCGATTGCAATTATCGCGAGCGGTCTTCTAATGATTTTCCTGGCTGACCACGTCGCTGAATTTCTTAAGAAAAACCGTATGTACGAAGTCCTCGGCTTATTCATTCTGTTTATTGTCGGGGTGATGCTGATTTCGGAAGGTGGGCACCTGGCTCACATCAAGCTATTCAGTTACGAAGTCCACGCGATGACGAAAACCACCTTCTACTTCGTCCTCGCAGTGCTGGTCATTGTCGATATTGTTCAAAGTCGTTACCAGAAGAAGATCGCACTCATGCGGGAACTCGCTTCCAGCAAAACCGCAAAGCATTAAGAACCGCTAACAATACTCCTGAAATCGTTTTGATTCGCTGAGCTTCGCGATCTGATTCAGGTTTTGTTAGAGCCAATAAGTTCCCTGACAACTTCATCAACCGCCGGTGAGCGACCGCTTTTAACTAGCCCACGATCATCGACCGGGGAAAAACCAACACTCGAATTCATTCACCGACTTACTTATTCGCGGATCATTCATGGCGGACACGCTTTACATTGTCGATACGTTCTCGCTGATTTTTCAGGTCTTTCACGCGATCCGGCAACCGATGACCGGTACTCGTGGTCAACCGACGAATGCCGTATTCGGCTTCACCGGAGACATTCAGCACCTCCTGAAAGAGAAATCGCCTACGCACATCATCTGTGCGATGGAGTCGCAAACGCCGCAGGAACGTGTCGCGATTTACGAAGACTACAAGGCGAATCGCGACGCCATGCCCGACGAGCTGCAACCGCAGATCCCACTCATTCTGGATGTCGTCGATGCGTTTGGAATTCCGATTGTCTCGTACCCGGGATGGGAAGCAGACGATGTGATCGCCACAGTGGCGACTCGGGCTGCTGCCGAAGGTTTCGACGTGCGCGTGGTGACGAGTGACAAGGATATTCGGCAACTTCTCGCCCCAAAGATCAAAATCTACAGCATCCGCAAGAAGCAACTCTACGACGAAGAAAACCTTTGGGATGACTGGGGTGTTCGCCCGGACCAAGTGGTCGATTTCCAGTCGCTGGTCGGAGATAGTGTCGACAATGTGCCAGGTGTGCCACTCGTCGGACCGAAGAAAGCTCAGGCACTCCTCGAAAAGTTTGAGACACTCGAACAAGTCCTCGACAATGCCGATCAGGCTCCGGGGAAAAAGCTGTCTGAAAATCTGAAAACGTATCGTGAACAGGCACTGATGAGTCGTGAGCTCGTCCGGTTGAACATCAGCCTCCCGATTAAGTTGACTTGGGAAGAATGCCGTGTCTCCAAGCCTGATCATCAGCGACTGCTCGAACTCTTCACCGATTTTGGATTCCGTCGCTACGCCAACGAAATGGAAACCGCACTCGCTCAGACAAAAATCGAAGAGACAGGCTCACCAAATCGAGAATGGACCAAAGTCGACGACAAGGAAAAGTTCGCAGAGTTTCTCAGTGAGTTAAAAGATCAAGAGAAATTTTGCGTCGATCTCGAAACGACAAGTATCGACCCGCTACAGGCAGACATTGTTGGCTGGGCGTTTTGCTGGGAGAGTGGACGCTCATTTTACATTCCTGTCGACGGTCCCAAAGGGACAGCTGTTCTCGATCCAGCCGAGGTTCTGGCAGCCATCAAGCCGATTCTTGAAGACGACCAACGCACCATCGTCAACCAGAACATTAAATACGACATGCTCGTTCTGAGACGTGCCGGAGTCCTGATTGCGAACCTGGGTCTCGACAGCATGGTCGGCGATTACCTGCTCGACGCTGGGGCACGAACTCACAGTCTCGATGACATCTCGAAGAAGTATCTACATCGCCAGATGATCCCGATCAGCAACTTGATTGGGAAAGGTAAGAAACAGCTGAAGATGTTTGAAGTCGATGTCGACGACGCAGCCGAATACGCCAGCGAAGATGCCGACGTCTGCTGGCAACTGACGGAGGTCATTGAAGAAAAACTCCACGAAGAAGATTTGTGGGACCTCTATTGGAATCTTGAACGTCCGTTGATTCCTGTGCTTGCCGAAATGGAATGGAACGGAATTCGTGTCGATGTCGATGAGCTGAAACGGCAAAGCGATCACCTCACATTGCGACTCTCACAACTGATGGGAGAGATCTACGAAGCTGCCGGGAGCGAATTCAATATCGACTCTCCCAAACAGCTCTCAAAAATTCTCTTCGAAGATTTGAATCTGCCGATCATCAAACGGACCAAAACCGGCATCAGCACTGATCAGGAAGTTTTAGAAAAGCTGGCATCCGAGCATCCGCTCCCCGCGAAAATCATCGAACACCGTCAACTCTCCAAGTTGAAGGGAACTTACCTAGATGCGATCCCGAATCTGGTCAACAAATTTACGGGAAAAATTCATACCTCCTTCAGCCAAACGACCGCAGCCACCGGACGCCTCAGCTCCAGCGATCCAAACTTGCAAAACATTCCGGTCCGGACTGAAGAAGGTCGATTGATCCGCAAAGCATTCATCCCTTCCGAGCCGGGCTGGAAGTTAATTTGTCTCGACTACTCTCAGATCGAACTGCGAATGCTCGCCCATTTCTGTGGGGATGAAGAGATGTGTAGCGCCTTTCGTGACGGTGTCGATATTCACACAGCGGTGGCTGCACAAGTCTATAGTGTTCCGAAAGAGGAGGTCGACTCGTCACAGCGCCGCGTTGCCAAAGCGGTCAACTTCGGTGTGATCTACGGACAGTCATCATTTGGCTTGGCAGCATCTTTGGGCATCCCGAAAGACGAAGCGGCTCAATTTATCGAGGACTACTTTACGAAGTATTCGGGCGTACAAGCTTTCATGGAACAGACACTCGATGACGTCAAAGAGACTGGTTACGCGACAACCATTCTCGGACGAAGACGCGAGATTGCAGGGATTCGAGGAAAGCGTTGGGGCAACCTGAATATGCCTGAGCGGACAGCGGTCAATACCGTGATTCAAGGTTCAGCCGCCGACTTAATCAAGCAAGCAATGATCAACGTTCATCACCGAATGCAACGAGAAGAACACCCCGCCAGAATGCTCCTGCAAATCCATGATGAACTCGTCTTCGAGGCTCCTGAAGCAGCGGTTGATTCGCTCATTCAACTGGCTCGCGAAGAAATGGAATCAGCGCTCGATTTAAGTGTCCCGATCGTTGTCGATTGTAAAACCGGCGACAACTGGCTCGATGCCGAGTAATTCGAGCAGTTTGCTTCACCGTGCGCCCGTGAAGTACGCATTTCTCTAGTTAAAATACTGTTCGCCACGAAGCAGAACCTGAACAACGAATTCGAAAGAGGCTCTAAAGCAATTGAACTGGATCAAAAAATTAAGCCGGACAGATTGACTGCCCGGCTTAATTCGTGATTAATCTGAGTGGAAGGTCGTGCTTTCTGTGCCGATGCTGAAACGATTCTCTCAGGAAAAATTTTCAATTCCACGAGGCAGGTCTCGTACGACATCTCGAAAAATTTCTTAGTGATGGTGTCCACCATGTCCTCGGTAACGATCCCAGTGACCGGTGTTATGGTAGTCGTAGTGACCGGGCACATAATCGTAGTGGTTTCCATGCGGAACATATCTTCCTGGATGGTAGTCATAATGTCCGGTGTTGTGCCAATAGTAGCCACCATGCCCCCTATGACCATTCCCATAACCACGATTGTAGTTGTGGCCATAAGATGGATAACTTGAACGATATCCAGAATTGAACCCGCTGCCACCTAAGTAGAACCGGACTCCACCTGCTTCAGCGGACGTTCCGGCCAAGCCCAACATAGCAACAACTGCTGTCAATGCGATGAAACGTTTCATTGTCTTGTCCTCTGATTGAGTTTTCTTGAAGGCAACCATCTGCCTGATCCAATTTGATTACGCAGCTGCAATGCCAAACCGGCAAGAAAAGCCGAACAGTTGTTAAAACCAGCAATAACCGCCGATTCAGCACGTTTTTAAGCTAACACACCCTCAAAAGAACTGTCGCAGAATTGAGTTTCGCGCCATCGCTTCGACAACAGATATCAAACCTCATCGACACAACAACAACCAGTTCGATGACAGACCGATCAATTCCCGGCAGGTGAATTTGCTTCCACAATCTGCGATACTTATCATCAACGCTGGCCTATTCGTTTATCGCTCAATCATGGAGGCTCTCATGTCGACTGCTGCATCCCCTGAATTCATCGTTGCTACTCCCAAAGTTCGTAAGTCACAACTTCTCATTGGTGGAGAATGGTGCGACTCCGTCAGTGGAGAGACTTTCGGAACCTACCACCCGGCAACCGAAGAGAAAATCACCGATGTCGCCAAAGCAAACGCGGAGGACGTCGACCGAGCGGTCAAAGCTGCCAGGAAGGCCTTCGAAGAGGGCGAGTGGCCGAAAATGGATGCTCGTGAGCGCGGGAGACTGCTGTACAAACTCGCGGACCTGATTGAAGAAAACGCTGAGGAACTCGCAGCGTTAGAAACTCTGGATAACGGAAAACCGATCATCGATGCCCAGACTGCAGACATCCCGCTCGTGATTGATTGCCTGCGATACTACGCAGGCTGGGCAGACAAAATTACTGGCGACACGATTCCGATTCGTGGAGACTATTTCTGTTACACCCGCCGGGAACCTCTGGGCGTGTGTGGTCAAATCATCCCCTGGAACTTCCCAGCTTTAATGGTCTCCTGGAAGTGGGCTCCCGCGCTGGCAGCTGGCTGTACCATTGTCATGAAGCCAGCAGAGCAAACTCCGCTCTCCTGTTTACGAATGGCAGAACTTGCAACCGAAGCAGGTTTCCCACCGGGAGTCATTAACATTGTCACCGGATACGGTGACACCGGAGCAGCCATCGTCAAGCATCCTGACGTCGACAAAATCGCCTTCACCGGATCAACGGAAACGGCGCAGCGGATCATGGCTGACGCTGCTCAAACTTTGAAAAGAACTACTTTCGAGCTTGGTGGCAAGTCACCGAACATCGTCTTCTCTGATTGTGACATCGATGCAGCGATTCAGGGAGCAGAATTCGGGCTGTTCTTTAATCAAGGACAGTGCTGCTGTGCGGGAAGCCGTTTGTTTGTCGAAGAATCGATTCATGAAAAATTCGTGGAGCGACTCGTTTCACGCGCTCAAGAGCGAAAGCTTGGCAACCCGTTTGACACCTCGACCACACAAGGTCCACAAATCGATGCCGACCAGTTCAACAAGATCATGGACTACATCGAGCGTGGCAAGCAAGCGGGCGCGAACTGTATCACAGGCGGAGCTCAAGAAGGGGACAAAGGCTTCTATATTCAGCCGACCATCTTCGACAACGTCAGCGACGATATGGACATCGCCACCGACGAAATTTTCGGCCCTGTTCTAAGCGTCTTTCCGTTTCGGGATATCGATGAAGTCATCGAGCGGTCCAATAAAACATTCTACGGACTCGCAGCCGCCGTCTGGACTCGGGACGTCGCGAAAGCTCATCGCATCGCGGGTTCTGTCCGAGCAGGAACCGTGTGGATCAACTGCTACGACGTCTTCGACGCAGCCGCCCCATTCGGTGGATTCAAAATGTCCGGCACAGGACGAGAACTCGGCGAAGCGGCACTTGCCAATTACACCGAACTCAAAACCGTGACGATGAATCTGAAATAGATTCTGAAATAAGTATTTCAAACTTCTTCAACGATGACTTTAGCGACGCACTCGAAGTGCGTCGCTAAACGATTCGGCTTGCTTGAGAAACTCTTCATGCAATCTCAAATCTATCCGCTCGCTGCTGCGCTGGTTCTTCTTCAATGTGTTGCTGCAAAATCGACGCTTGGCGAAGTCTCGCGCCCCAATTTTGTCGTCATTCTTATCGATGATTTACGGTACGACACCTTTGGGTTTATGGATCACCCCTTTATCGAAACGCCAGCTCTGGACAAGATGGCTCAAGAAGGGATGCAGTTTACAAATGCGTTCGTCACGACGTCATTATGTTCTCCTTCGCGAGCGTCGTTCCTGACTGGCCAGTACATGCACAACCATAAGGTTGTCGACAACGCCGACCTGATGCGAAAAGGGACAATCACTTTCCCTCAGATTTTGCAGACGAATGGTTACGAAACCGCATTCATCGGGAAGTGGCACATGGGAGGGTCCAGCGACGCCCCGCGTCCCGGATTCGATCATTGGGTCAGTTTTTTAGGGCAGGGGACTTATCAGCCTGAAAAACAAAAGATCAACGTCAATGGTGAGCGTGTCGCCAGAAAAAAGTACATGACGGATGAGTTGACGGACTATTCCGTTGACTGGCTGGCACAACAAGACAAAACGAAACCTTTCCTGCTCTACCTGTCGCATAAAGGAGTCCACGGACTTTACGATCCCGCTGCACGCCATCGTGATCGCTACAAAGAAGCTGCCTGGGAACCGCCGCAAACAATGGCGAACACTTCGGTAAACCGACTCGACAAACCGATGTGGGTCCTTGATCAACGCAATAGCTGGCACGGTGTAGAGTTTCCTTACCATGGACGATCCGGCCAAAGCATCGAAGAGATGTACAAGCATTATTGCGAGATGATCCTCTCAATTGACGAGAGCCTCGCAGCAGTCCGCAAGTCATTAAAAGAGCAGGGGCTTGAGGAAAATACAATCATCTTCTTCACTAGCGATGGTGGCCACTTGTGGGGAGAGCATGGCCTCATCGACAAACGTTGTGCATACGAAGAATCGATCCGAATTCCGCTACTCGCCTTTGCTCCGAAGTACGTCGCTGAGGGAAAGAGATGTGATGCAATCGTCTCGAACATCGATCTGGCACCAACCGTACTGGAACTGAGCCACTCCCCAATCCCAAAGGAGATCGACGGCGTGAGCTTCGCACCGCTGTTGCAAAAACCAGAGAGCTCCAAGAACACTCGTAAAACGTTTCTCTATGAGTATTACTGGGAACCGAGCTTCCCTCAAACACCGACGACATTTGCCCTGCGCGACAGCAACTTCAAGCTGATTCAGTATCAAGGTGTGTACGACATCGATGAACTTTACGACATCAAAGCTGATCCTCAAGAAACGAAGAACCTCATCTTTCAGCCATCGATGAAACCGATCGTCAACAGAATGCGTAAGCAACTCTACGAAGAACTCAAACGAACAAACGGCCTCGCCATTCCTCTCGGCTTCAAACGGAATCATGGCTCAAATCAACGGAGTCCAGAAGGTGCAAAGCGAGCAGAATTCCCTGATCGAATGATTGCTCCAGCGCCAGAATGATGCGGGCGGAAATTGAAGAAAGAATGTGAATCCGGATCATCCATCCCCCGGATAGGTTCACATGATGTCCCCACGTCTTTGCGGGATACCCTTGAAAGGCAAAACGTTTCTGCCCCAAACGAATGATTAGTTAACGCGTTTTGCCTCTTGGTGAGTTCTCGATAAATTCAAGAATGTGATCTTCACGAACCAAGAAGCACAGAAAAGACTTCCTCCAAACTCTTGACTCCAAAACGATTCACCAGACAGACGTTCATGGTTTACTTGTCGTCAATAGGTTGTTCTCGTTCCGGTTGATCTAAATCAACGGACCTTGTCACAAATGTCCCGAAGTGGGTCATCATGTGGGCGCCGGCTGAATAGTAAATCGACTGAACCTCTTTGAGCTGGGTTGTGTTTTTCACAGGCGCAGAAATCAACGTTGCGCCAGCAGCTAACTTTTTCTGATACTGCTCAACCAGCTCATCGGTGTCCGCAAACCAATCGGCTGAGGTATCAATGTCGGCAGCCTCGTCGCTTGCACTCAAGACGTAGATTTCGTCTGCCTTCACACCGATCTGAATCAATGCTTTTTTCGCAGCGTTCCCTTGCTCAACAGAATCTAACACTGCAATAGCACGACCACTTGGGTGGTCGATTGACTTCGTTTCGTCTGACATTGTGTGACCTTCATTTCGTTGCTGTTTTGGTATTGAACAATCATTTTGGCACCCTGGTCTTTGCACACGCTGACTGAGAGCGCTGAGCAAAGGGGCAATGAATCAGGGACGAGGACAAAGGGACATAAAATCCGAAATTTGAATCGAATGTTCGAACCTCACCCCCGACTCATCAATCCTTCGCAATCATTCACGCTGCCTGTACGCAAAACTTCACGTCGGACTCCAAACTATTCTCATTCCACTTTTTAGATTCTATAGACTCCTGCAATTTTTTGTAGGGGCAGATTCTGAGAAGCTTCGTTGAGGATCGAGATCAAGTCGCAAAATTCAGGCCTCCAGAAACTTTTCTCCACTCGCCAGTGATTCCTGAATGGCTCATCCGAATTCGGTTCCGTTCACTTGATATTGAAACACTTGCCCAGATTGAGAACCAGTCCGAAAACTTCTGAAACGACCGCTTTCTTCGACGAACCTCTCAGACGCTCCTCGAATTTTGACGTTCAATTTTGAGTCAGTTCAAACAACTTCCTCAACATGCGAATAATCAGCCTTCTGGTCGCTAATGTTGAATTCATATTATTTGTACAATCGATCCAGCGTCGTCAAAAACGACGATTCAGAACAGCTTGAGCACCTCCCGAATTGGTGTTCAGGTCCTGCCTCGTGCCGAACAGCATTATCATGAGAGAAATGCGTTCTTCACGGGGAGATGTTAGAGCAAACGTTTAAGCAAACTGCTCTAACATCACTCCCGGAATCGAAGTTATTGGCTGGAATTCCGACCGCACGTTCAGTTTTTGTTAGAGCCTCTCACCGAATTGATTTTCTCTGGATGTGACATGGTACCAATTGATCTCAAGGAATATGAGTGGAAAATCAACGTCCGTCAGTTGACGATGGACGATTTTGAAGACCTCATCGCAATGCAAGAACGATGTTTCCCCGGGATGACTCCGTGGAAACCAGACCAGATTGAATCCCAAATTGCGACCTTCCCTGAAGGGCAAATTTGCGTCGAAATCGATGGAAAGCTTGCAGCTTCTTCAAGTAGCCTCATCCTCGACTATCGCGCAGAGATGTCTTGGCACGACTGGACAAAAGTTGCTGACGAAGGATACATCCGGAATCACAACCCCAAAGGAGACACGCTCTACGGAATCGAGATTATGGTTGATCCCGAGTTTCGCGGACTGAAACTCTCTCGCCGAATCTATGATGGCAGAAAGGAACTTTGCCGTAAGAAAAATCTGGCCAGGATCATTATCGGAGGAAGAATTCCCGGTTATGGTCAGCACGCGGACAAGCTGACAGCCCGAGAGTATGTGGAAGCGATCGTGGACAAATCGCTATTTGATTCGGTTCTGACTGCACAAATTTCGAATGGTTTCTCACTTCGTGGGTTGATCCCCGATTACTTCCCCAGCGACACTGCTTCGCGTGGCTACGCAACGTTTCTCGAATGGCTCAACCTCGACTATCAAAAGGGGGCCAAGCGTCGTTTTCACAATCCTGTCGAACCGATCCGTATTGCAGCTGTTCAATATCTAATGAGACCCATCAACAGCTTCGATGAAATGGCACAGCAGTGCGAATTTTTCATTGATGTCGCCTCGGACTACAAATGCGACTTTGTCCTCTTTCCGGAGCTGTTCACAACTCAATTGCTTTCCTGCGTCCCCAATTCACGCCCCGGTCAGGCCGCGCGACAACTCTCTGAATTTACACCGCAATATCTCGATTTTTTCACGGAGATGGCGGTCAAGTACGATGTCAATGTGATTGGTGGTTCACACTTTGCCGTTGAACAGGGAGAGCTCTTCAATATTTCCTATCTGTTCCGACGTGATGGAACGCTCGGCAAACAGTACAAGCTGCACATTACCCCGAGTGAACGAAAATGGTGGGGTGTCTCCCCCGGAAATAAAGTTGAAGTCTTCGACACGGATTGCGGGACCATCGCGATCCTCATCTGTTACGACATCGAATTTCCTGAACTGGTCCGCATCGCAGCCCAGAAAGGGGCACAATTAATTTTCGTCCCATTCAACACCGACACGAAGCATGGCTACCTGAGAATTCGGCATTGCGCACTGGCACGGTGTGTAGAAAACCATCTCTACGTCGCCGTTTCGGGATGTACTGGAAACCTCCCATTCGTTGAAAACTCGGACATTCACTACGCCCAGTCCGCCATCTTCACCCCGGCGGACGCAGAGTTCTCACGAGATGCCGTCGCTGCCGAATGCAACGCCAACATCGAAACGATGATCATCCACGACTTGGACCTGGAAATGCTCCGCCGCCACAAAGAAAGCGGCAGCGTCCAAAACTGGAACGACCGCAGAAGAGACCTCTACAAAGTTGTCTACCAGGAAGATGGAGAAGAGAAAGAGGTTTAGAGCATCTTTCGAATTGGTGATGAGCGCCGATTTCGCCTCCGGCGAGCCACCCACCGGGGAAGGTAAACGGCCATGCAAGATGCAGCGACATGACTGCTGATCAATTGTGAATTTGCTCTAAAACTGATCCGAAAACCTCTGCAATCGTCGTTTGTCTCTATGTTTGAGAGAGCAAATTTACGAACGATTGACGTTCACCTCGACAGACCGGGAGCGGCGAGATTCGCACCCGGATGAGATTCCATTTGAGAGAAATCTCATCTTGCCTGTGGAGACGAGAGATTTGTTATAGCGGGTGGACAGCTGAAAGTCTCACCCAGATTCGGCGAACGCTCACCTTGATCTGGGCTCCGATTTTCAGCCTCCCGCGTACGGATGGTCTCTACCTGAGACGGTCAGCCGCGTCTATTCCACCAGTTGTATCTCGCTCGGTTGCCACGACTTGTCGAAAAAACTCTCCTT
This sequence comes from Thalassoglobus polymorphus, assembly GCF_007744255.1. Lineage (GTDB taxonomy): Bacteria > Planctomycetota > Planctomycetia > Planctomycetales > Planctomycetaceae > Thalassoglobus > Thalassoglobus polymorphus. Next base: position 1,719,655 of record NZ_CP036267.1, on the reverse strand, counting down.
CGGACTGTAGAGCCGAAGAAGGATGACCCAGCCCTTCTGCGGATCGGTCTGAATCCAATTCCCTCGTTTCACACCCTCAGGCTGTTCGGGCGAAAACCAGACTGTCGTCGTCCCGTCGCTGGCCTGCTCAGCTGCCGGGGAGGGGTACGCTTGGCTGCCGGCGCGGGGATACTTCTGTGGCGTTTTGAGCATCGAACGGGTTTGATTATCGTAGAGCGTCAGAGACCAGAATGCAGCGGCGGGAATGTCCTTCGGCAGGGTCACTTTATAGGTCTTTGCTCCGTCAAAATAGTTTCCATTCGCGTCTTTGATGGAGAAAAGATACTGCGATCCAACGCCCCTCAGCCGCATCGCCATCGCCGGTGTGATCCCGGTTGCGTTGTAGAAGAACGAGGTTCTCGCGTCGTTCTGCTTATATCCTGTTGGAGGATAGGGCTTCGCGCCCCCTTTGGTAATTTCAGGCAGCGGCGTTTCGAAATTGTAGCCGCCCAGGAAGAGCGGATTCCACCATTGCGAGTTCTTGTACCAGAACCAATCCGGATTGCGCGGACTGAAACCGAGAGTACGACCAGTCGCGTTGGCGACCTTCACAGCATCTTCCAAGATGCCTTTCATTCGGGCATTCGGAGTGAACTCCTCTCCCTTTTTGATCCCGATAGCAGCGATCGGCCCCATCAGTTCTGTATCAAGGACCGTCGCAGGTTCGCTCTGCACCAAACGGTTCAGCATCTCATAGTAACTGTAGTCGTTCGGCGGAATGGTGTTCATGGAGAGACCGGTGCCTTCGTGATAGACCGGCTTCTTCGGCTCCGCGTTTCTGCCAAGCTCGACGCCACCTTCCAGATAGCGAGCGATCGATAAACCAACGCCGCCCGGCTCATAGGGATAAATTCTCAGATTATCCTTGATGACCTTGACGGTTGGAGCAGGATCGTCGTTTGTCAGAAACGAGCGACCGAGCATGATGACGCGGGTCGTCTTGGAATGTGCAACGTAGAAGCCGTCTTCCGGCAGGTACCCGTCATAACCCGGCCCCACGAGCAGGTATTTGCCGCCTTCGCCGCGATCGGGACCTGGGCGACCAAAGTCAATAACCCAGCGGAACCACATGTCGTCGAACGTGCCAAGCGCGTTCGGGGGTGTCTCGACAACCATCGGTCCATCGGACAAGTTGACGAAGCCAAGGTAGTAGACAGTGTCTGCATTGGCAGTCAGGAAGAGCGACTCGGAGTCCATGAGTTTCGAGAACAGCAGGATCTCATTGTCCTTAACGCCCGCAGCCTCGAAACCCTCGAGAACCGCCTGCATGCTCACGCCTTTGAACGTGTCCGTAAAAGCGCGGAATGCGTATGTGAAATCGAGATGATCGTAGACTTTTTCTGCAGTTGCCTCACTCGGCGCCCCGTCGTTGAACTGAAGTGTCCCGATCCTTGACTCGATTTTGTCGGGGGTCGTGATTGACGCAGGCGGATTGTCGACCTGTCCCATTACAGGAAATGGGGCGAGCGCAGTCAGTAACACTGCCATCGAATACAACTGCAATTTCTTCATCAATAGTCTCCAGGTGCTTAAGTTACCAAGCCGACAAGTCTGAACTTGAGCGACCGAACGTTCAGCGTAACGCAGTTGTGGCGAGAGACGTTGAATTCAGAAAACGTCCCGACAACAACTTTTGTTCACGCAGTGAATACTCATCATGGCCTCGTTGTGGAGTGAGATTATCTTAAGGTTTTACTGGCTCAAGATTACGTTTCTGTACTCGTCCCAGGAGACTTTCGTCCTGATTCCGGTTTTCTTTTTCACAACACGAGGAGACTCGGCATTTTCGATGCTGATCGTGCCCGTAAAGCTCACTTTCATGACTTCATAGCCTCCTCTCCACAAGGCAGAACCTGAAAACCCATTCAAAAAATGCGATCGAGCATATCTAAAATTCGTCTTAACAGTTCTGTTTCGTGGAAGCAGCTTATGGACTTGTGAAAACGCACTTCGCGGACAAGAGAAGCATTGGAAATGCTCCAGGATAAGTTTTTTCAAACTTCAGCATCAATGTTAATGCCGGACTGCTCTGCACGCAAAGCAAATGCCTTGCTGCATTGTCGTATTCTTCCGCAAGATTTTTTCGCACACTCACTTGAAATCGGAGCCTGATGCATTACCTCCGTTCTCTTCACATCCCAAATGTTCCTCGCACAGCAAGAGGACCTCCTGTTGATGCGGACTGCAACTTCATGGGGGTTGGCTGGCAGACTTCTGCTTGGATGAAGGCATCACTTTCGTCCTTCGGTCACGCTTAACACTGAATGCCATTCAGAGTGACAATGTTGAGAAAGAGAAGATCGAACAACTCAACCAGTCCATTTCCATCCGGTCCCCGACCTGAAATCGCTCCGAACGAGTTGAGTCGATCGCTGGCCTTATCAGCCAAAAATCAGTCAGCAATGGTCAAGGTCTGACAGTATAAAACTGATAGATGTCATCGAGGATGAGGTACAGACAAGGGACCAGTACGAGGATAATGGTTGTGGAAAAAAGAATCCCGAAGCCGAGTGAGATCGCCATGGGAATGATGTATTGGGCCTGCAGAGAGGTCTCGAAGATGAGTGGCATAAGACCGCCAAAGGTCGTCAATGTCGTGAGCATAATAGGTCGGAACCGACGGAGCCCAGCTTCCGTAATCGCTTCGAATGCAGATTTATCACCGCGATTACGATTTGCGTAGTCGATCATGATCAGTGAATCATTGATGACAACGCCAGAAAGAGCAATGACTCCCATGAGGCTGACAAGAGAGAGGTCATAACCTAACCACATATGCCCTAACACAGCTCCGATAATTCCAAAGGGAATGGCAACCAGCACGATGAGTGGCTGAACATAGTTCCGGAAAGCAACTGCCAGGAGAGAGTAAATGATTGCCAATGCGAGCCCAAAATATCCCCACAATGCCGAAGTCGCCTGCCGCATTTCTGCGTCGCTGCCTTCGAATGTCCAAGTAATCCCGGGATAATCATCGCGAAGTTGCGGCAGTGTTTCTTCTCGTAAAGCTCTGATCACCTGGGTGACGGCACGCTTGGGATCGACATCCATGGAAACGTTGACAACTCGCCGACCGTTGCGGCGATTGATACTTGTGAAGGCCTCACTTTTTTCTACATCAGCGACATCAAGTAACGGAACTTCCACTCCATCGGGAGTTCGGATCACCAAGTCTTCGAGATGGTGAATGTCTTTTCGTTGCTCTTCTGGCAGCTTCACACGGACTTCAATTTCGTTCGTTCCACGCAGCAGACGGAGTGCCAGTGAACCGAAGAATGCGGATCGTAATTGATCCCCCACCTCTTCATCAGTCAACCCAAGGGATCGGCCTTCGGGACGAAGTTTGAAGTCATACTGAGATTTCCCTTTATTATAGCTATCACTGACGTCACGAGTATTTGAAAAACTTTCGAGACGTTCTACAAATGCTTGCGAAGCCTGGCCAAGAACATCGACGTCGCTATGACTGAGATCGATACTGATATCCTGACGAAAACCTCCAGGACCACTTTCGGCTTCAAATGTAATTTGATCAACTCCCGGGAGATCGCCAATCGAATCTCTCCAGAGTTCAATGACTTCGTTTGCTGTCATGTCTCGCTGATCAGGCGGCTTGAGAACAATCTCGACATCAATAAAGTTTTGACGGCGAACATTTGTTTTAATCCCCTCTGCCACTTCATGAAGATTGTGTTCATCAAACATGCGTTGGCTTGCCTGGGTCACAATCGCAGCGAGCTCAGCAGACTGCTCACGGGTCGTTCCAACGGGGAGTCGCACACCACATTCAATCTCATCAGCTGAGACCTCTGGCATCAGAACCATGCCCATGTGGGCGCTCAACGCGTACCCACCAACCACAAAAAATAATCCGAGCGCCAGCGATGTCGTCACGTAGCGGATTTTCAGGAATTGCTTGAGGATCGGACCGTAAATGATTTCCACGAGACGAGTGAAACCGCGGCTAAAACTTTGCTGTCCGCGATGAAGCAATCCTCGCAATCCACGAGACCGTGATGCCGAACCGGCATGTGTCAGGTGGGCAGGTAATATGAACAGGGATTCAATGAGTGAAAGTGCCAGTACAACAATGACGACTGCTGGCAATGGTCGCCAAAACTTTCCTGTTTCACCTGGAATAAAGAGCAGGGGAATGAACGCGACGATATTCGTCAGAATACTGAAGAGAACCGGGCCGGCAACATCTTTGGTCCCGTCGATTGCTGCTGAGAGGTCATTTTTTTGTTTTAGCCGTTCTTCATAAACGTTTTCGCCGACAACGACAGCGTCATCAACGACAATTCCCAGGACCACCAGAAAACCAAAAAGTGAGATCATGTTGATGCTCAGGCCGACGAGAGGCAGAAGTAAGACTCCCCCCACAAACGAGACGGCCATCCCCATCATCACCCAAAACGCCAAACGGAATTCTAAGAAGAGTGACAAAATCACCAATACGATGACGACCGCTAATACAGCGTTCTCGATGACCAGACTCAATCTGCGGCGAAACTCTTCCGCATTATTATTGTCAATGCGCCACTTCACCCCCGGTGGCAACGAACTTTCGAAGTCCGCCATCGTCTCTTCGACCGCTTTGGCGATTTCGATCGGTGACTGGGAACCGACGCGGAAGATATTTAGCTCAACAGAAGGAGTCTCATTAAACTGAGAATGGAACCCGATTTCTTCAAATCCATCTCGGATTGTCGCGATATCGCCTAAGGTCACGACCTGTCCTTCGGCTCCACTGACGATCTCAACTTCTGCAAACTCGTCGGCTTGTTGCTTACGAGCTTTGAGGCGGAGCAAAATTTGGCCGGAGCTTGTCTCCACAGCACCTGCTGCGACATCCTGGCTGGACGTTCGTATAATGCGAGCAACATCAGAAAGAGTTAAACCGTATTGCCGGAGTCGCTGCCGGGGGATCTCGACATGTGTGACATACCCCGGAACTCTTCCCAACTCGACTTGCGTGATTTGTTCGTGCGACTGCAACTGGTCACGGAGTTGTTCCGCCAGTTTCCGAAGCGTCCAGACATCGACTGGCCCAAATAACCCGACCTCCATGACTTCCTGTTGTTCGGATTGCAGACTCACTTCGGGCTGTTCGATGTCGTCAGGAAACGTTCGAATTCGATTGACTGCCTGATCGATATCCTGGAACGCTTTCATCCGGTCCTGCCCAGCGACGAGCTCAATCAGCACATCACCCTGACCTTCTCGGGCTTCGCTGGTAATTTCTCGAATCCCATCAACGCCGCGAACTGCTTCTTCAATTGGGCGTAAAATTCCCTGTTCGACTTCTGACGGAGCAGCTCCCGGATAACCGACGCCGACTTCCACAACATCTAACTGAAACTGGGGAAAGACTTCTTTCTGAATTGTAAATGCAGACCAGACTCCTCCACCTAGCAGAATCACCATCAGCAGATTGGCTGCAATGGAATTTCGAGCCATCCAAGCAATTGGCCCTGGAGAAGCCTTCGGTTGGTCAATTTCGGCACTCAATCCAATACCTCGTCAGAATCTTCGGTTTGAATCGGTGTCGCCTCGGCTTTACGTAGTCCAATCCCTTCGGCAACCGTTGCGAGATTGGTGATCACGATTTCGTCTCCCGAGTTTAATCCCGTTTGGATGTAGGCATCTTCGCCATCCCGAAAAACGATCTCGACTCGACGAATTTCCAGCTTGTCATCTTTCATGACCCAAACAGTATCACCTTCATGGATGTATCCACGATTTAAGCGAATCACATCTTCGATGGTTCGACCTGCGATATGAGTCTCCATCAACGTTTCGAGAATCAATGGAGGTGCATCTGATTTCAGAGCTAGAGGATCCTGCACAGTGATTAACACACTCGCCAGTCGTGTCTGTGGATCCAAAGTTCCAATCATGCGAGCGACTGTCCCAGTCCGTGTTGCTCCAGCCGGCCATGTGTCGGTATTTCGAAGCACGACCTCTGAACCACTCTCGTCTTTGTCTTGAAACTGAATCCATTTTAAGTGACGAATCGGAACAGATGCCATAATCCAATACTCTTCGACACCTACAAGCTGAGCAAGTTCATCGCCTGGTCGGACTTGCGATCCGACATTCACCGAACGGCTCATGACATGCGCATCGAATGGGGCGAAGATTTCGGTTCGTTCCAAATCGAGTTTTGCACGTTGAACGGCTGCTTCAGCGGCGCTCACTTCAGCACGAATCGATGCAATCTGCGGTTCTCTCAGCACCAGTTCACGGTCGGCGCCTTCGATTGTCCCTTCGAGTAAAGCAAGTTCCTGCTTGGCGACTGATTGTCGACCTTCCTCGATTTTCAACGCTGCTCGAGTCTGCTGCAGTTCACTTTCTTTGATCGAGACAGCATTCTCAAAATCCGCAGGGTCAATCTTTAAGAGAAGATCGCCTTTCTTGATCATCCCTCCCGGAACAAGCTTCGGCCCCATGAGAAGAACTTGTCCGCTAACACGAGGACTGAGGACGACATCACTGGCTGGCTCAACCGATCCCAGCACTACTATTTGTGGTGAAAACGCACCGCGCTCGACGGTCATCGTCTCAACCAGCGCTGCCGATTTCCGTGTCGACTCAATCTTTTGAGCTGTCGGCTCGGTTTGATTGATCACCACAACCGCCGCAACTGAGGCGCTGATAATTCCGAGGCAGATAATGATCGTAAGAATGATGCGAATCCAGCGCCACTTCGGTTTTGATTTCGGCGAATCACTCATCGACAATGATCTCTAGGGGAGGAATTTCTTCGTCTAACTCTAATAAATCAACGGCTTCAGCTGGTTCGTTCGAGTCAACTTCTACAGTGGGAGGAACTTCAACTTCTACAGTGGGAGGAACTTCAACTTTTACAGTGGGGGGAACTTCAAGTTCTACAGTAGAGGGAACTTCAAGGGTTGCGGGAGCAGTCGGCTCAAAGCTTCCTGCCAGGGCGAGGTAGAGTTCTACACGATTTTGTATCAGGTCCAGTCTGGCAGACAGCACTTCGCGTTGCAAGCTTTGCTCAGACATGATTGAGCTAAGCACGTTCAGGTAGTCAACTTCTTGAATAAAATAATACCTGCGAAGTATGGGGGTGGACTTCTCTGCCTCTTCCAACTGAGCTTTCAGACGGTCAATTCTTTCGAGGATATATCGTTCACGGGCGAGTGCGTCTTCGACTTGTCTAAACGCGAGCAGCGTTGCTTGATTATAGTCAGCGAACCGCTCTTGCACGATTGCGTATCGACGATCAACTTCGGCTCGACGTTGACCGCCATCCAGCAGCGGACCAATCAATTGACCACCGAGACCAACAGCCCATTCCTGAAAGAGTTTTTCAGGACTATCGGTCAATGTTGTGAGAGATGCAGTAAGATTCAATCGAGGATACTGGGCACTCACAGCCGCAGCGAAGTCGTAGTCGGCTGCTGTCAATTCAAGAAAAGCACGACGTACGTCTGGGCGACGTTGAACCAGTTCCGCGGGAAGTCCGGTAGCTGGCGCAGCTGGCAGATCTGGTAAGTTTTCCTGAGTCTCATATGTAGCTTCCTGAGGTGGATGCCCTAAGAGAACTGCTAGTACATGTTCAAGCAGTTCGATCTGGAGTTGCACGACGACCGCCTGTTCACGTGTCGATTCGACAAGTTGTCTTTGACGAAACACATCAGGACTGCGTCGAATCCCTCCACCGAAAGCAGCCTCCAGAAGCTCAACACCGGTTTGATTCGTTTTGATTTGCTGATTGAGCAATGCCAGCTGAGCATGAGCTTCGATCAATGCAAACCATGTTCGTGCAATTTGACCGGAAAGATTTAAGGCAACGGCGTGATAGTCAGCACCTGTCGCAGCAGCTCTTAAGTTTTCTCCTTCAACTCGATACTCGATTTCCCCCCAAAGGTCCACCGGATAATTGAAGTCGACACCAAGTGCATAGTCCGCCCGATCGGGGCCATTCGTAAAAAAAATGCTTTCAGTTTCAAGAAACCCGTCCACATCAGGGAAAAAATCAGAAGCTTCACGACGGGCAAGTGCATGAGCCGCATTCAGTCTCTCTACGGCAGCGACCAAATCGAAATTACCCTGAAAGGATAATTCAATGAGTGAATTCAGGCGAGTATCTCCGAAGGTGAGCCACCAACGATCTGGAGGAATGACTTCACCGCTCGATGTAAACGGCGGCTCTGGATCAGTCGACCAAAAGATCGCCGATTCACGAGAGGCGCAACCCATGCAGAAAAGGTGCACGAAGAAAACGACCCACCGATATCGACTCGCCTGAAATGTTTCGGAAGTAGACATGTCTGGCGATACTAAACCGATGCCAACTTTCCGGACAATATAAAAACGCGAGCTCGCCCTCTTGTTGATAAACAAGCCTCATCAGATGGCATAAACTGCCGAAATGAGATGAGTATCGAGCCGCCTCACAGGCTTGTTGAACCAGTCGCAATAGCAGTGCGATTCGACTTGGCAATGATGGCAATCACGATGAGATACTCAAAAAGAATGCTCCCGAGTCAATGTCACGTGGCGAGAATCATCATTCTGCTCCAAGAGGAGAGAGTTAGTAGAACTGTTTTCACTAGAGCAGCTTGCTCTACCGTGTGCCCGTGAAGTACGCATTTCTCTAGAACTGACCCTGGAACTTAAAATTGCTCTCTCAAACGTTGAGAAAAGCGGCTATTCCAGAGGTTTTCGGACAGGTTCTAAGAACTCCCAGATCATCTCCGGGATTGAATTATTGCTGTTCTCGTCATTCAATGTCGACTGCACATTCTGTGCGGCTCTTGCGGACTTCGTTTTTTGCTTCGCTGCCGATGATGGTGTTGTTTTGAATTTTGCAACCGCGGACGCCGTTGAGGTAAATCGGTTGGCCCTTGAGTTCGAGTCTGTTGTTGTCGATGGTGATCTCCTTTGAAGGCTCCGGGTTGTAGCGGGAAGTCCCCCAAACATAGATGCCGGTCGCTTCAGAATCGGCAGCTTTGATCGTGTTGCCACGAATGGTCAGACCGTTGGCGTATCCAAACTGCATCAGGGGACGTTTGCCGTCGCCAACTGTGAGCGTGTTGTTTTCGAACAGGCCGTTTTTGATACTGTTCCCTTCGATTCTTCCATGGATCATGTTGTCCCGCACAACCAGTCCTTCCGCTCCTCCGCCAGCGAGCAGCGATTTGCGACAGTGATTGTTTATGATGCGAAAGTCTTTCGCACCTTCTGCGTGTTCAACGTGAATCGTCGTTCCACCCGGTCGGACTGTGTGTTCAAGATCCTTGCACTCTGTCACCAGATGGCCACCGTCACCAACGCCTCCACCCATCTGGATTCCCTGGCGAATGAAGTTCTTCACGGTTACATTGCGAATCGTGAAGTTTCGACAGCCTCGGGAAAAACTGACGCAATCTCCGCTGAAGTTTTCGAGAAAACAATCGCGCACAGTGACGTTCTCAATGGGACCGGATTTGCAATAGAAGAAGATGCCGTGGTTCTGCTCGGGAGTCTTTCCCTTTTCATACTTTGGGAAGGTGTTGCTGCCATCGAAATGTAAGCTGTGAATGACAATATTTTTGCAACTCTTTGAAGCTCCCAACATCCGCCAGAAGTTGGAATCGTTCACTATGGAATCGTATTTCAAAATCGATTCGTTGCCTTCCCCGCGAACAGTTGTCTCTGAAGGAATGCTCAGAATTGGTGTCTCACTTTTCTGGCGGGAAACGAGAAAGCGACCTTTCGGCACCACAACGGTTCCTCCATTCGCTTTTGCAACGGCGTCAAAGGCTTTGCGAATCGCCAGCGTATCATCTTTGCCATCATTCGGAATCGCTCCATGATCAACGATGTTGACCTCCACGGCCTCCACAGTCGAGAACTGGGTAGTGATGACGAGTAGCAAGGGAAATAACGATTTCATAATGATTGCCCACTGTATTAAAGATGTTTTCTTACAGGTCGACTGAGGGAAAATTGAGATCTCCGGGCCTCGTCATTGACGCACAAGCATCGATTATCGTCCACGTCTGGGACGCGCCCCCCGGTTACCACGGCGTTCTAAAATTCGCTCAAGGAGACCTTCTGCAGCTTTAATGCCGATTCGTTTTCCGACGTCTTTTAACTGATCTCCTTTGATGACCGGCTTATCCATCGTCCCGGTCACTTTGAAGACCAGTGCTTCATCCTGAAGCGATTGCAAAATTGGTCCGCGATTAGCCAGCTCGTCGGGGAATGCCATGGAAACGACGAGATCAAGCGTTTCATCAAATCCGACTGAACCATTACTGGAGAAGTCGAAGTCTCCCACTTTGAAATTGAAACCGGCGTGATAAACCCGACCATCGACAACCTGGTAATCAACCGTCTGGTTTTCCATTTCCAGAAAAATAATCTCTTCCTGCTGACCAGGTCCTTTCACAGCTCGAACGGCTGAGACCATGTTGATGATTTCGTCAGCGAGCGGACCGGGGCGAACCTGAGCCTTGTGAATATTCAATTTCCCAGAGAGATTCGCTTCGTTCATTTTCTCCAGCTGGAATGTCGCGGGAGAGGCCACCAGTGAAAACGTTCCACTCGGACGGGTTGCATCGGAAAGCAGGGGGGAGACATAACGCAACCAGTCGTGGCAAATCTCTTCGGTCAAGGCGACTTTATCGAGCGTGAGCCCTTCTGAAATTCTCACAGTGAGGGGAGTCGTCGACAGGTCAAAGCTTGGCAACTGCCGAATATGCCCACCGCTAACTGGAATTTCGATCGGGGTGAGCAACAAGTCATTCCCGGCCATGGTCAGTTTGACTTTGCCATCGTTCGAAGTAATTCCATAAGCTGTCGCTTCTTTCCATGAGACGATGGTCGAAAGCTCAAACTTCAGGTCAAATGGTTTTGAAGGATCTGGACGTAACGGACCTTTGATCGATAAATCGGAAACTTCAATTTCCTTGAACTGGACATTTTCCTTCATTGATTCCGGAAGGAGATTCGCAAGCCCTTCGGCGGGAGAACGAAATTGCCCTTGCGCATCGACGACCTGTTTGCCTGAGACGTCAGCCACTTCCGCCTGCAGCTCAACTGAGGTTTCGTCGACTTGGGCAAACAATCGAGGGACGTCAATCCGATCCTCTTTTTGTGAGTAGCTCGCTTCGACATCAAAATTCAAGGGAGACTGCGAGGTGCTCAAAGGCCGATGATCGGTCAGTTGGGTGTCCAGCTTCAACAACAACTCTTCCTGCCCGACACGTTCAAGTAGACCATCAATCTGAAAAGTGACCGGAGCCCCGGGAATCATGTCTGGAAAATATGTTTCGACTAATGGCTGCAAGACGGCAAGTGGTTGCTGAGCACAATCGAGCGTGAGTGAGAGAGACTCCTTCGTTGTGGGAGAGGCTGAACCGGTCCAGTCGGCAACGAATCCTAAATTTCCAGAATTTGCCTCAGGCATCGACTCGCTCGAAACCAGCGAAGCAACTGGTGCATCGATCTTCAACTTCTGTTTCGGTGGAGTTGTGCTGCTTGATTCATATGTCGCCTTGATGGGACTCCAACGGGCCAGTGATTTGCCTTCTGCATCGGTTAAGGTCAGTTCGCTCCGAACGATGCGGATGGTCATATCGCGAGCCGGTTTAGGAACTTTCTGTTTGAAAAGGTCTTCCACGACTGACTCGATATCGATTGGTTTCTTCGACGTTTGAGCAGCTTTCAAGCGAGGGACTACAAAAGAGGCTCGCATCCCTTCAAATTCCAGTTCCATCGGACGGGATTGATTCCGCAGCAGGTCGAGCATCGTTTGATTCGACGTCACAGCCTCAACTTCAGCCAGTTTCTTTCCAGTCTCATCTTCGAAGACAATATCATTCAGCATGACCGGAGAGTTCCAGCCAACGGACGCATCACCAATCTTGATATTTCCCGGAAAACTCTCAGAAATCCATTTTTCTGCAGTTTGCTGTGTTAGAAATGAGGAAGCGAGCCAAGGCAGGCAAAAAAGCCCCACCAAAACGATAATTCCCATCGTGGTCATGGAGCGTAGGACCAGCCGTAAAAAGCTTGGTGGTTTCTTTTGTTTTTTTGCGGGCGAATTCGAGTCCGTCTCTGAGTTTGTCTCGTTTTTTCCAAACATCCTGGCTTTGCTCCTCCATGGTGATCGCGGGCTGATTGCTACAATCTGCAGCCCCGTCAGAATCCTGACCAGACCGTTAATCTGCGCAATGAGTATACCTTACCAAGTGAAATCAGTGTGAGCGAATCAGAACTTTTGGCGGTTCTGTTGAACTCAGGGGCGGGGAGTCTTAGCATCAACGTTTCAAATCAACATCAACACACATTCGACCTCGAATCCACATTCGAGGTCGACAGTTTTTTGTACCCCTGTAGTGGCTGGTGATCTCGCGTTCCTGAATTAGGAGAAGCACGATCACGAAGTCAGGTTTTGCTAGAACCAGTCCGGAAACCTCTGGAACAGTTGCTTTTCTCAACGTTTGAGTAAGCAAACTCAAGTTTCAGGATCAGTTCTAAAACAAAACAATATTATTTGCCAAACGCTCAACAGAAAAAGGCTCCTTTACAATGTCCGACGCCATCGAATCCATTCTTCAGGAAGATCGTAAGTTTGTCCCACCCGCTGAATTCACTGCCAATGCGCTGATCTCTTCTGAGGAGCAATATCAGCAAATGTGGCAACTGGGAAAAGACGACCCCGAAAAATTCTGGGGGGATTTGGCCAAGGAAGAACTCGAATGGTTCCAACCGTTCGATTCTGTAATGGAAGGAGACATGCCTGACACCAAATGGTTTCAGGGGGGAAAAATTAATGCGTCGTACCAGTGTCTTGATCAGCATTTGACAACTTGGAGAAAGAACAAAGCAGCTCTCATCTGGGAGGGAGAACCAGGTGAAACACGAACGCTGACGTATCAGGAATTGCATCGCGAAGTCTGCAAATTCGCCAGCGTTCTGGATCAACTCGGCGTCGAAAAAGGGGACCGGGTCACGATTTACATGCCCATGATCCCCGAACTTGCAATCGCGATGCTGGCCTGTGCTCGTGTCGGGGCAACACACTCCATCATCTTCGGGGGGTTCAGTGCAGACGCCATTTCTGATCGCAATAATGATGCACAATCGAAACTCGTCATCACCGCCGACGGAGGTTGGCGTCGTGGGAAAGAAATCGCGCTGAAATCAACCGTCGATGAATCACTTGAGAAATCGTCTTCCGTTGAGAAAGTGGTTGTCGTTCGACGTACCGGTGGCGATATCGAGATGGTTCCAGACCGTGACTACTGGTGGCACGATCTGATGGAAAATGCATCAGCAGACCGTGAAGCAACCCCACTCGATTCTGAACACCCGCTCTTCATTTTATACACTTCTGGATCAACCGGAAAACCGAAGGGTGTGCTACACACCACAGCGGGCTATATGCTCGGAACAAAAATGAGTTCGAAATGGGTCTTCGACTACAAAGACGAAGACACATACTGGTGTACCGCCGACATCGGCTGGGTTACCGGTCACAGCTATATCATCTACGGACCACTCGCGAATGGTGTGACATCGGTGATGTATGAAGGAGCTCCCAACTGGCCAGACGAAGGCCGATTCTGGGAAGTCGTTGAAAAGTACCGCGTCAATATTTTCTACACTGCACCGACCGCAATTCGCGCCTTCATTAAGTGGGGCGATCAATGGCCGCAGAAGTACGACCTCTCTTCACTGCGTCTCTTGGGAAGTGTGGGAGAGCCGATTAACCCCGAAGCCTGGATGTGGTATCACAAACTGATTGGCGGCGAACGCTGCCCAATCGTCGACACATGGTGGCAAACCGAGACCGGGGGCATCATGATCAGCCCGCTGCCGGGCGTCACCCCAGCGAAGCCCGGTTCTTGCACAAAACCGCTCCCGGGCGTCGTGCCTGCGATTGTCAACGAAGAGGGCAAAGAACTTGAAGCGAATCAAGGTGGCTTGCTTGTGATGACTCAGCCATGGCCACACATGCTTCGCACACTCTACGGCGACCATGAACGTTTTATCGAGACCTACTTCTCAAAGTTCGACGGCAAGTACTACTTCGCAGGCGATGGAGCACGGAAAGATGAGGATGGTTACTACTGGATCATGGGTCGCGTCGACGATGTCTTGAACGTTTCAGGACATCGTTTGAGCACAATGGAAATTGAATCGGCGCTGGTTTCACACGACCTCGTCGCAGAAGCGGCCGTCGTTGGCTATCCGCATGACCTCAAAGGGGAGGGCATCTGCTGCTTCGTAATTCCCAAGGGAGACATCCCGATTGACGAAGTGAAAAACACACTGATCAAGCATGTCCGCCACCAAATCGGTGCCATCGCCACTCCGGACCAAATCCGCTTCACGCCAGCCCTTCCGAAAACTCGCTCCGGAAAAATTATGCGACGCCTCCTCAAAGACATCGCCGCTGGAAGAGAAAACAACCAGGATACATCAACTCTGGAAGACCAGAGCATCTTGGAGAAGCTCAGACAAGAAGGTTAAAATTCGAACTCACGGATAACCTTATGAGTCGTTCACACTACCATGTGTGTCGACGTTGAACGCGATTCAGCAGTAAAAGTGCTGATCGCCTCAAGGCAAAACGTGAACATCTCTTCAAAAAATGTGATAGCCGGACGCTTCAAAGTGTCCGGCTATCGTATTTTAGAACTGGTTCTAAAACTTGAAATTGCTCTCTCAAACGTTGAGAAAAGCAACGTTGAGAAAAGCGATGATTCCAGAGGTTCCCGGACTGGTTCTAAAGCAGTTTGTTCTACCGTGTGCCCGTGAAGAAAGCATTCCTTAAATGAAAATGCGGTTCGCCACGAGGCAGAACCTGCAAACCAGTTCGAAAGATGCTCTATAGCAGTTTTGAGAAAGATGCACGTGACCTGTCTCGTGGATTGAGAGATTCATCACATGACAAGCACCCTTCACGGACACGAGAAACACGAAAGTGTTCCAGCGTTGCCGCAGAGTTGGTAATCGGACACGCTACGCACATCAAGTTGCCATACGCCGAGTTCAAAGACCCGGCGTATGGGACTTGTTGTTGTCTTACTCTTCTTCGTCGCTTGCGGACTCTTCATCGTCCGCGGCGTTTTCATCTTCCAGAGTGTCGTTGAGGTCTTCAGCAGGATCACTTGGAGTCGCTGGCTGATCTTCAACTGTTGAAGACGGCTCAGTTCCGTTGGCTTCGGTGACGACATCAGATGCCGGTTCGTGACCTTCCGCGGTCTCCATAGAAGCGACTGCATCGTCGTCGTCCTCTTCGTCGACGACTTCAGCTGGAATACAGGCGATGCCAGCGATTTGATCGTCGCTGTCCATCTTCATGATCGTCACACCTTGAGTGTTTCGACCAATTGTGCTGATGTCGGCAGCACGTAGTCGCTGAATTTTCCCTTGAGCGGACATCAGCAGGATATCGTCGCCATCTTCCACTGCGAGAGTTCCGATAACCTTTCCGTTTCGTGCGGTCGTTTTGATATCTCGCAGTCCTTTGCCACCACGTTTCTGCAAGCGGTAACGCATTCCGCCGCTTGGTGAAGATTCGTCATCTTCGTTGGTTTCAACAACGACAGGTCCGAACGGTGTCCGTTTTCCGTAACCGTTTTCGCAAATAGTGAGCAAGGTCTTCTGCTCGCTGGAAACGACCATACCGACGACTTCATCATCTTTCGAGAGTTTGATCCCCCGCACTCCGCGAGAGTTTCTTCCCATTGCACGGGCATCGGATTCACAAAACCGAATCGCCATACCGGATGCTGTACTGAGAACGACATTCTCGTCCGGTGAGACTTTGACAACATCGATGAGTCGATCATCGTCTTCGAGTTTGATCGCGATGATGCCCCCTTTCATTGGGCGGCTATACGCGGAAAGCAGCGTCTTCTTGATGTACCCTTTCCGAGTGGCCATCAGCAAACTGCGTTCGTCGTCGAATTCTCGAATATCGATGCAGTCTTGAACACGCTCACCTTCGGACAATCGCAGCAGATTGACCAATGCACGCCCCTTGGCTGTGCGTCCCTGAAGCGGTAAGTCGTAAACTTTTTGCCAATAGACTTTCCCGAAGTTTGTGAAGAAGAGCAGGTAGCTGTGAGTGCTGGAGACGAAGAGGTGTTCAGTTGGATCTTCGTCGTCGGACTTCGCCCCTTTAACTCCCTTCCCACCACGGTTCTGTGCCTTGTAGGTTGAAAGCGGAGTTCGCTTGACGTAACCACGTTGCGACAACGTCACCACCATTGGCTCTTCGGTGATCAGCTCGTCTTTGTCGACGTCACCAAGTTCTTCTTCTGAGATTTCGGTGCGACGCTTGTTCGGGAATTTATCCTTGAGTTGCTCCATCTCGTCGCGAATCAACGCACGGATGTTTGCTTCGTCAGAGAGCAATTGCAGATACCCGGTGATATCTTCGAGTAAGCCGCGATGTTCGCCCTGGAGATTCTCTCGCTCCAGATTCGCAAGCGAACCAAGCTGCATGCTGACGATTGCTTCAGTTTGATTGGCAGAAAGTGAGTAGTTCTGTTGTTCGCCATTCTCTTCGACAAACATCTCGAAGCCATCTTCACCCAACGCACGTTCAATAAGTTCAGACGGAACTTGAATCTCCTGCAAGCGAACTTTTGCTTCTGCCCGGCTGGGAGAGTTGCGAATTGTGCTGATAATCTCGTCGATGTCAATCTGGGCGATCAACAGTCCTTCGATGGTATGTTTTCGCTTACGAGCTTCGTGGAGCAAGTACTCGGTTCGACGACGAATCACCGTCACTCGATGTCGCAGGAATTCATCAAGAAGCTGCTTGATGTTCAACGTTTGAGGACGGTTCCCGACGAGTGCCAGCAAGATGACTGAAACCGTCGATTGCAACGGTGAGTATTTATAAAGCTGGTTGAGGACAACTTCTCGGTCGGCATCTCGTTTGAGGTAAATATGTAAACGGACCTGCCAGCTGGGAGTCTTGCGGTCGGTGTAATCGACGACGCGAGAGATCCCTTTGATCTTGTCATCTTTGATGAGGGCTTCCAACTTCGATTTCACACGGTCACGTGTGTCGAGGTAAGAGATCTCTTTGACGACAATGACTTCTGTGTTCTTCTCGGTTTCGAACTCGACTTTAGCCCTGAGTGTGAGCGTTGAGCGTCCTGTTAAATATCCCTGACGAATTCCAAATCGCCCACAAATCACTCCGCCGGTCGGGAAATCGGGACCGGGCAGGACATCGATGATTTCATCGATCGTCGCTTCAGGATTGTCGATGAGGAGTTGGACAGCACTGGCGACCTCTGAGAGGTTGTGCGGAGGAATACTGGTCGCCATACCGACTGCAATCCCCTGAGAGCCGTTGACGAGCAGGCCGGGGAAACGCGATGGCAGTACGACCGGTTCTTCATTCCGTTGGTCGTAAGTCGGAATGAAGTCGACTGTATCTTTGTTCAGATCGTCCAGCATTTCAGAGGCTGCGGCTGAAAGACGGGCTTCCGTATATCGCATCGCAGCTGGGCCTAAACCAGCGAGTGAACCAAAGTTGCCCTGTTTATCAACGAGGATTTCCCGCATCACCCAATCCTGCCCCATACGGACCAGAGTAGGGTAAATCACACTTTCACCGTGCGGGTGGTAGTTTCCAGAGGTGTCCCCGGAAATTTTTGCACACTTGATCCGTCCGGAAGAGGGACCAAGGTTCAAATCGTTCATGGCGACTAGAATCCGCCGTTGAGCGGGTTTCAGACCGTCACGAACGTCCGGCAAGGCACGACTCACGATCACCGACATCGCGTAGGTGAGATAACTTTCCTTCATCTCGTCGCGAATATCGAGCTTCTGAATCCGTCCCGGCACAAGCCCTTCCGATGAGAGCTGAGAGTCGTTGTGAGGATCTTCGGGGGGTGTCAAATCGTTCGACAAGGATATCTGCTCCTGGCATTGTCTTGAAAAACTTGTGCGACGACGAACAACGATGAAACCCGGTCTTCCACCAGACTCCCGGAGACGTCACAAGCTCTTTCAGATAAACAACTTGCAACACGTCGCGATAGATCATTTCTGCAATGACAATTGTAGTCGAATTCGCTGGCCCCGACAATCAAGAACAGAGCCGTTCCCGAAAATCGCAAGTGATTTTCAGGGACAGACTTAGAGTCAATTCAGCGAGGCCTCAAACCGCTCGAAATTGAACCCGGGATTCTCACTTGAAAGACGAACCGGAAGGTGGTTAATAACCGCCTGTGGAACGGGCAGCAGCTCTTCGCTCTCGGTTACTGGTTCAGTGAAATGAAACTCTCCAGAAAGCAAACCATCGACTCGAACAAACTGGCTGGCGAGCTCGCTCCAAGATTCTTGTGGCCCAGTTCGATGCCCGAAGAGTTTGCCAGCTTGCGGAACGATCAGGCCCTGAGCAGCAACTTCAACATGGTCTGACCATGTCTCACTAAGCTTGCCCCCATGAAACCCGATCAAGGGCACATTTCCAGACGTCTTCAGCAGCGATTCCTTCCCCTGCAGAGAGAGCAGCCCAGAGCTGGCGGTCTCGCCAAGCCGATCAACAGTGACGACCGGTCCAGGCTCAACCATCGAGCAGTGATTCAGAACTACGGGAACCCGCAGGCCGGCATGAACTCCTCCGTGCAGGAAGAGGAGAGGTCCATTCAAACGCTGTAGCACATTGTCGAAGAGTGCCGTCGTAAGAGGCGTCGTTGACTCAATGAGTGGTCGCCGAGACTTCACGATGATGTTCGAAACAAGGAGTCGTCCCGAAGCCATCGTATCCGCTCCGTTCGCTCTCCAACTGAGCAAAGATTGATTCGACGCCTCTTCAGACCCCGCGATAAGAGATTGGCTGAATCGAAACTCATCTGCCACGACTTGAAGAACCGAATGAGACGCTCCTTGCTGTTGATCACTCCGTATGAATTCAAGCTGGACGTTCTCGATAGAAACGGTTTTCGCTTCGAGGATTGCACTATTATCTTCTACTCGAATCGTCGGACGGATGCCCGCCTGCCCGCGAATGATGAGAACATCGTCGACATGCAATGAAGTTGTCCGAAAAGGTCCGGGATGATCAAGCAGCACAACGCCTTCCTGATCCGGGACCGGCAGAGCCGGAAGTGCTTTTTGGGTGAGACTGATTTCGGCAGTCTTGATTTCTTCGGACTTCTCCAAGGTTGGCGTTTGTAGCGGGACGAGAGGCTTGAAATCTTCAGGTGCGATAGGTTGAGTCGTCGCTCCGACTTGCGAAAGGGCAGGGAGATTGAACTGGTCGCGATTCCAGAACAGAATCGACGCAATGATGGTCAAGCCCAGCGTGAGCGAGATCTTCGCGTACGGAACCGGAGACTTTTCACGACTCTGGCCGAGACTCCGGGGAGCGGCAGATTCAAAGGAATGCAGGAATGATTTCAGTCTGGCTTGTGGCGTTTTCGTCGTTCCAGAAATCATGCTGCTTGCATCAGCCCAGCGTTTCGGGCGTTTCAGAGGTTGCCGTTGGGTCAGCTTCGCAATGAATTCAGCAAACTCATCAGAGACATCCGGGGCAAGTTCGCGGATATCTCGAATCGCCTTTTGGCGGTGAGCAGCAAGTTTCGCAAGGGGATCAGCCAATGCGTGTGGAGGGCGTCCGGCAAGAAGTTGCCAGAGCAGACACCCGAATGCATACATTTCAGTTGAAACACTCACTCCTTTGCCAGCCTCTAACCGTTCCGGGGCAATCCCGTTGTAAGCATCAATCGGGATCTTTGTATGAATCGTCGGGCTGGGAGAAACGAGATTGAACAGCCCGGCATTTAACAACTCCAGCCGTCCGGATGCTGTGAGCCAGAGATTCGACAGCCTCAGGTCTCCATGTAAGTGCGTTTCTCCATTCTGTTCAAAATAATCGCAGACTCCAACCGCGATCGACCGAACAACCGCCTCAGGGAACCGTCCACGACGTATGAGTAGCCGTTCTAAAGATTCTCCTTCAATCGCAGGTCTTGATTGAGCAACGAATCGCTTGTCTGGATCCAGGAGAAATGTGCCAGTCGAGGGGACGTCACTTCTGACTTGACGAAGAGTTCTCAGACGAACTGACACAGCTTCGAAATCAGCTCGGTCAACGCCGCATCGCGTCACCATGCAACGAGTATTCGACTCCACATCGACCGCTAAAAACACCGGCATCACGGGATCGAAGTGAACCTGATCTCGCAGGACCAGCGATTCCGTCAGCTGAAGCTCATGCCATCGCTTTTGCTCAAAATATCGGGCCTGAAACTGTGTCATCACCCCGACATGAACGAGCGCATCAATCCAGACAGAGTCGAAAGCGGGTAAGCCTTGAGAGAGTCTCCGTACGCGCGTCCGGCACTTTTGAAGCTCACGGTCATTCGCGATCTTCAGCGTCTGCAATGCCTGAATCAATTCTGCCGAGGGGGGCTCCATCCGTGGAACTCTCTGGTTAAGTGCTGCATTTCGTCTGTCCATCACCTTGTGGCTGGCATCGGTGAGAAGCCAGTTCCAAGTCTTTGAACGACTCCAAATTCGTGGTTGTACGGTCTCCGCTGGTCAAGAGAAACCCTGTTCCCCGAGGTCACAGATTGAGCCGCTATTGCCAATCACGGCAACATGTTATGGCACATTTTGCCGTTTCAACACAACATCGAATTCGAAAGAAGCTCTCCCTTCACCAGGTCTGCGTTCTGCGGAAATCTCCCTTGCCTCTGCCTCAAACCTCCAAAATAGGAAAGACGCAACAAATAGGCAGGGCAGGGCATTTGTGTGCATCAAGTCGGTCGTAAGGGAGTTGTTGGTTCCTTTGATGTTGCCGAAATTGCGTGACGATAAGCGAGAGGACGTCCTCGTAAAAAGGAAATCGTCCACGGTTTCACCCAAAGATGTTCGACCTATGAGAAAACTCCTCTGCATTTTAAGCCTGTTCTTGACTGGCTGCCACACGGCAGGTTGGTCAGGTGAATCTTGTGATACGAAGCAGATTCAGCCCCATCATAGTACTGGAATGTTTGGGAAAGGCGTAAAAGTTTGCGTGGGGCCGGACAAATGGAAAACAAAGCAAGTCGCTCACAGCCTGGCAAACAAAAACATGCCTCGTGGTGTTCATTCACGCGACTTCAAATCAGGTTTCCGGCAAGCATTCGAGGATGTGGCAATGGGAGCTTCAGGGGAAGTCCCGCCATTGCCTCCAAAGGCTTACTGGAAAGAGAAAAACCGCACATGCAATGGGCATGCAAGGGCTGACCAATGGTTTGCAGGGTACGCTGCAGGTTCGCAAGTCGCCTTGAATATTGGTTCACAGCGATTCCTCGACGTTGCCTCTGGGTCTTGCCATGCATGCCGAACTGAATTCACTCCGCCGTCGACGTACTACTGATGAAACAACAGAAAATCAAAATTCCTAGAGCATCTTTCGAATTGGTGTTCAGGTTCTGCCACGTGGCGAACAGCAATTTTATTAGAGAAACGCGTTCTTCACGGGGTCATGGTAGAGCAAACTGCTCTAGAACATTTTCGGAAATGATGTACGCATTCTGTCACGTGAAAACGAGTGCCCCAGAACAAGCACAGCACTCTGCGCGGACACAGGAAACACAAAAGTGTTCTATGCATCACAACACCGCCACGGAAGGTGAGATGAATAATTCTGCGAACATCGTTGGTCGCCCACTCAGAACTGGTAAGTGGCTTCGCCCACTGCAACTTGTCCTGATCGGCATGGTCCTCACCTGCTCCACTGGCTGTTCCATTCTCCATCCAGTCCGCGGAGTCCCAGCCTCGTATCTGCCGGATGAGTTTGAAGGCCCGCGCCGCAACGGCAAGCGGACCATCAACCCCAGCTTGCTTGTGCAAACGCCGCCTGCTCAGCACCGCGTCGCCGCTGGTGATGTTCTGTCAATCTATATCCCCGGTGTTCTTGGGCGCAAGGATACTGAAGTTCGGCAAGTCGGTGTCGAGCCTCCGATCAACCAACCGTACACCCCGGACGATGCTCCAACGATTGGATATCCCATCACGGTCCGTGATGACAACACAATTTCGCTCCCGCAAATTCCTCCGATCAATGTCAACCAAATGACGCTCGCTGAGGTCGAAGAAGCGGTCCGCAGAACGTACACCGAAGACTTCGATATTCTGAAACCTGAAGAAGCCATGATTCTGGTCAGCCTGCAAAGACCTCGGGTCCATCGTGTCCTCGTTGTTCGACAGGAAACTGGAAACGAACTGGCCAGTGGCGGAGAAGCTGGAACGATCAACATTGGTGTGTCGAAACGTGGGACAGCCCGAATCGTCACATTGAATGCTTACGAAAATGATGTTCTGCATGCACTGGCGACTGTAGAAGGGGTCGACGGACTCCCCGGACTCGATGCCGAGAATACAATCTACATCATTCGACGCCGAAACCAAAATTTCGGCACTGGAAATCCGGCAACAAACCCACACTGCCCACCTTCCCAATACACTCCTTCGCTCCCTCCGCAACAGCAAGTTCCAAGCCAGTATCAAGGCGGCCTTGGCAATCATTCCAAAAATCAAAATCAACGGAGTGTCCAGCTTGCAAGTGCAACGAATCATGCGCCGCAGTCGAGGCTGATGACTGCGGACTACCGCATCGGAGGGAATGAAAGCAACGCCGCCCCGTACAACATCCATTCTGTTGGGGGCCATTCTACTGGGGTCCGCACTGTGGGGCATTCGTTCGCCAATGTTGGAGGGGCTCAGCACTCCCCATATTCCTATCAACATGGGGCGAAACCTAATGGGGCGCAAGCTTCCCAAGCCACTCAGCCGCAAATGAACCGTTCGGCAGGTGGTTATCCAGTACCGCACAACATGTCACAGGCAGCACATCCATATGGGCGCCAACTGCCGCACGCGACGCCTCAAACGAACGTGTCGCAGAGCCAGACTTCACCGGCTCAAGCAGCGTTTCCAAATCCTGAACATCAACAAGTTCAGCCTGCTGGGGCAACGAGGATTCCACTTCCAGTTCCAGCCAACTCAAATGTTTTAGAGCCGATCCCGGATGACAGCCTTCACTGGTCGACAGCGCTCCAGCAATTCGATCCGACTATCGACAATCCCAACGTTATTCGAATTCCGATTCGACTGGCTGATGGAGAAATGCCCAACATCAGCGAAGAGATGATCACGCTGGAAGATGGAGACATTGTCTTCATCGAATCCCGCGAAACAGACGTTTTCTATACTGGCGGACTTCTCGGGGGAGGGCAGTATACTCTCCCGCGTGAATACGATCTGGGAGTCCTCGAAGCGATCTCCATTGCAGAAGGTCGGAACTCCGGCGGTGGTGGGAATTCGCGGTCCATCGGTGGCGTTTCTGCATTAAATCGCGACGTCTCCATCGGTGCCAGCCGCGTCATCATTCTCCGCACATTACCAACCGGTCAGCGGATCACTGTGGAAGTCGACCTCCACAAAGCGATGCGATACCAGGAGGAAAACATCCTGGTCCAACCGGGCGACATCCTGATGCTGCAATACACTGCGGGTGAAGCCATTGCTGCATTCACCCAACGCTACCTGCTCGAAGGAGCACTATTCAGTCTCGCAGCCGCACAGATGAACACGAACAACTGATGGTAGTTTCGCAATAGCTCTGTGTCGCACACCAACAAAGCGCGGCTAAAGCACAAAAGCTGCCACTATGGCACCAAACACCTGCTTGAGCCCGCACGCAAAGTGTGCCATTATGGCACACGCCAAGAGAGTTGCCTGACTCTAAATGACTGTTATGATTCACTTTACGGATTAATCAGTTTTCAGGAACGGCGATTGCTGAATGATCTCACCTCTCACGAAAGGAGATCAATTCTATGGCTATTCGACTCGATCAATTCACAACTAAAACGCAGGAAGCTGTCCAGAACGCGCACTCGTTCGCTCAAGAAAAAGGGCATCGACAGCTGACCCCTTTACATTTTCTGAAGGCGCTGCTGGCAGAGTCCGATGGGATTCCGCGAGCAATTCTGGAAAAAATGGGAGCCAACGCCTCCCAGATCCAAACCATGGTCGACAGCGAACTCGACCGGCTTCCGTCGTCGAGCGGTTCGAACCTCGAAATCGGGCCGTCACCGGAATCTGTTCAACTCTTCGAGGACGCTCAAAAGACAGCCTCGTCGATGCAGGATCAATACGTTTCGACCGAGCATCTTTTCCTTGCTCTCACAAAAGTTGAGAGCGCAGCGAAGCGGATGTTGCACCTGAACGGTGTCGAAACGAAAGATTTGCTGGAAGCAATGAAGTCAGTTCGCGGCGGGCATCAGGTGACTGACCAGCATCCAGAAGACAAATACCAAGCTCTCGAAAAGTACGGGAAAGATCTTGTCGAAATGGCTCGACAAGGAAAGATCGACCCAGTCATCGGTCGTGACGGCGAAATTCGTCGCGTCGTACAAGTTCTGGCTCGCCGAAGAAAAAACAATCCGGTCCTGATCGGTGAACCGGGTGTCGGAAAAACTGCAATCGTCGAAGGTCTGGCACACCGAATTGTCCTCGGAGATGTTCCGCAAAGCTTGAAGGACAAGCGTGTCGTCGCTCTTGACATGGGGGCCTTGATCGCCGGTGCAAAGTATCGGGGGGAATTCGAAGACCGCTTGAAAGCTGTCCTCAAAGAAGTTGAACAAGCGAGCGGTCAGGTCGTCCTGTTCATCGACGAATTGCATACTGTCGTCGGAGCCGGAAAAACCGATGGAGCGATGGACGCTTCGAACCTTCTCAAACCAGCATTGGCTCGCGGTGAACTCCACTGTATCGGAGCGACCACAATCGATGAGTATCGTAAGTACATCGAAAAAGACGCAGCACTCGAGCGACGCTTCCAACCGGTCCAGGTCAACGAACCTTCTGTCGAAGATACGATTGGAATCCTGCGAGGACTGAAAGAGCGTTACGAGAAACACCACGGAATCAAGATCCGCGATGCTGCACTCGAAGCAGCTGCGACACTTTCAGACCGCTATATCAATGATCGATTCCTGCCCGACAAGGCGATCGACTTAGTCGACGAAGCTGCCTCACGGGTCTCGATGGAGTTGAATTCAGTCCCGACTGAGATCGACGAAATCCAGCGAAGACTGACTCGCCTGGAGCTTGCCAGTCGGCAACTCACGGAAGAATCTGGCGAGAGCGTGGAGAAGGAACTCGCAGAAATCAACGAAGAAACCCAGTCACTCAAGCAAAAGCTAGCCAGCTTGAAAGAGCAATGGGAATCCGAAAAACTTGGGCTGGGCGATGTCGCCAACGTTCGTGAAGAGCTTGAAAAATTCGATCTCGAGTACGGACAACTCGAAGCGACCGTCCGCGACCAGCAATCGAGCGGCCAGTTGGTCGATGAGGCAGACTACCAGAGGTTATACGAGTTAGACCGCCAACGTAAGGCACTCCGCAAACAGGTCGACGAACAAGAAGTCGAACTTGTGGATGAGTCTCCAGATGACGATGCGAAGCCGAAACTTCTTCGAACCGAAGTCGGCCCCGAAGAAATTGCGCTGGTTGTCTCAGCTTGGACGGGAGTCCCGGTCAGCAGGATGCTACAGACAGAACGACAAAAGCTCCTGCAAATGGAAGACTTGATCCATCAGCGAATGATCAATCAGTCCGAAGCTGTCTCGGCGGTTGCCAATGCGGTCCGCCGTTCACGATCGGGAATGCAGGACAAGAATCGTCCGATTGGATCGTTCATTTTCCTGGGACCAACAGGTGTCGGAAAAACGGAGTTGTGTAAAGCTCTCGCTGAGTTCCTCTTCGATGACGAACGGAATATGGTCCGCATCGACATGAGCGAGTTCATGGAGCAGCATTCTGTGGCTCGACTGATTGGAGCCCCTCCTGGATATGTCGGATATGAAGAGGGGGGACGACTTACCGAAGCAGTGCGGCGTCAGCCCTATTCGGTCATTCTGTTGGATGAAATCGAGAAGGCGCACCGGGATGTTTTCAATGTCTTGCTGCAACTCCTTGACGATGGTCGCCTGACAGACGGGCAGGGGAGAACGGTCGACTTCACCAATACGATTGTGGTGATGACATCCAATATCGGCTCACAAGCGATTCTTGAACTTTCCGAACAGGGAGAAGAAGAGAAGATTCGCGAAACCTGCCTGGGTTCCCTGAAGCAGCACTTCCGGCCGGAATTCCTGAACCGTGTGGATGAAGTGATTGTTTTCCAACCGCTTCAGAGAACCGAAATCCGTAAGATTGTCGAGCTTCAAATTGGTCGCCTCGCTGCTCAGATGCGCGAGCATGGCTATGAACTGGAAGTGTCAGAAGATGCGAAAATGCTCATTGCCAACGAAGGTTACGATCCAACATACGGAGCCCGTCCACTGAAGCGTGTGATTCAGAATCGTTTGCAAAACTCACTGGCGAATGCCATCTTAAGCGGCGAATTCCCCGAAGGCTCAACGATTAAAGTTGATAGCCAGAACGAAGAGTTCACGTTCGCAAGCATGTGAAACTTTCAAGCGAGAGCCTGAACATCGCTACTCTTAAAAACGAGTTTTGCCGGACACTTCAAGTGTCCGGCAAAACATTCGTACTCTGATCATAATTCTGGACTTGTGCCTAATTTCCGCCTCCAAAGAAGCCTCCAGCTCCACCCGCCCCACCCGTTCCGGGGATGTCAGAGCGATCCCTTGCAGGCCAGTCGGGATTTTGTGGGCTTTTCTGCGATTGTCGTGCCAACTGATTCAACAAGATTTCGATTTGGCCATGCACTTTCTGACTTTGCATAACCACCAAGCTACCGTTTAGAAAACTAATGTCGCCGTTCCCACCCATTTCGCTCCAGGACTCTGGTTCGATTGTGTGCAACAGAACATCTGCCAAAGCTTCCGGGTCGTGAACCTGAAGTGGTCGAACATCGTAGACTCGTGTTTCGGTCAACTCGCCAGCCTTTACGTTTGTGGTGATCATCAAGACATCATTTTTGATCACGTATGTTAGCTCCAATGGTTCCAGCATGAGCTCGAGTCCGTTTCGCATTGAGACTCCGCTTACCGTCGCTTTGACTTCATCATCCACCGAGAGTCCTTCATTCGAAAGCTCTTCCTCGTCAATCAGAATCGGAATTTCATGTTGCTCACTCAGCAAAGCAGCGACATCCGAAAGCATGTTTCCAGGAAACTCAAAACCTACAATCGTTTCCAGTGCTGCCTCAATCTTTTCTTCAGCTGGGCTTTGATTATGCTCGACAGAGATCGCCGCCCCAGGATTCCCGTTTGCTTGAGAGAAGCCCATCATCTCATCCAGCTCTAATTCGAAGCGCATCGACTCGCCTAGAATTCCGCTGTGTTGAGATTTGAGCTGCCTGAGTTGTTCGAGTGCCTGGACCAACTCTTGTACGTTAGCAGTGGCTGCCCCCTCTCCTTCAGCCGATTGCTTTAACATCTCCTCCAACAACTTCTCGGTTTCCTGGAGTGCCTGGAACAATTCCAACAGTTGTTGATCAGAGAGTTTCGCACTCTTCGCCTCCATTCCGACTCCACCCGCACTTGAAACTCCTCCATACGATGCACCATCCGTCCCAGAAACACCGCTTCCGAATGCATCCTCACCACCTGATCCAAATCCTCCGATGTCGGCACCAAGGTCGGCACCAAGACTGTTGATGCCACGTTGTGCATCGCGTTCTTTCTGAGCTTGAATGCGTTGCTTGATCGTTGGTTTCGGCGATTGATCTTCAGCTCCAAACTGTGCAACAGCGGTGTCGATGCTGGCTCCTTGAGCTTTACTGACGTCTCCACTTCCGTCTTGTGCGAATCCGACATGGGACATCCAACCCGCTCCGGCAGCGATGGCCAGGCTACAGGTGAGAAACGCAATCTTGGTTGTTGTGAACATTGTCACTTCCTTTCCGGCGAGGTACACAGCTTCGGGAGAGCAGGCGGGGGTGAACGCTGTCCCCTGAAACGCTGCCAATCCGTTTTGTGCAATGGTGTGAATGAATTCTGGCCGAATTGCAGCCACCGCTTCAGTCTGAGACCAGCTCAAAGCAGCCAGTGCGGCTCCCAATCCAACGCCCCGTTTGGCGACTCGAAGCTGAAGTTCACGCTTTCCGCGCTTCATTCGCCCTTCGATCGCCCCCAAGGTCACGCCCAAAAATTGGGCGATCTCTTCATACGTTTTGCCTTGCAGAAAATGTAGAACTAATGGATCACGATACTGCTTCGGAAGACCCTGTAACTCTTCATCAAGCACTTGCTGCTCGAAAGTGGAATGGATCTCCTCGAACGTTTTTTCAGCGATTTCAAGTTCTGTCACCACATCGTTGACCTTTTCACGGGATCGACGTTTCAGTGCCTTTTTCGCAAGACGAATTGCCACGCCATGCAGCCACGAGCTTAAACTCTCTCGCCGCCGAATCTTCTTTGCATCCTTCGCCAGCAACAAAAACGTCGCTTGAGCGACATCCTCCGCAGAATGCCGATCACGAACAATACGGACAGCAACGGCGAAAACCATGTGACCATAGCGCTCGACCAGAGCTGTGAAGGCTGCCTCGTTTTTCAATTTCAAAAATTGAGACAGCAATTCCGCATCCGACACTAGAGCATCAGGCCCCGGGTCTTGGTGATTAGCAGGTTGTTTTGGATGTGAAAGAAGAGACATGACACCAGTTTAGTCCCCCTGAAAGACAATTCCGGGCGCTCATTTCTTGATTTTTTTTTATTTTCTTGAAACAAGCGCGAGCCAATCAGCCCCCCGAGTTGTCTCTTAATGACGTCCTGAGCAGATTTTATCAGGGAAAAGCTTGCCGACTCGGTCAATATTGATATGACTCAATGATCTCGAATCGACTTGCCAGAGCCAAGCGAAAATTCTATAACCACCATCACGCGAGAGTGGCGGAACTGGCAGACGCGCTGGATTTAGGTTCCAGTACCTTCGGGTGTGCAGGTTCGATTCCTGTCTCTCGCACTTTCTGACTTACGTTCAGACTCACGAAGACAAACCCTGACCGAACACCGGTCGGGGGTTTGTCAAAGTGTGAGAAATTTCGTGTTGTAAGTCTCCGAAAGCCATTCTCTGAGTGGACACGAATTGTGTCTCCGGGAATCCCAAGTTTTGCCGGGCACCAAGTTTTTCCGGGCACCATGTTTTTCTGGCACATGCTGAGCAAACTGGTCCGAAATCGCTTTCTCGATAAGCATTCTCGAATGAGTGCTCGCATCCTGCTTCATGCCGCGTTGAATCATCAACAGCCCACCACTCCTTGATGACATCTTTCACTCACTGACATCCGGAGTTGAAACTTCTTCGAGTCTTCCATTGTCGGCATCATTTCCCGAGTGCTTCATGAACAGGCTGAATGATGCGTTCTTCAACGCCGGCGGCGATTGGACCGGGGTGAAGGATTGTCGATGTGTAAATCAACGCACCGCCACCTTCGTAGCCCCCCTCTTTCAGGATTCGCTCACTCGGAAGATAGGTGAAAACGTCGTTGCTGTAACCGGCAACCCACATGTTTCGATCAGGAAATTCCCCTTTGAGCCGCAACGCGTAATCGACAACCGTTTCTCCGGGTAAGGCGACCAGAGTCAGTGAATCTCCAAACTGGAATGTTTGAACAAGCGTGGAGTAACTTGAGCGGAGTTTGCCTACGGTTTCGAGTTGATGCAGAAGCCTCTTCGCATGCAGTTGCGTGTACTGATTTCCAGTTGTCAGGCGTTTTTCGAGTTCTTCCCGTTTCGGTCCAGCTGCATATTTTACTTCGACTGGGCTCAAGGTCGTTTTGAGTGGTCCTGTCACTGCAATCGCCGGAGTTTCCAAAGCAGCTTCAACAGCGGTCGCTAAAGTTTTCCCGTGCGTCATTGCCAAATCGAGACGTCGACGCGGGTAGGGGTTCTGGTCTCCACCGCAACCCATTACAAACATCGCGACCACACCAGGGTGTGCTTTCTCAATTTCTGTTTGAGCAAAGCCCGCATAGTCTCCCGAAAACTCGAAGATCCCCAACGTTGTATTGTGGCAGGCATAGCCAAACAGAACTGTTGTCAACTTCCCGGCAGCATCTGTGATCTTCAAAACAGGAACATCGTGATCGACTGGCCCCGCAGGATTGGGACGATTGCGATAAGTCCCTCCGGAAGGTAAGCGACGATTCATTGCAAATGCGGCTCGTGCGCGATGGTACGTCAATTTGGATGGGACTGAGTTCTCAATCGCACCGCCGATCAGTTTGATCAGAGTTTGCTCCAGCTTCTGGTTGTAAGCGCGTGCATCAGCAACTTTCTCTTCATGAATGTCGATCACAATCTCTTCTGGAACACGGACAACCGGACCACAGTGCGTGTGCGAACAATTCAGCAAGACGGACTCCGAGGGAATCTGATAAAGCTCCTCAGCCTTGGCAGCGACGCGATCTCGGAGTTCACGTGGGACCGTGATGAGATCGAACGTCACAATCGCAGCTCGATGCCCCTCACCATCGTCCAGCACAACAGCCTTCGCGTATAGATCTGAAGCAACCCCCTCGGAAGGTTTCTTGCGAGATGCATAGCCCGCCATCCACGTTGACTTTTCTGGTGTGATGACGGCAAAGTCCGAACCGGCAGTCCAGTTTGTCTCACCGCAAACGTCAGTCACCACCATAAAAAAACAAACCAGAAGACTCATCCATTGCGAAAGCTTTCGCATCTTACTCTCCATTCAATTCAAAAAATATTTGCAAAGAATCTATCGTCTTGACGTGAAAAACATCCTCGTAACTTCAACCGAGAAGAAAAACGTGAGCCGAAAGGAAGAGGGGCAAAGCCAGCTCCCTGTCCCCTCAACTCTCGTGATTCAACATACCAAAAGGGACACTCTAAAGGACATTCCGACGTGACACTTTGATGACCATCAACGCGAGGTTGCCGCTCGCATACAGGCGTGCCGTTTGACGCAGCCAACTTAACGGTTGATAATACTTTTTGATAACCCACCTTTTAGAATCTGCCGAATATGTCCCGCCTGTTGATCACATTCCAGCTTCTCTTTTGCCTCTCCGTCTCGAATGCCGTTGCAGAGGAGGCTGCGGTTGATTTCCAAAAAGAGATTCGGCCGATACTCTCCCAGAAATGCTACAAGTGCCACGGACCGGACGAAGCGGCTCGGGAAGCCGATTTGCGGCTGGATACTTTCCTGGGGGCGACCGAAGATCGTGGAGGGTACAAAGCAATCACTCCGGGGAATCATTCTCAAAGTGAACTGTTCACCCGGATTAGTAGCGACTCTGATGATGATCGCATGCCTCCCGCCGAGTCTGGATTGCAACTGACGCCAGAGGAGGTCCAAGCTCTCAAAAAATGGATTCAGCAAGGAGCGGAGTACAAACAGCATTGGGCGTTTGTCGAACCGACCTTGCCGGAACTTCCGATGGTTTCACAAACTGACTGGTCGCGGAATCCGATCGACCGCTTCATTCTGGCAAGGCTGGAAAAAGAGAATCTCTCTCCGTCCCCCGAGGCTGATCGTCACAGTCTCGCACGACGTCTCTATCTCGATTTAACTGGACTCCCACCGACCATCGAACAACTCGATCAGTTCGTCAACAGTTCTGATCCACAGGCCTACGAAAAACTCGTTGACGAACTGCTGGCATCACCTCAGTATGGCGAACGCTGGGCGCGTCACTGGCTGGACCTGGCTCGCTATGCCGATACGAACGGCTACGAAAAAGATCGCCCCCGCTCGATCTGGCCCTATCGAGACTGGGTGATCAGTGCGATGAACAATGACATGCCCTTCGACCAGTTCACGATTGAACAACTCGCAGGAGACATGCTCCCCGACGCGACCACGGACCAATTGATAGCAACCGGTTTTCATCGCAATACCATGATTAACGAAGAGGGCGGAATCGATCCGCTCGAATACCGGTTCTATTCGATGGTCGACCGCGTCGCGACAACCGGAACCGTTTGGATGGGAATGACGATTGGCTGCGCTCAGTGTCACACCCACAAGTACGATCCGATCACACATACGGAATATTTCGCAATGATGGCTCTCCTGAACAATGCCGATGAGCCAGACCTGCTTGTTCATGACGATGCCATCGAGAAGGCCAGAGAGAAGAGACTTGACCAAATCACACAACTGAAATTAGAACTGGCCTCACAATTCCCACCCGCAGAAGGGGAGGGGAGCGAAGAGGAACGCCGAAAACGGAATCTCGAAACAAAATTCGCTGCGTGGTTGAATTCAAAAAAAGAACTCGCACGTGATTGGCAAGTCATCACACCTGCAAGCATGACAACGAATCTCCCACGGTTGGAACTGCTCGAAGATGGCTCGATCCTTTCGACCGGCGACATCACCAAGCGGGATGTCTTCGACTTAAAATTCGATCTCGCAAACTTCACACAACCGATCAGAGCCATCCGCCTCGAAGTTCTTCCAGATGAACGTCTGCCCGCACAGGGACCGGGACGTGCATACTACGAAGGTCGCAAAGGTGACTTCTTCCTCAGTGAGGTCACTGCGAAATCGGGCGGACAATCGATCAGCTTCCATGAAGCGTCGCACACTTTTGGAAAAATCAGTATCGGAAACGGAACCGCCGACGCTGCCAACGTGTTCGATGGTAATGGCTCGACAGGGTGGTCAACGTCCACTGAAGAAGGGCAACCGCATCATCTGGTCCTGAACCTTCAACAGCCTGCGCAGCCTCAACATTTGCTCGAATTGCAAATGATCTTCGAACGTCACTTCGCAGCGAGCTTGGGACGGTTTCGCTTTTCGGTGACTACTGAGCCTGGCATTGCGAAGGCGGTGCGGCTGCCGATCGATGTCATTGATTCGCTCACAAAATTGAATGGCGAAACTGACGAAGAATTGCAGACAACGCTTCTCGATCTATTCCTTGAAGAGACGCCCGAACTGGCTGAGGCGCGCAAGCCGATCAAGAATCTGGAAAACCAACTTCCCGGTTATCCAACCACAATGATTCTGCGGGAACGCCCCGAGGACAATCCTCGCATTACCCATCGTCATCATCGCGGCGAATACCTGACCCCGAAAGAGGTTGTCGCCCCCAACTTGCCGGCGATTTTCAGCACGTCCAAATCTTCTCCACGCAACCGACTTGAGTTTGCCCGATGGTTGGTGAGCGAAGAGAACCCGTTAGTCGGGCGAGTCACCGTGAATCGTCACTGGCAGGAAATTTTTGGTCGCGGGCTTGTTCGCACGAGCGAAGATTTCGGCACGCAATCCAGCTATCCAACACATCCTGAATTGCTCGACTGGTTGGCTGTTCGTTTCACCGACAAAAGCAGCAAGGGCCTGAACTGGTCCAGAAAGCGACTTCATCGACTGATTGTGACGAGCGCAACATACCGTCAGCGATCTACCATTTCAGCTGATCAGTTAAGGAAAGATCCTGAAAACCTGCTTCTCGGCCGAGGAGCACGATTTCGCATGAACGCCGAGATGATTCGTGATCTCGCCCTGCAAAGCAGCGGACTTCTCTCACTGAAACTGGGCGGCCCGAGCGTTTATCCGCCACAACCTGCAACAGTCTACGCAGCAGCTTACGGAAGTCCCAAATGGCCCGTTTCCAAAGGTGAAGACCGCTATCGCCGGTCGCTGTACACTTTCTCGAAGCGAACGGCTCCATTCGCAGCCTTCACCGTTTTCGATGCTCCGACCGGCGAAAATTGCATCGTCCGTCGAGACCGCAGCAACACTCCGCTTCAGGCATTAACTTTGCTCAACGACGAGATGTTTCTCGATGCAGCTCGAGCAATCGCGCAAGAAGAATTGTCCGAGCCTAAAAACGATCGAGAAATTGTCTCGGAGATGTTTCTCCGGATTCTGACTCGGCCGCCATCCGAAGAGGAAATGTCCGCACTAGTGACATTCACCAAAGAACAGAAAGAACGATTCGAAAGCGGAGCACTCGACTCGAAACAGTGGACTCAACTTGAGACGGCAACTCCCGAGTTGGCTGCCTGGATGATGACCGCACGCGTGATTTTGAATCTCGATGAAACTGTGACAAAGCCATGATCAATCAACACCTCGTCTCGCAAACACGCCGACAATTCTTCTCCGATTGCGGAGTCGGGTTGGGAAAAATTGCCCTCAGTTCATTGCTCGCACAGCAGGCATTAGGGCAGGGGACTGCCGCAGCGAACACCTTGAACGCTGCGAATGCTGAAAGATACCGGTATCCCGCGAAAGCGAAACGTGTGATTTACCTGTTCATGGCGGGAGCTCCCAGCCAACTGGAACTGTTTGATTACAAACCCAAACTGGTCGAACTGGAAGGCAAACCGATCCCTCCAGAGGTCATCAAAGGACAGCGATACGCATTCATTCAGTCAGACGCAGCCATCTTAGCTCCACGGTTCAAGTTTCAAAAACATGGAAGCAGCGGCGTTGAACTTTCCGAGGTCCTGCCGCATCTCTCGAAAGTAGCCGATGAGATTGCGATGGTTCGCTCAGTACATACCGAGCAGTTTAACCATTCCCCCGCTCAACTCTTTTTGAACACCGGCAGCCCGATTCCAGGACGTCCTGCCATTGGAGCATGGCTGAGCTACGGAATTGGGAACGAATCAAAAGACTTGCCAGCTTTTGTCGTTCTCAAAAGTGGCGGAAACCTCAGCGGGGGAGCCTCAATGTGGTCTCCCGGATTCTTGCCCTCTTCTCATCAGGGCGTTCCATTTCGGAGTCAGGGAGATCCTATTTTACACGTTTCGAACCCTGTCGGAATCGAAAACCAAGCACAACGAGCCTCTCTGGATTTAATCGAACAACTGAACCAGAAACAGTTTCAAAAAGTCGGCGACCCCGAAATCCAGACGCGCATCAGCGCCTATGAAATGGCATGGAGAATGCAGTCCGCTGCCCCCGAGTTAATGGACTTTTCAAAAGAAACAAAAGAGACGCTGAACCTGTATGGAATTGACGAAAAGAAACCGAACGAATTCGCCCGCAACTGCTTACTTGCTCGTCGACTCGCTGAGCGCGGGGTTCGCTTCATTCAGGTTTATCAATCAGGGTGGGATCACCATTCGAATGTGGAAGGGGGAGTCAAACGGCTCGCCGGGATGACGGACCAACCAGCAGCAGCACTCATCCAAGACCTGAAGCAACGAGGGCTGTTAGAAGACACACTCGTCGTCTGGGGTGGAGAATTCGGTCGAACGCCAATGGTCGAAGCGAGCGCCGCTCTGGGACGGACAAACGGACGTGACCACCACCCTCAAGCATTCACGATGTGGTTTGCGGGGGGAGGAATCAAACAGGGGGCCATTGTTGGAAAAACCGACGAGCTCGGTTTTTCAGTTGTAGAAGATCCCGTGCATGTTCACGATGTTCAAGCTACGATATTACACTTGCTCGGCATCGATCATGAACGACTGACTTTCACTTATCAGGGTCGCCCATTCCGGCTAACGGATGTGCATGGGCATCGAATTGATAAGATACTGGGTTGATGATCTAACGTAGAGAATCATGTTTAGGTGAATACCAGTTCGTGAGCATCACATGCTCGATGAATGATTGACTAAAGCGGTTTTGATAAAGGTGTAGCAGTCCTGTCGCGTGGCACACATCCAACCACCTGACAAGACGCTCAATTCGCGGACACAAGAAACACGAAAGTGTTCTAGAAACGGTGTCGCGGTCTCAGTAGTGAAATCGCATGTTTCGTAAACAAGGTGAACAGAGATGAGACCTTCAGAAGTTGCCAATCTTCAACAGCAAATCGTCTCCCGAACCCGTAGGGATTTCCTGCTCTCGTCAGCATCTGGTATCGGTGCAATCGGCCTGGGGTCGATGTTGGCTCAAGACGGACTGTTAGAGCCTGCGGCACTCGCTGCTGCTGAACCCGAGTTCTCCTCTCCACTGGCAGCGAAGAAACCACACTTCGAAGGGCCAGCTAAAGCGTGCATCTTCATCTTTATGGCGGGTGGTCCTTCGCAACTCGATTTATTTGATCGGAAGCCGGAACTCGTCAAACAGAACGGTCAGCCGTTACCCAAATCGATCTACGAGGGCGTTCGCTTCGCATTCCTCAAGCCCGAAACCGCTCGTTTGATGGGACCGATGAATCGAACGTGGAAAAAGCATGGCGAATGCGGGATGGAACTCTCCGACCTGCTCCCGCACATCGGAGGAGTCGCCGACGACATTTGCTTGATTCGTTCGATGTACTCAGAACAGTTCAATCATCATCCCGGGCAATTGCTGATGCAATGCGGTCGGGCTGAGTTCGGCTTACCAGTCATGGGATCCTGGCTGACATATGGACTTGGAAGCGAATCGGAAAATTTACCCGGTTATGTTGTTCTGACAGCTGGGAGAGGTTCATCAGGGGGAGCAACTCTCTGGCAAAGTGGCTTTCTCCCGAGTGTTTACGAAGGAGTCCTGTTTCGACCACAGGGAGAACCTGTCCTTAATCTGGAGAACCCGAAAGGGATTTCTATGGAGCTGCAACGCCGAGGGCTTGATGCGCTCAATGACCTGAACCAGAAACGTTACCAAACCATTCACGATCCAGAAATTGCCAGTCGAATTTCGAGTTACGAACTTGCCTTTCGGATGCAAACAGCTGCTCCGGAGTTGATCGATCTTTCCACCGAAACAGAGCAAACACTCGATGAATACGGAGTCAACCGGAAAACTCCAGGCAAGGGTGGGCGAGGTTCCTATGGTAGCGACACGTTCGGGACTTTCGCCCGAAACTGCCTGCTCGCCCGCAGGATGGTAGAACGGGGTGTTCGCTGTATTAACATTGTGCATGCTTCCTGGGATCATCACTCAAATCTTGATCCAGAACTGGACTTCAATGCCACCATGGCCGATCAGCCGATCGCTGCATTGATCAAAGACCTCAAACAGCGTGGACTCCTCGACTCAACAATGGTCGTCTGGGGGAGCGAATTCGGGCGGACACCGCTGGGAGAGAACCGAGGGGGGAATACAAACAATGTGAGCGGACGCGATCACCATCCGTTTTCATACAGCATGTTTTTAGCAGGGGGTGGCTTCCGAGGAGGACAGGTTTACGGAAAGTCCGATGAACTCGGCTGGGGTGTCGCAGAGAATCCGGTACATGCGAATGACCTGCACGCGACAATGCTTAACCGGTTCGGCTTGGACCACCTGCGATTAACTCACCGCTTCCAAGGCCGCGATTATCGTTTGACTGATGTGGCAGGCGAAGTCATCGAACCACTCATCACTTAAGACTCACGGGTTCGCTGACTGGAAAGACTTCAGATCACGCGAATAATTCTTGAACAACCTTCGCTTCTTCAGGACCGGTCAAGCGATGGTTTCTTCCTTCGTGGAAGTATGCAAGTTGCTCATGTGGAAGCCCGAGGAGATGTAGAATCGTGGCGTGCAAATCTCGGAAATGAACTTTTCCTTCAACGGATCGAGCCCCGGTCTCATTCGTCTTCCCGTGGACATAGCCTCCTTTGGTCCCCCCGCCAGCCATCCAGAATGTAAACCCTCTGTAGTTGTGGCCGGTCTCGTCTTTTCCGTTTTCCGGTGTCAGTCCAGGACGACCAAATTCCCCACCCCAGACGACAAGCGTGTCGTCGAGCATTCCACGCATTTCTAAATCATCCAGCAGGGCAGCAATCGGAGCATCAGTTGTTTTGCAATTCGCTTCTAGATCTCGGCGGTGATTTTTATGCTGATCCCAACTTCCGTGATTGACTTCGATGAACCGGACCCCGGCTTCCGCGAATCTTCTGGCAAGCAGGCATTGCCGCCCAAAATCTGTTGGTCGGCAGGTTCCAACGGAGAGCTTTTCTCCGACGCGATAACGCTGAATCGTTTCCTGAGTTTCTGAACTGAGATCAAGAATTTCAGGAGCGGTCATTTGCATCCGAAATGCGAGTTCCATCGACTCAATCACACCATCCAGCTGTGTATCATCCGGTCGTTGCGCCAGATGTTGACGATTCATCGCTTGTACGAAATCGAGTTGCTTTCGCTTCTTTGTCGGGGAGAGATGATCGCTGGAAATATCATTGATCATCGCCTGCGACATATCTTCACCGTTCACGCCAATCGGTGTTCCTTCAAAAATCGGCGGGAGAAACACGCTCGAATAGACAGAGGGTTTCGCTGCATTGAGACTGATGAATCCGGGCAGGTTCTGATTCTCCGTCCCGAGGCCGTAGTTGATCCAAGACCCCATGCTGGGTCGCTTGCGCAACTTTTCGCCTGTGTGAAGCTGTAAGAACGACTGCGCATGATTTCCAGTGTCGGCGTACATTCCGTTGATCATGCAAAGTTTATCCGCATGTCTTGCCATCTCAGGAACGAGCTCCGAAGCCCAGAGCCCCGACTCGCCATGTTGTTGAAATTTGTAGACCGATCCGGGATGCTTTTTCTTTCCAACTTGTGGTTTGTAATCAAACATATCCAGCTGAGCAGGGCCTCCGCTCATGCAAAGAAAGATCACTCGTTTCGCTCGTGCGGGGAGCGCGGGAGCCTTAGCGACCAGTGAACTACTCTCCGCGAGAAGTTGCTGTTGAAACAGCGATTGGAAAGCCAAGTATCCAAACCCGCATGAGGCGGACTTCAGCATGCTTCTTCTTGACCTGAACATTTCAGCCTCGCTTTACTCAATCTTGTGAACTCTCGATTCCAAATTTTCAACAACTCGCCACTTCCGGAGAATCCTCTCTCATTGGCAACCTGGTTGAAAACCGCTTTCAGTCGACATACCGAAATTCATTCGTGGCGAATAACCCCTGGCATAAGGTCGCCCACACCTCGGTGAGTTGTTTCTGCTGTGGGTCCGATTCTTTCTTTATCGACCTGATCAAACGCAATGCTTGCTCGATTTCGTAATCGGTCGGATTCCGCTGAAGAATCCGGCGAAACAGAAACGCCACCCGATCAGCCTCTTGCAGGGTTTTATCATTCAAAGAATACTCCGCTAGTGCGTACGATTGTTCGATCACAAACGGATTATTCAGCAAGTACAGGGTTTGGGTTGGTAAAACCGTTTCATCTCGGCGACCGGTCACTTTGATTCCATCTGGAAGATCGAAGGCTGCCAGTTCAGGAGGTGGAGAATGCCGGAGCATGCACAAATAGATGCTGCGGTGGTTGGTCTTTTTATGCAGATTTGTTGCTGCTCCGGGAGGCCAGTTGATGAGTGTGTCGATCTCATCAATGGCGGATCCGGCCTGTGGTGTGAGATCGAGTTTCCCACTGGCTTGAAGCATCCGATCACGGATTGACTCTGCATCAAGTCGCCGCCGCGAGTAGCGTGCAAAAAATGTATTTCCTGGATCAATCTTTGCGAGCAATTCGACGCACTGACTATCCTGCTGATAGGTGCGGCTGAGTACGAGCTGTCTGATTAATTTCTTGACTGACCATCCTTCTTCGACAAAACGGTTGGCGAGGTAGTCCAACAATTCCGGGTGAGATGGGCGTGCTCCGTAAACTCCGAAGTCGTCAACCGTCGCCACCAAGCCGTGCCCGAAAAGGTAGCTCCAAACGCGATTCACAAAAACTCGGGCAGTTTGTGGATGGTCTGGACTTGTCAGCCAGTTCGCTAATTCCAGTCGTCCACTTGCTTCCGCTGGGATGTTACTCGCCGCCGAGAAGTCGCTACGATTTGCGTCGACGAAATCCTGTTGATACGCCGTTAGAAATCCTCGTGGCACGACCTCACCAAGTTTGGAGGTTTGGCCACCGATATGAATTTTGGAGTCTTGCGGTTTTTCCTTTTCACGAACTCCCATCGCAAAGCCCAATATGGAGGGGCGCTGAGGTTGTCCGGAGGCGGTAAATAAAGAGTGCGCCGCTCCAGCGTCGAGTGCTTTGGAATAGATTGAGAACTCGGCCAGATTTCCATCTAACGGAAACATATTGTCGGTGCGGGTCGCCAGCGCAAACTCGCGGGACTCTCCAATGTTCGAAGGAATTTTCGCGTCAATTTCAGGTTTTACAGCCCCGTTTAGAAAGAGTTGCACCTGATTTTGTTTGCGAATGAGAACCACATGATTCCAGGTTCCGGGCGAGATGACAGTTGAGCCCGCGATAGAGACTTTATTCTGTTTGCCATTGAAGACGAAAAGTTTTCCTGTTCGCTTGGAATCGTGCTTCCCACCAA
Organism: Thalassoglobus polymorphus; assembly: GCF_007744255.1. Lineage (GTDB taxonomy): Bacteria > Planctomycetota > Planctomycetia > Planctomycetales > Planctomycetaceae > Thalassoglobus > Thalassoglobus polymorphus. The sequence goes on along the minus strand of NZ_CP036267.1, from coordinate 1,679,520 downwards.
TCCCCAAATGATCCCCAGCGAGATTGCTCTCTTTCCATTTGCCTCGCGAAAACAGATATGCGGTGATTGGACGTTCGGTATTCTTGATATTGTTTTTGAACCAAAAGGAGACCGTGTAATCCGTCTTTGAGCCGTCCGCTTCTGCGTCTTCTGCGTCTTCCTTCGCTGGTTCTGGTTCTGGCAACTCCCCTCGAATTGCAGCCTCTTTGAGTTTTGCGAAATTTTTCTTACTAAACTCTGCTGTTTTTCCCTCAATGTTGAGAGCTTCCGGTTTCTGCTGGAAGGAGAGATGAAGCTCTGGTTGGAGTTCATCAATTTTCGCAGAGTATGTTTTGGGGAACTGGGGCGCCGTCTTAAAATCGGACTTGCTTTTTGGATCCCAAACTGAGACCAGTTCATGCAGTGGTGTGGGGGGAGCTGTCAGACCCTGATTTCCAGCAGCCCCGTACAAAGTTTGTGAACTCTTAAAGATGCCAGCCATCGAATAGTAATCGCGTGTCGGAATCGGATCATGTTTATGATCGTGACAGCGTGCGCAGGCAACGCTCAGTCCCATAATCGCAGTGCTGACGACATTGATCTGATCGTCAACGACGTCCATGGCAAAATTTTTGTTCATCGCGACTGCAGGTTTGGAACCGATTGCCAGAAAACCGGTAGCGATGAGTTGTCGGTTTCGCTGTTCTGCGGTCCGAGCAGGAAGCAGGTCACCTGCGATTTGCTCGGTCACAAAACGATCGAACGGGACATCCTGATTAAAAGCATCGACGACGTAGTCGCGGTATCTCCAGGCATGTGGAAATGTTGCATTGCGTCCGAGTCCGTCATCGCCATTGGACTCTCCATAGCGAGCGACGTCTAACCAATGCCGTCCCCAACGGACCCCGAATTGCGGGCTCTCCAGTAAGCGGTCAACGAGTTGCTCGGTCGCTTCGTTTTTATTTTTCTCGTGCAATGCCGCGAACTCTTCGATCTCATCAAAGGTTGGAGCAAGTCCAATCAGGTCGCTGTACAACCGCCGAATCAATGTGCGTGGATCGGCGTCGTTTGTCGGGATGAGATTGTTTCGCTCAATTTTCTGAAGCACGAACCGATCAACCGGATCCCGTCCCCATGTTTCATTTTCCACAGATGGCAGTTCAGGCGTTGTGCGTGGAAGAAATGACCAGAGTGACTCTCGACCATATTCTTTCATCGGTGCTGAAGCTGAATCTGCTTTTGCGGAACGTGGATCGAACGCCCCTTGCTTCACCCAGGTGATGAAATCATTCACGACGGCTTCAGAAAGTGGCTTGTCAGGCGGCATTTCGATTTCATCGTACCGCAGAGCTTTAATTAGCAAGCTCTTTTCCGGGTCACCCGCGATGTGAACGGGACCGGTTAAGCCCCCTTTGAACATGCCCGCTTTTGTATCAAGCAGTAAATTCCCTCCCGGTTCATCACTTTCCACCGAATGGCATTCGTAGCAATGTTCGACAAGAACAGGGCGGATTTTGGTTTCAAAGAATTTCACCTGTTCCGGTGTCAGCTTGGCATCGTCTCCACGGGCAGAAGTCTGGAGCACTCCGAACAGGAACAGGGCCAACAGATAATAGATTCTTGAAGACATTTGAAATCAATTGAGGTAGGACTGGCAGGCAGGCAGGCGGGAATGTCATCATCGCTTACAAATCAGCAACTTGCAACATAAGTCTCCGTCGATATCAACAAATCTTTCAATCAGGCGAAATTTGCCTCCCCGAGAAACATTTTCACTAGAATCTCACCCAAAGCCCTTAAATAGCCGCTTTCTTCAACGTTCTTCGAGAGCGAATTCAAGTTTCAGAATCAGCTTTCACGAAACAGCGTCAGTCCTCCAACAGACTGCAATCACAAATTGAATGCAGGGACTACTTGACGGAATCCCCTCAGTGCCAGCCCATACTGACTGGCCTTGATTTCCTGCTTAGTGGCGAGGAGTCTCGGATGTCTTGAAAGCGAGCATTAGGACATCAAAAAAGCAGACGGAAATGCTTAAAAGGTGTCTCGGCAGGAGAGTTCGTTCAGTACGCCTTCAACGACTGGTTGCGGACAGGACCAGACGAGGAAGAACATCGCTTCACGAACAGCCAGTTCTGCTGGATGCCCCACCATGAATCCGGCCCCTTTGGTCACAGCCAGCACAGCTTGTGTAATTCGCAACGCAAGAGAGTTCGCCTGTTGACGAATCGCTGTCGGTGACAAACCTTCATCGCCGAACGTCTTGCCGAGGCTGGCTCGGTGAATCTCGGAACGGAGCACGTCGACTTCGTGTTTGAAGGAGTCTGCCTTTCCAATGAGATCGTCTCGGCGACTTGCTTCATCCTGGAGGAGTCTCAGCGATCGGGCGGACAGCCCCAAAGCGAGTATTGACGTTGTCAGCGAACCGGCTCCTCCTCCTTTGCCTTGGCTCATCACTTTTTCAATCGGTCCGGCGAGCAGAGATCGCTTCGGCACAGAAACATTTTCCAGCCGAATGGAAGTTGTCTCGCTGGCAGTGAGTGCCATGAGTTCAGCTTTGGGTTGAACTGAAACACCTGCAGAGGCTGTGGACATGGCAAGTAAAACCTGTTTGCCGTCGTTGCAAGTTCCTCCGGTTACGACGATGTCTGCTGCTGTGGCTCCAGTCACCCAGGGGATCATGCCATTGAGGACGAAGGAATCACTCTGCTCCTCAGCTTCAACTGCTGGCTTTGCGATGTGCTGGCGAGAAGTCGTCAAATGCGAAATTCCGACGGTCGCGAAGAGTTCGCCGGTTGCCAGACGAGGCAGCAAATCTGCTTTGAGCTCTTCATTCTCTGATCCGGCAATTCTTTGACATGCTCCGTTTCTTTGTGTGAAGGCAAAACACGTACTCAAACAGGCAGCGGCCAGCTTTTCGTATCCTTCAGCCAGTTCTGCTTGTGTGAGTTCTTTTCCACCAAACTCTTCCGGGATGAACCAATTCAGAACTCCAGCTTCAGCCATCCATTGAAATTGCTCCTTCGGCCATGCCTGTTGGGCATCAATATCGAGAGCATTGTCAGAAAGTTTTTTTAGAAGTTCGTCGAAGGTCGCAGTGTCGAAGGTCACAGTCAAATTCCATCCAAGAATGTTTAAAGCATTTCAATGTTGGTCGCGCCGGAGGAAATCGCACTCACGACATCAAAGACAGCTCACCACAAAGCAGAACCTTGAGACCAATGGTTAAGACCGATATTGGCTTGGCTCTGGCCGAACACATGAAGTTTCCGGCAAGAAAGTATTCTCTGAGAACTGTTGAACCAATGCAAATCATCGATCCACTCTCCAGTGCGAGAAATCATTCGTCAGACCGGACATTCTTGATGTGTAGCAACTGCGACAACTCACTTGGAAGCCGAACGGAGTTCCCATATCCTACCATCTGCGAACAATTTGGCATCAACGCGATGCCACCGTATCTGAAACTTCTAGCGGAGCGAGCAAGGTGTCTGAACTGGGACTTGCAAATTTCAAAAAAGAGCGTGATTTTCTTATCGGAATCGACTCGGATGGCTGTGCGTTTGACTCAATGGAGATCAAGCACAAGGAATGTTTTATTCCAAACTTCATCAACCATTTCAGCCTTCAGCCGATCTCGAAATACGCTCGCGAAGCAGCAGAATTCACCAACTTGTACTCCAAAACTCGCGGAGCCAACCGGTTCCCAGCTTACCTGCTGGCACTCGATTTACTCGCAGAACGCCCAGAAGTTCAGCGACGCAATGCAAAATTGCCACAACTTCAAGGTGTTCGTGATTGGGTCGAGCGCGAATCGAAACTCGGCACGAAAACAATTGGACCGGAAGCAGAAAAAACAGGCGATCCTGACCTGAAGCAGGCCTACGCCTGGTCGAAAGCAGTCGATGACACCGTCAACGAGATGGTACATGGCGTCCCACCATTCCCGGGGGTGCGTGAAGCTCTCCAGAAGATGGGCGAACAAGCAGATTTGATTGTCTGTTCAGCGACCCCGAACGGGGCTCTTCAAAAGGAGTGGGCTGAACATGATATTGATCAATACGTGAAGTCCATTTGTGGACAAGAATCAGGGAGCAAAAAAGAATCCCTGACGACCTGCAAAGAGATGGGCTACGCTCCTGAAAAGATGCTCATGATCGGAGATGCTCCCGGAGACATGAAGGCCGCTCAGGCTGTCGGAGCACTCTTCTACCCCATCAACCCCGGTCACGAGGAAGAGAGTTGGGTTCGTTTCCTTGACGAAGCCTGCGAGCGATTCTTCTCAGGAACTTACGCGGGCGACTATCAGGCGAAGTTGATCGCAGAGTTCGACAAATACTTGCCAGAGCAGCCACCCTGGAAGTAGCCAAAGAGCCTCGTTCCAGAGTATTTTCGCTTAACGATGTCCGTGTCCTGTCTTGTGGATTTGTGCGATTTTTCACATAGAACCCGTCCGAAAACCTCTGAAATAGCTGCTTTCCACAACGTTTGAGAGAGAAATTTCAAGTTTCAGGATCAGTTCTAGAAAGCACTCTCCAAAGACATCAGGATTACAAAAATGTTCTAGCAGTACACTTCCGAGTGTGCTGCTAGAGCAGCTTGAAACTATGTAGGAAGTCTCCGTCAATCGGGTATTGTGGAACTGTTTTTTTCACCACCCCGATCTCAGGAGACGACTATGTTTTACGTTGGATTAGACGTTCACACAACACAAATTACGGTTTGCGTCCTCAAGAACAACGGAAAGGTTCACAAGCGATGGACGGTTCGCGAGCTCAAGCAGTTGATCGAAACGCTTTCCAAGCTGACCGAGCCGTTTCAGGTCTGTTTCGAGGCGAGTTGCAATTACGGCTGGCTGTCCGAAGCACTCAAGAAAGTGGCTCTGCGGGTGGTGGTCGCGCATCCCGGACAACTCAGATTGATCTTCAGATCGCACAAGAAGAACGACCGCAACGATGCCGAAAAGCTCACCAAGCTGTTGTATGTCGATCAACTTCCCGAGGTCCATGTCCCACCCGCCGACGTCCGGGCGTGGCGGGAACTGGTCACCTTCCGCAAGCGAACCATCGAAAAGCGAACCCGAGCCAAGAATGGAATTCGAGCCTTGTTAAGATCATTGGGAATCAAAGCTCCCACGCGACCTGGTCTCTGGACCAAAGCAGGGATGCAGTGGCTCAAAGAACTGACATTCGAACAATCGCTGCTGGCAATAAAACGAGACATACTTGTCCAGGAAATCGATTTTTTGACAACGCAGGTGCAAAGGCTCGAAACCGAATTGAAAAAATTCTCCCGGGACAACCCTGCTGTCTTTCAGCTGCAATCGATTCCGGGAGTTGGCCTGCGAACCGCCGAGACAATGGTCGCATTCATCGACGATCCGCATCGCTTCAAAAGCAGCAAACAGGTGGGAGCCTACTTCGGTCTGGTTCCGACCCAGGATCAATCGTCGGACAAGAACCGCCTGGGACACATCACTCGACAAGGCTCTGCGGCAGCTCGTGCGATGTTGACCGAAGCCGCCTGGCAAGCGATCCGCCGATCGGCAACGGTCCGAGCCTACTTCGAGAGAATTCAACGCGACGATCCGGCACGCAAGAAAATTGCCTTGGTGGCGACGTCACATTACTTGTCACGAGTCATGTGGGCGATGCTCAAACATGGCACACTTTGGAAAGAGGCCGTTCCTGCGGTCAGTGCCTGAGCCCGACTCGAGCTCAGCAAAAGAGACCGTCCCATTCACCGCACCATCACCTGGGTCTCAATTTGAGTTGCAGACCCAGGCCAGGGCGAGGCGAAAGGGACTCACGCAAGATCATTTTATAGTAAAATCACAGCAGTAGAGTGTTCAGAGTTTCACGTCGAGATGGAGAGTGGGATTGCAGTTGGATCCCGTGGTAGAGCATGGTCTTCGAGACCGTCAGTTTGAATGGGACCGACCGAATCATGTCTATTGGCGCCTCACTTCGGTGAGTGATGCCGGATGGATGCCTGGAAAATCCCGCAATCGTCTCACTCCCGACTTGACAGAAACTTCCTCATGGATGCTCTACTGCCTGCTCATGAAGAACGCATTTCTCTAGCAAAAATGACGTTCGCCACGAGGCAGATCCTGCAAACCAATTCGAAAGATGCTCTACGCTTCTTTTTCGTATAGACTGAACTTCTGAAGAAAATTATTCTTTACGGAATTGTCTGATTCGCTGCAAAATGACAATCGAACTCACAATTCGATTCAGGGGCAATTTTCATCGATGTCAAACAAAACTAAACGAATCCTGATCGTTGAAGACGAAGAGGCAATTGCCGAAGGCCTGCGTTTCAACATGGACGCCGAAGGTTACGAAACCGTCGTGCTCGGTGATGGTCCGTCGACGCTTTCTTACTTCGAAGAGAACTCTCACGACGTCGATCTGATCATTCTCGACCTGATGCTTCCTGGGATGAGCGGCTACGAAATCTGTCGTGCAATTCGAGAACGAGACCAGAACATTCCCATCATCGTCCTCAGTGCCCGGACGCTCAGCGAAGACAAATCACACGCTTTCGATTGCGGAACAGACCAGTACATCGCCAAACCATTCAATTTGCCTGAACTCCTCAGTCGAGTCCGAAATCTCCTCAAACGGCCACGTATTGATCCTCCGCCGAAGCACGCAACCGAAATTGAAGAGTTTCAAATCGGCAATATCCAGATCAATTTCAAGACTTTTGAAGTCATCAAAGATGGAGAGAAGCATCAACTGACAACAATGGAAATGCAGTTGCTACGCTACTTCATCGAGAACGAAGGTGACGTCCTCTCGCGAACAAAAATTCTCAAAGACGTTTGGGAGCAGGGGGCGGAAGTCACCTCGCGGACCATCGACAACTTCGTGTTGCGACTTCGCAAGTATATTGAAGACGACCAGAGCAACCCGCACCATTTGCTTTCGGTCCGCGGCACCGGCTATCGATTCATCGCGAACCCGATCAAATAAAGACAAGTCCACAATCTCCTGTTTCTTTTAAAGCATCTTTCGAATTGGTTTGCAGGTCTCCCTCGTGGCGAACAGCATTTTTACTGGAGAAATGCGTTCTTCACGGGCAAACGGCAGAGCAAACCGCTCTGGCTGCGGAGAATGTAAAACGAATGGTGGGGGCGAAAGCGTTATGAGATGGCGCCTTCCTGTTGCTCGCAATACTCCTTCAGGTTGTTCAGTTCTTTCTCAGCCGCTTTGCAACTTGCAGTCTTCATAAGCCACCCGAAAAGGAGAAAGATAATCTTCAACCCTCCTTTGGGTCTAACATCAGAGACCTGAGTCACTTTGGTTTTGTGAGAAGTGATTCGCTCGAAGAAATATGCGGCATCAATGTCAAATAATTGACCGACGAGTTGAATCGCATTTAAATTTGGGTATTGATACTGAGTGACGACCCCTTCGAAGACCATCTGCTCCCCCTGATTTTCTGTGATCGATCGAAATGTTGTACCGACAACATCTGGAGTTTCTTCAATTATTTGATCCTCAATGACAACATCGCTCCATTCAGCGACATGATGAATCGTGAGGTCAAAAACATCTTCAATCGGGCGGTCAATCTCAACACTCGCAGTAGTTTTCATCGTCGACGCCTCGATTTGCTTTTGGTGATATCCCAGTGAGATTGCATTACAACTTGATAAGGTCAGTATATCAATTCCACGACTGCTGACATGGGGTTTCTCTCTTCTCAATAAATCCAAATTGCTGAATTTCAAAGGTTTCGATTTGGTTTGTGTAGAACATCAGCTAACTTTGCAAAGCTTGTGATCTTGGATGATCGGCCTTTGCTGTTTCGCTTTATCAAACATGGAGTCCAGAATGCGGATTATGATGGTCACATCGGAAGCAGTTCCGTTTGCGAAAACCGGAGGGCTCGCTGATGTGGCGACTGGACTGTCTAAAGCGCTCGTTGCGAGTGAGCATGAAGTTGCACTTGTCATGCCCTGTTATCGCCGACACATTCCAGAATCAGACCGGGGGGAAATCGTCGGTCAGGTTACTTTCGAGATGTTGCACACAACACTCACGGCGGACATTTTCGAGACAAAAATCCCCGATAGCGAGGTGCGCGTCTTCTTAGTCGATCGTCCTCATTTCTTTGATCGAGACGGACTCTATCTCGAAAATGGCCACGACTACGGAGATAATGCCGAACGTTTTCTGTTCTTCAGCCGGGCTGCCGTAGAAGTCGCCAGGCATTTCTTCAGACCAGACATCATTCATGCCAACGATTGGCAAACCGGCCTCGTCCCGGGGCTCATCCTTCAAGAACGGGAACATCAGGGCGAACTTGGAAACATTGGGACGGTCTACACCATTCACAACATGGCCTTTCATGGTGAGTTTCCAAGTTTACAAATGCTCAATACAGGCATGAATTCCAGATATTTCAACTGGGAGCAACTTGAGTATTTCGGAAACTTGAATTTGCTGAAAGGGGGGATCGCTATGGCGGATATCGTGACGACTGTCAGCCCGACATACGCCAAAGAAACCTGCCTCCCTGAGTTTGGCTACGGTCTCGATCCCGTTCTGGAGAATCGCGGGGAAGACTATATTGGCATTCTGAACGGAGTCGACATGTCGATCTGGAACCCCGAGTCCGATCCTCATATTGCCATGCAGTACAACTTTCAGAACTACAAGGAAGGAAAGGCGGAGTGCAAAGCAGCCCTACAACGAGAGATGGGCCTACCAGAGAACCCTGAAGCGATGGTCCTCGGACTTGTCTCTCGCTTGACGGACCAAAAAGGGCTCGACCTGATCACGAAGAAGGCGACTCAAATCCTGAACGCCAACGTTCAATTCGCTTTCCTCGGAGCAGGGGACCCTCGCTACGAAAAAATCCTTTTAAAGCTCCAGCAGGATTACCCAGATAAGGTTGCTGTCTATATTGGATTCCAGGAAGGGCTCGCACACCGCATTGAGGCCGGCTCAGATGCTTTCTTAATGCCGAGCAGCTTCGAGCCGTGCGGGCTGAATCAGCAATACAGCCAGATCTATGGGACTCCTCCAATCGTGCATGCAGTCGGTGGGCTGACAGACTCAGTTGTCGATGTCCAGCGACACACTCTCGACAATGGTACTGCGACGGGGTTTGTCTTCCGTGAGTACGATGCGGATCACTTTCTTGATACAGTCTGGAGAGCAGTTGGAATGTTCGTGCATCACACCGAAGACTGGAATAAACTTGTTCTCAACAGCATGGTCAAAGATTCGTCTTGGGACCGCATCGCGCAGGAGTACACCGATGTGTATGAACGTGTGATCGCGAAGCTGGGATAGGGTTTCGGCTCTGATCCAGGTACCTGATGTTGTCCGCTCAAGTAGTGAGAAATTCCATCATTGCATCGGTTTCAGCTTAGGAAGTAAGCTGTCTCATATAAAGATGCGTATTTCAGGCTCTGACGTCAACGGAAGACCCAGACAACGCAACTCGTTAACTATCACTGCTCCATCCATTTGCGCTCTGTGGAGCACAGCACGTGATTAAAGAATCACCGAGTCAATACTCATGAAACCGGTCTCACTTGCACTGTTCTGGCATCAACATCAGCCGTATTACCCGGACGACATTGCCAACGAAACACTCATGCCCTGGGTCCGACTGCATGCCACAAAAGATTACATCGGCATGGCCTTGCACATTCAAGAGGTCCCGGAGTTTCATTGCACGATCAATCTTGTTCCGAGCCTATTAGTTCAAATCGAGCGCTACGTGAACGGCGGAAGCGACCGGCATCTGGATGTGTCACGAATTCCGGCAGACTCGTTATCGCTCGAAGAAACATACTACCTGTTCGACAATTTCTTCATGGCGAACGAGCAGAGTATGATTCGCCCTCACAAACGGTACAGCGAACTGCATCAGAAAAGAGGAATCGGGCGAGATTCCGTACAAGATGCACACTCCCGCTTCACCATTCAGGAACTGAGAGACTTACAGGTCTGGCACAACCTGGCATGGTTTCATGAACTTCTGTTCGAGCAAGATGCTGAACTCCGCGAATTCCGAAAGAAAGGGGCTGGCTGGACGGAAGATGAAAAGATCTGGCTACTCGACAAACAACGTGAAATTGTTGGGCGGGTCATTCCGCTACATCGAAAACTCATGGAAGGTGGTCAAGTCGAGCTGACGACAACACCATTCTATCATCCAATTTTGCCACTCCTGTGGGACAAAAAATCTGCCTGGGAAGCGATGCCCGGCTGTCCTATGCCGAAGTACGTTGAAAGCTACAGCGAAGACGCACAAAAGCATCTCGCAATGGCTGTGGAATATCACACAAAGCTGTTCGGTGAAGCACCTCGCGGGCTCTGGCCTTCGGAAGGTTCAGTCTCAAACGCAATCTTGGAATCAGTCGCCGACAACGGTTTCAAATGGCTTGCCACGGACGAAGAGATTCTGGGGCATTCCATGGATCAAATCGTCTCGCGTGACGACCATGGAAACCTCAACCGGCCAGAAATGCTTTATCGCCCCTGGCGCACCGGAACAGACCAAAAGCCGTTAGACATCATCTTCCGAGACCACGGCCTCAGCGACTTGATCGGTTTTCATTATCAACGCAACGAACCTCATTGGGCTGCTGAGGACCTGTTGGCGAAAGTCAAAGGAATCGGCAGGGCAGTCGCAGAGCACGATGCCACACAAACTCCGTTCGTGCCGATTATTCTCGATGGCGAAAACTGCTGGGAATACTATGCCGATGGAGGCATCGGATTCTTGCGAAATCTGTATCAACAAGCTGTCAAAGATCCGGGAATTTCGACGCTCACAGTCAGCGAACACCTTGCCAAGCATCCACCGACAAGCAAAATTCCGAAGCTCTTTGCGGGGAGCTGGATCAACCACGATTTCTACATCTGGATCGGGCATCAGGAAGACCGAGACGCCTGGGATTTGGTCCATATTACCCGAGAATTTTTGACCAAAGCAGAAGAGTCCGGAACCGCTTCCCCCGAAACGTTGGAGCAAGCCTGGAAAGAATTGTTCATCGCTGAAGGAAGCGACTGGTACTGGTGGTACGGCGACGACCACAACTCCGGTCAGGACGACCTGTTCGACGACCTGTTCCGTCGGCACCTGCGAAACGTTTACACCCTCTTGGGAGAACTCCCTCCTTCAGTTCTCTTTGAACCGGTGGCTCACTTCGAACGTCGACATCTCCACACTCAGCCGCAGTCACTTTTGAATGTCAAAGTAAATGGTCGGGTCTCGTTCTTTGAATGGCGACACGCCGGACATTACGAAAGCGGCAGCGAACGTGGTACGATGACAATGGTGACCGAAAGTGTCATCTCGAACATGTACTTCGGTTTTGACGAAGAGCGATTACTCCTCCGCTGCGATACACAAACTTCCGCTAAGGCAGAACTTGGCGACTTCGACGAAATCCGCATCCGTTTCGTGGAACCCTTCGGTGCTGAACTCCGTATCGATTGCAAAAACCCGCAGACCCCCAAACTCGTCATCAACGGGGAAGAACGTCCTGACACCAAGTCGGTCGCTGCCATCGATCAATTGTTGGAAGTGGCAATTCCTTACGAAGAACTCGGTGCTAAAGAGAATCAACGACTGCATTTAGCAGTAGAACTCATTCGCGACGGAGAAGCGGTCGAACGCTCCCCCAGCGAAGGGACCATCGACCTGACGATCCCAAGTGAAGACTTCGAAATGCTCATGTGGCAAGCATAAGAAACTCGAACTTGAGGCTGAAGCATTAACTGGCACTAGAGCAGTTTGCTCTACCGTTTGCCCGTGAAGAACGCATTTCTCTAGTAAAAATGCTGTTCGCCACGAGGCAGAACCTGCAAACCAATTCGAAAGATGCTCTAACAAGACCTGTACAAATCACGAAGATGCACCTCACAATTCGACCTGAAAGCCTCAAAGATTGGCAATCGATTAGGCGCGTGAATCAAGCGGCATTCGAAGGCGATGCGGAGGCGAACCTGGTGGATGCCTTGCGAGATGGTGGCTTCGTTGGTGTTTCTCTTGTCGCACAGGTAGATGGCCAGATCGTTGGCCACATTCTCTTCAGTCGAATAAAAATCGTGACAAAAAGTGAGACAATTGATGCGCTGTCACTGGCACCGATGGCTGTAATGCCAAGTCACCAACGGCAAGGAATCGGAACGATGCTTGTCGAATCAGGATTGGCAGCGTGTCGGGAACAGGGCCAGAGAATCATCGTGGTGCTGGGCCATCCAGAGTTTTATCCAAGGTTTGGATTTTCAGCAGAACTGGCACAAAACCTCGAATCCCCATTCGGCAGCGGTGAAGCGTGGATGGCGATGGACTTGTCAGAAGAATCGTTAAATGGCATCGAAGGACGAATTGAGTATTCGCCTCCTTTCTTGGCGCTGGAATAACGTTTAATCAGACCGCCTCGAACGACAACCACAGTGGTTCTCACCAACCTTCACGTTGCGTCAGGCGAAAAGAGCCTGACCTACGGCACTGGACCATCAGGGGGAACCTTTCTCTAATGAAAGTCGACTTGAAAAGAAAGTTCATGGTGAGTTCATCTTGTCGCTCAAGCGACCCAACCGACAAGTCGATCGGGCCACCTTGCGATTTTTATTCTTCAGTCAATTCTAATTGTGCAGTACCTAATAATTGCACTTTTGGCTCATCCCCACCAAAAAAATCAGTACTGTTATAATAGACTCTTAATTGATAATTTCCCGCATCAAGATCTACCGAAGAAAGAGGCAAATCGCTCTCAACTTTGCCTTTGACTATTGGCAAGTGTATCTCACTCGCAGCATCTTTTGTTTTTTTTAGATCCCAATCACCGTCAGCTCCTCGATTATCAGGCCTGAATGCGATCGTAAAAAAAATTAGCCTCTGCTCGAATTCCTGGTCATTTAACGGTTCGAAATGACCAGAAAACGTCACAGACTGATCGACAGACCATTTAAGCTTACTGTCAAATATTTGCTGATTATTGACCGTCAGTCCAAAATCTTTAACATCAGAAAGAGAAATTTTTGCAGGTCTAGCGTTAGCTTTTTTTTGAGATTCAGTCAATCGTTGACATCCTCCCAAAAAAACCACACAAGAGATGAAGAGGATTATTGAAATACAATGAAGATTAAACATCTCTTTCACCTTTGTGAAAATCTTTTCATCTCTGAGCATGAAAAATTGTGACATCAAGTACTAAAGAACTATGCAGGCGATCTAAGACATTGCTACAAGAGAATTCATGTCGACTCACCTGCTAAAATCTAGTATTAACTCGTTTAAATATAGATGGGTGCTCAATAAAATAAAGAATTTACAACTTCGCTGCCATCACGTGTACCAATCGCCCACCAGATCTCTCTGGAAATCGTATCAGCGACAAAATGCACACTACCGTCTGCCATCAACACATTTACTCCACCAGGATGATCGCTCATTGCTGTGACTGCCTCCGCTCTTGTCGTCTGTGGTTGAAAATACCCATTGAAACAATCAAATCCATTTGGTTTGACGAGGTGAGAGTAGATAATCACGTTTGGCTTAATTTTTGTTGTGAGTAGAGTAGGAGTTACACAGCCATCAGCCATTTCCTTTGAAGTGGAAACGGGTTGAGGTAAACGATGCTGAAACCATCTACGTTCACGTCGATTCAACTTAGTCACATCGACACTATTCAAGAGAGAGTTATCCGGTCGCATAATATGTTCTGAGATAGCCGCAGTCTGACTCATCCCGTCTATGAAATCTCTTGCTTTACGAAAATCAGAACGCCCCCAAAAACCATCACCAATTTTTCGAAGATCATGAACTCCATCAGACATCGCGTAAGAGATCTCGCCTGCCTTCAAGTTACCGAATGCATAAGAATCCGAAGGACAGGAGAATATCTTGCTGTAAGTTGCATCGGAAGAAACTTCTAAATAAGAACTCAGAGCACGGTCGTAGCGTGACCAATACTGTTTTCCGGGGAATGCACTATTCACATCATGGTAGTTATGAAGCGCTATGCCAATTTGCTTAAGATGGGATTGGCATTCAAGCCTTCGGGAAGTTTCCCGAACAGATTGAATAGCAGGCATCAACAAAGAAATTAAAATAGAAATCACCGTGATAGAGACAATTAACTCTATCATGGTAAATCCGGAAAAATTAGATACTTTTTGTTGTGGTACTTTGCAAACGATCATCCATGAACCTCGCAACTTGAGTTCGAATTTCGAGAGACGAAAAGTTGAACAATTCAAATAATCTCAAAAAACATATTATAGGTTTATTCTTGAGGAGCGATGATTTTTCCAACATGCATATCTTCAAGTTGACCATTGATCCTTAAAATCACGATCCAAAAACCATCGACAAAGTCCCCTCCAGGAATTGTAGCCTCTTCAGTCGCCCACCAGTCGTCACTAATTGTAAATGATTTCTGATGTACAGTATCAAACGGGGCAACGGCACGCTTTGTTAGAAAATCAACTTGAAGTGTGTCTCCCTCTTCAAGGTGTATCGGATCAACTGACCCATAGGGTTGGATAGTCCATCCGACTTCTAGTTGATCATTATCGCCAGGATCAAGAATTTGCCCATCAGCGAGTATAGGAGAGCTGATTAACAGAACAGAACAGAGCAAAATCGCATGGCAGCCTCTTTGGGTTGATAGTATGCAAGAAATTCAACGATTCTCTCCAAATCTTAACGCATCAACATCCGCTGATCAAGCGGACGGGCGGGCGGGGTGGCCTTGTTTAGAACGGATTGCGAGCCGTGCGAGTACAGATACAACATTCTACGATATGGAGACGTCCAGCAACAGCGGTCACTCCGCACTGCACGGTTGGCACAACCGTGGCACGAAAGATTCATCATAATCAGGGCCAGTCTGCCTCTAAAGATGTGGGGGGCGGGGTGAACCGACCGACTTGTTCGGTTGGATTGTGTGGCACGCCCAGACTGTAGCGAAGCGAAACGATGGGCGTGGCGAGTACGAAGTAGAGCCTCAATCATCGACAAGGTCTCGGCCCGGTGGCCTGACCGGATCGGTTGGGTGCTGTAGGCACAAGATGCCTGAAGTTCCCCTCGGGTAGTGGGCGCGGGAATTGGGCTAGCTGACTTGTTGAAATTGTAATCAGCTTCTGTAGCCCAGGGCAGGGTGCTTTCTAATGTTGTTGTAGCGGACCATGTTGCCCCTCGGATTCGTCAGACTGTTTTTAATCGGCGTGTTTGAGTTCATCGTCGGGCGACTTCGCGATTGTTCCCTCATTTTACGGGATCGCATCATAGGGCAATGCTCCGTCTTTCAGGAAAAAAGACAAGCTGCGGAACAAGATGTGATGAGGCGTCAAATCATGTTCTTGCCAGTCATCGGAGCCGTGGCAGTTGAGTCACGCGGAAATGATCGTTGAACGCTACAATGGCACAAGCGATTCGTTCCACCGTCTGAAACTTTTGCCTGTTGAGAGAATTGACGCCTTGTTAGACCGGACTGAAATCTCACGGACTTACGCCGAAGTGACGCAAGCTGCCTTTCTGGGGCTTGTCATCAACCTGTTGCTGGGAGTCGTGAAGCTGATCGGGGGCATCTTCGGCAACTCATTTTCGCTGATTGCAGATGCGGTCAATTCGATTGGCGACGTGGTGGCGACCATCGTAGTCCTATTCGCCCTCCGCGTCGCCCAGCGTCCTGCCGACGCCGAACATCCATATGGACACACACGAGCAGAAGGAATCGCTGCATCAAATGTGGCGTTACTCATCATTGTCTCTGCGGTCTTCGTCGGCTGGGAAGCGATTCAACGGATCAACGCGCAACACGAAATCCCGCCTGTCTGGACACTCTGGATTGCCGGAGCCAATGTTCTCATCAAGGAGGGGTTGTACCAGTATAATGTGCGAGTTGGCATTCGTACGGGATCATCCGCGATCATCGCCAATGCTTGGGATCATCGTAGCGACGCGTTCTGCTCGCTTGCGGTCCTGACGGGACTTACTGTCATCCTTCTCGGTGGGCCTCAATACATTTGGGCAGACAAGGTTGCTTCTCTCGTTGTCGTTGCCGCCATTGTCTGGTCCGGCACACAACTCTTCCGCTCCAGTGCCAGCGAACTGATGGACGTGCAGGCCAATTCCGAGTTTGTGGATCACATCCGAGAAGTGGCATTGTCGGTTGAGGGCGTGGAAGATGTGGAAACACTCTGGGTGCGAAAGTCTGGGCTGGAGTTCTTCGCCGACATCCACATCGAGGTCGATCAGCACCTCTCCGTTGCTACGGGGCATCGTATCGGCCACCAAGTAAAAGACCGGCTCTTACTGGAGTTTTCAAACTTGAGAGATGTACTGGTCCATCTGGAACCTTTTCCTCATACGCACGAACTCATCCAAACCGTTGAAGAGTCACCTGAAAACAGCGAAGGGTGACTGCCTGACCGCTCAATGAAAATTGCGCGCGGTTTTAGTGCCACGTGCAATGCCAGCGGTGCGGAAAAAATCTTCCTGCCTTTTTCATGGTGCCATCGTATTGCAGAGCGATGAACAAAACCCGTGAGGGTTTAACAGAGAACGTTGCTCACTGACCAGCAAGGCGCCCACCCCGACGGGCTCGACCGACTTGTCCGGTTGGATGGTCTGGCACGCCCTGACTGTAGCGGGTGCGTGGCACGACCCAGAACGGAACGGAGTGAAGTGATGGGCGTGGCGAGTACGAAGTAGAGACTCAATCATCGACAAGGTCTCGAATCAAATGAGAGTTCACGACTCAAATAACGACAAGACGAATTTTCACAAGCAGCGTCGGCGATACGATCAGCAGGGTACCATAACGGCTTACTCGGATTGTTTGAATTTGTCCCCATACCAGAGGCGTAGGGGGACAAAATTTGAACAGCGATTTGGTGGGTTACGTTCTCGTCGCACCTTGTCCAAAAGCTATGATTTCTTTCTTAATTAAGTTGCGAATCCCACCGTTAACATCGATCGACGATCTCCACCCACCCGACCAGTTGAGACAGCAGTTGATTGAAAATGGTCTAGTGCGCGCTGGTACGCAGGAGCAGAAGACGTCCCGCTTCAAATGGACGGAACATTACCGATGGTGGAAGAATGAGAGTCAACACGGAATTCGCCACGCCCATCCTTCCGCTTCGCTCCAGTCTGAGCGTGCCACCCGTCGCTCCAGCCTGAGCGTGTCACCCAACGCTCCAGTTTGAGCGTGTCACCCGTCCGCTACAGTCTGAGCTTGCCACCCGTCGCTAAATTGAAATGCTCTCTACTGGTCAGAAGATCCTCAAGAAGGAAGCGAGCGAAGTTTATCCTGTGAACTTACCCGGCTTGAGGAATGGTTTCAGCGACTCGAACCTCCACTCAATTTCGGCGATTTCCTCATTCGAGAGTGTCAGGTCTCGAATGATCGGTTGAGCAGGAGTGGTCCCATTTGGGCCATATTGGCGCGAGATCATCGTGTTGAAAACACCACGCATTTTTAACAGGTAAAGGCTATAGCCACGCAAATTTCCGGGGTGGGTTTGTGAAAGGTTAAACATCAGCGTTAGCTTGCTGTACATATCCTTGAGCATTGCGGGATCGTCACCACTTCTCATCAGCTTCCAGATTTTTGCGAGGATGTCGGCGTAGGCGAGGCGTTCGGTCACAAGCCCTTCAGTTCCGAGACGTGACTCGTAGAGCCAGCCATAGGCCCCTCTGGCACTGAACACGCTGCGAATCGACGGAGATTCGAGTAACTTGCGCACGCGAGGGATAACCGGATTCGATTCTTCCTTAACGTACCCGAAGTTGGGGAACTCTTCAGCCAATTCGATTAGCAACTCAGTAGAAGGAGAGACTCCACCACGTCGAGCGGTTGTCTGAATCATCACTGGCTGCTCTGTGATGACAGAGGCGAGTGCTCGCCAGTATTGTCGCAAGTCCTCTTGTGTCTTGCCGGTGTCGGGAGGTCGTGAGATGACAGCTGTCGGTGAAAGCTTCCTGGCATGTTTGGCGTAGACGAGCATATCGTCGGTATCTTCACCCTGTACGCCGAGACAAAGGGCTGTCGTCTTCAGATTTCGGCTCGTCTTGGCGAGCACTTCCATCCCTTCGAGTTTTTCGTTTTGGGTTAACAGATCGACACTATCATTCGACTGCGGCCAGATCATGCCGGGGCTCTCGCACCAATCGGCAAACCGCGCCTCGCGGGCAAGCACCTCGAAGTCCACCTCACCGGAATTGGTAAAGGGAGTTGAGAGAATCGGGAATGGTCCGCGAAATCGAGGATAGTCAGGGCTTCTCAGTTTCACCGGAACTTGCTTCGCGATTGTTTCTGGAGATGCCGCACTGATTGAAGTTTGCGACAGCGTGCCAGCTGCGACGCTTGAGGCTCCAAGCAGAGTGGACTTCAAGAGAGTTCGCCTGGAGACAAGATCTTCGTTCTTCATCGGTGTTCCTCATTCAGAGATGCTTCGTAAAGGTCGACAGCCGTTATACTGAAATCTGTAGAGATCGGCTAGAAAACGTAACCCTCGGCGATGCTTCGTCATCAAAAACAACCAGACACGGTCCGCCTTAGGAACCCGACATGTCGGACAGAAAACTCATCCAACAGTTTGTCGATTCATTCGCAAAACTTGACGACATGCTTCTGCTGGAATCAAATTATCCCGAACTCGTTGTAGATCAAACAGCTGAGGAATGGGAGACATGGAACGCGATCCCAGTTTGGCAACCTGCAAGCATTTCAACGCCACTGGAAGCTCTTGATTCACTCTACAACGCTATCGGGGGCGGTCCGCTCCCGTGCTTGTACGAAGCTCTTATACTTACGTATCGCTGGCTAGAAGTGGATCTCAAGGTATTCGAGCTATTCGCAAACCCTCCAGGCGAAGGGCTTGGGGGGCTTATCAATTCAATTTCCAAAAGGCAATATTCCACCGAAAATTTACTGTTCCCTCGGTACATTCCGTTTGCCAGAGCAGGTGCCGGGTTTCACGATCCAGTCTGCTTTGACACCAGCCAAATGAGTGATCAGCGGGATTGTCCAATTGTTCGGATCGACCACGAAGCACTCATGTGCGACTCTAAAATCGTTGAGCGTGAGCGACCTTGGAAATCTTTTCGGGATGCTGTCACCGAAGTCGTCTTCTCAAGCTAAGTTTTTCAATTCTTAACATTCCCGTGATGGCGACATTCAAGGCTTCAGCGACTGCTCACCACGAGTCAGGGCGTGTTTATTGTGGATGGCCGTTTCGGGTGATATTATTCAATCCACACTCAGTCACTTCGATACATTTCCGATTTGAATGGGCGTGAGAATCCTTTCTCGACTCACTCTCTTCGATCACTTTTCATCCGTCGTCAAATTGTTGTGGGCGAAGCCTGTCCTCACTATTATTGTTGGATATCGACATGAAGATTCTGCTGCTTTCCACTTCGATTTTCCTCTTGGGCTGCGTTTCTTCGCACCACGCAATTGCACAAGAGAGTGCAAAAGCGGAATCTACGAAACCTCAAGACTCTGAGGTCGCTGCGATCCGACAGGGATCAAAATTGTTTGCAGACGCTTTCAACAAACATGATGCCAAAGCGGTCGCGGGATTCTGGACTGAGGATGGTGAATACGTTGATGAAACGAGAAATGGGAGCACGCTGACCGGTCGAGAAACGATCGAGAAAGCGTACGTTGGATTCTTTAAAGCAAATCCCGACGCGAAGATCAGCATTGCGATCAATTCCGTGAAAATGTTGAGCAATGATGCTGCCATTGAAGATGGACGTACGTTGGTAGAACCTGTGGCTCCCGGGACAACAGGGATGGCTCGATACACAGCCTTCCACGTGAAGGTTGCTGGCAAGTGGAAGATGGCCTCGGTTCGTGATCGCGAGATTCAGGCTCCGGCTGCTTACCATTCTCTCAAGGACCTCGATTGGCTCGTTGGTTCCTGGGAGGCGGAAGAAAATGGAGTCAAACTTGAATCGACTTGCCGCTGGATTGCGAACAAGACATTCCTCGAACGACGCCATTCTGCGACCCATTTAGACGGGTCGAAAAGCGAGGGTGTGCAGATCATCGGCTGGAATCCGGATGCAGGTCACGTCCAGTCGTGGGAGTTCAGCTCTGATGGTGGAAGTGCTAGCGGTCGCTGGCTTCCAACGGACGGAGGCTGGACAGGGGCAATGCAGGGCGTCGCTGGTGATGGAAGCGTCACTTCTGCTGTCAACTACTACATCCGGATCGACGACAATGCCTTCACCTGGAGGTCAACTGACAGAACTCGAGGAGGCTTATCGCTTCCCGAGGCGGACGAAGTCGTCATCAGGCGCAGCGTTCCCGTTGAGTAGAATCACAGATTTCAAAATCGTTCTTTAAACTTAGAGAAAGTCCAACCGATGGTTCGACAAACTTCGCGCATCGTGTTCATGCTGGTTCTCTCAGCTTCTCTTCCCGCAGAGACCTGTTGGGGACGAGGTTTCGGCGGAGGCGGTTTTGGAGGTGGTGCTCACCTCGGTGGTGGCGGCGGCTTCGGTGGTGGTGCTCACTTGGGCGGAGGCAACTTCGGTGGTGGGTCTCACTTCGGTGGAGGTGGTGGCAACTTTGGCGGTGACCATTTTGGTGGTGGAGCTGGAGGCTTTGGTGGTGGTGACCGTGGAGCAGGGTTAGGCAGCGGTGGCCGAATGAATAGCGGAGGCTTTGGAAGTGGCGGAAGTTTAGAGAGTCATCGCCCCAGCGGAGGAAGTTTTCCAGGACTAGGTGGTGGGGCAGGGGCCTCAGGCCGTAGTGGGTTTGGCTCTGGTTCGTTTGGTTCTCCCAATCGCTCACAGCTGAACAGTTTCCTCGGTCTCCCCTCGGACGGCGGTGCGAACCATCTCAATAATACGACTCACTCGAATAATTACACTCGTCCCAATGACTTTGATGTCAATCGCGGGGCCGCGCAAGGTCCTCGTGGCGGAGTCGCTGCCGGGTCAAGCGTCACAGGTCCCCGGGGCAACACTGCATATCGAGGCGGAGCGGTGGGACCGAACGGTGGAACCGCTGCCGTACGTGGAGCCGACGGAGCGAATGGTGGGAACGTGCAGCAGGGAGCCGTAAGAGGCCCTAATGGTGGGGTTGCGGCTGGTGGAAGTGTGACTGGACCAGGTGGCAACACAGCATATCGCGGTGGGGCTGTTGGTCCTAACGGCGGAGCTGCAGCGACACGTGGCTTCAACGGTGCCAACGGTGTTGATGCTCGAGAAAGCGCCGCAGTCGGGCCTCGCGGAAACGCCGTTGCAGGCGCAGCTGTTCGAGGTCCCAATGGGGGATATGCAGCGGGGCGAGCTTACTCAGGTCGATACGGTGCAGGAGCCGTGTACGGTGCAATGACTCCTGCTGGCCGATACGCCGCGGGTGCAGCCGTTCGCACAAACTTCAATCACTGGGGCTACTATAGAGCTGGCTGGTATGGAGCTCATCCTGGAGCATGGTACGCAGCTGGCTGGGCAGCAAATTCAGCATGGCGATGGGCGACCTGGGGTTCCATCGGAGCCTGGATGGCTTACGAAGATGTGACTCCCGTGTATTACGACTACGGGAATACAATCGTCTACGAAAACAACAATGTCTATGTGAACGGGCAAGAGACTGCTACGACGAACGAGTACTATGAACAGGCCAAAAAGCTGGCAATGGTCGGAGTCGAAGCTCAAGTTTCCAAGGATGAAGAATGGATGCCACTTGGAGTCTTCGCGTTGAGTCCTCCCAACTCACAGAAATCTGAAATCACATTGCAAATTGCAGTCAATAAAGCAGGCATTATTCGTGGAAACGACACGAACGATCAGTCAAACCAAACGCAAATCCTACAAGGTTCCGTCGACAAAAAAACGCAGCGAGTCGCATTTTTCGAGGGGTCAAATTACTCCGACGTTTTCGACACAGGGATCTATAACCTGACCAAAAGCGAAGCACCGATCCTATTACACTTTGGTCCGGAAAAGACGGAGACCTGGCAGCTCACTCGACTCAAGCAACCAGCAAGCGGAGATCAATCCAAAGATAACAATTCCTCAAAAAGCAACTCCTCGAACGACAATTAATTTCGAGGTCTTTGGGAAATGGTGGACGCGGTTTGTCTCGTATCGTACAGCCTTTTCTCTGATGGAAAAAGTTCTTCACGTTTACGAATCATAAGAATGAGTTGGATATTTCCAGTGATTTCGTTGAGGTCGTTTCTCGTGAAGATCACTTTCATGGCTTCTTGAACTGCTCGCTACGAGGCAGCACGTAAAGGCCCATTTTGAATTTGCTTAAGGACTACACCATGCTTCGTTCCTCCAAATTCGCTCTCTGCGTAGTTGGTTTCTCTTTTTTCACGGTGGCATTTGTTGGAGCGAATGGGAGCAGTTGTCTTGCTCAGCAATCGACACCACCACCCGCAGGGTCACCCGCTGCCACGACGACAATCGATGGGAAACAACTTCCCGCACCGGATCCAAAATTCGGCGGTGTCATCAAACCAGATGCTCTGAATTCGAAACCTTGGTGGGCACCTCGAATTGTTCCACCTCAAGACGCGCCAAACGTGCTGTTGATCATTACAGATGATGCCGGATTCGGAGTGCCAAGCACCTTCGGCGGAGTCATTCCGACTCCTGCAATGGATCGCGTTGCAAACAACGGATTGCGTTACAACAACATTCATTCGACGGCGCTCTGCTCGCCGACACGTGCCGCGCTCATCACAGGCCGAAATCATCACTCGGTCGGGTTCGGAGTGATTTCCGAACAGTCTACTGGATTCCCCGGTTACAACAGCATCATCCCTGAAGATAAGGCGACTATCGGGCGAACCTTGCTTGATAACGGTTACGCCACTTCATGGTTCGGAAAGGATCACAACACGCCGGCATTTGCTGCCAGCCAAGCTGGACCGTTCGATCAGTGGCCGACAGGACTTGGCTTCGAGTATTTCTACGGATTCGTGGGTGGAGATGCGAATCAGTGGCAGCCGAACTTGTTCCGTAATACGACTCAAATCTACCCATTCAGAGGGAAACCTGGCTGGAATCTTGTCACCGGTATGGCCGACGATGCGATCAGCTATCTGAATCGTATGAACCAGACGATGCCCGACAAACCATTCTTCGTCAAATACGCTCCCGGTGCGACTCATGCTCCTCACCATCCGACCAAAGAGTGGGTCGAAAAAATCCACAACATGCACCTTTTCGATGATGGATACAACAAGCTTCGTGAGACGATTTTTGAAAACCAAAAGAAGCTCGGCGTGATTCCAGCTGACACAGAACTGGCCCCCTGGCCTGACGAAGTGCTGAAACCCTGGGACAAGCTGACTGAAGAAGAGCAGAAACTCTTTATTAAACAGGTCGAAGTCTTTGCTGCATATGCTGCATACAACGACCACGAAATCGGTCGAGTGATCCAGTCTATCGAGGACATGGGCAAGCTTGAGAACACACTGATCATTTACATTAACGGTGACAACGGCACCAGTGCCGAAGGTGGTCCTCTCGGAACACCTAACGAAGTTGCGTTCTTCAACGGTGTCAACATGATGCCGGTCGAAGAGCAGATGAAATGGTATGACACATGGGGAACCGAACAGACATACAACCATATGTCAGCAGGCTGGGCGTGGGCATTCGACACCCCGTTTACGTGGTTCAAACAGAACGCCTCGAAACTTGGTGGCATCCGTCAAAATATGGCGATCTCATGGCCTGCCCGAATCAAGGACAAAGGGGGACTACGTGAGCAGTTCTGCCACGTGATTGATATCGTCCCAACCATTCTCGAAGCTACAGGCATCGACGCGCCTGAAACCGTAGACGGTATTCCTCAGAAACCGATTGAGGGAACAAGCCTTGTTTACACATTCGACAAAAAGAACGCGAAAGCACCCTCGCAGCATAAGACTCAGTATTTCGAGATGATGGGGCAATGGGCGCTCTACCATGAAGGCTGGTTGCTCAGCACGAAAGTGAATCGCGCACCGTGGGAAGCGTACGGGGCAGCAAACCCTGACCCGCTCAACAATCAGGTTCTCGAACTATACAACCTCAACGAAGACTTCAGCCAATCTCGGAACATCGCTGACGCGAATGCCGACAAGGTGCAGGAGATGAAGAAATTGTTCATCGCCGAGGCGAAAAAACACCAAGTCTTTCCAATGGATGCCTCAGTCGCAACCCGGCTTGTGGCTCCTCGGCCAAACATCACTGCGGGGCGCACAGAATTTGTTTACACACTGCCGATGACTGGTCTCCCACAGGGGGATTCGCCGTCCATCCTGAATAGTTCTTACACGATCACGGCTGACATCACTGTGCCTGAAGAAGGAGCCGAAGGGATGATCCTCACCTCAGGAGGTCGTTTCTGTGGCTACGGATTTTACCTTCTTAAAGGCAAGCCGGTCTTCCTTTGGAACGTACTCGACTTACAGCGAATTAAGTGGGAAGGGAAAGAGGCACTCAGCCCGGGGCAACATACTCTGGAGTTCGACTTCAAGTACGAGGGACTCGGCGTAGGGACGCTCAGATTCAACAGCATGAGTGGACTGGCACGCCCCGGAACAGGTACTCTCAAGGTCGATGGCAAAGTGGTTACGACCCAAAAAATGGCAAAGACAATTCCGATGATTCTTCAATGGGATGAAAGCTTCGACATCGGCTCCGACACTCTGACTGGGGTCAACGATGCCGACTATCAGCCGCCATTCCCGTTAACCGCCAAGCTCAACAAGCTGACGCTGAATATCGACCGTCCGCAATTGTCGGCTGCCGACATCAAAAAGCTTGAAGCAGCCATGCGAAACAATCAGTCCAGTGAGTAAGGCCTGAAGAGAAGCTGTTCAAATGAACTCGAGCCTGGCTTTTTGTCTTTCAAACGACAAAGAGTCAGGCTCGTTTTACGTCTGCACCTCCCAAAAGTCTCCGCTGTGGTAATTGCTTCCCAGTGTCGTGTTGTTTCCCTGTTGTCTACACCTGTTTCATAGTGCCCAGAAAAGCTGTGTCGAGCGGTCCTCGCTACTCACTCTTCAACCAAGAGAAAGTGAACACTGATTTCAGACAACCGAGTGCCAGCCCCCGACGATCACTTACAAGACTTTCGTAAACTGTGATCGCAATCAGCTTCCAGATCAGGCACGAGAGCAGTTTGCTCTGCCGTGTGCCCGTGAAGAACGCGTTTCTCAAATAAAATATCTGTTCGCCACGAAGCAGATCCTGCAAACCAATTCCAAAGATGCTCAGATTGAGTGGCGAAATCGGCTGTTCAGATAAGCAATTCGCTGATCGATTCCCCTTCACAAAGTGGGATCGGGCGACCGTCGTGCGATTGAAAAGTGATTGCCTGAGGGTCGTACCCAAGGGCACGGTAAACCGTTGCGTGGATATCTGCGGGGGAGACAGGGCGTGTTTCAGGATGGGCTCCAATTTTGTCAGACGAGCCAATCACCTGACCACCGCGGATTCCTCCACCAGCCAGCACGACCGAATAACAACTTGGCCAATGGTCCCGACCGGCATCTGCATTGATTTTGGGCGTTCGTCCAAAGTCACCCATCCAGATGACGAGAGTTTCATCCAGCAGTCCACGTTCTTCCAGATCGTCCAGCAAGGCGGCGTAAGCCTGTTCCATTGGAGGGACGAGCCTGGTCTTCATACTCACGAAATTGTTTTTGTGGGTATCCCAAGTGATGCTGGGACCGTTAACAGTCGAAACGAACTTGGTCCCGGATTCGATGAGGCGCCGAGCGAGAAGATGTGATTGTCCCCAGCTGTGTCGTCCGTATCGATCTCGGACAGCGTCTGATTCCTGAGTCAAATCGAAAGCTCGACCTGCATCCCCGCGAGAAATCACATTCACAGCTGTTTCATGAAAGGTGTCCCGGGTTTCTGCAGTTGAGGAAACCACTGACTGCTGGTGATCACCAAACTGACGCAGAATATCGAGCCGATCCTTGAAACGTGCTTGTGTGATCGCGCTGTTCAGATTCAGGTCACGGACTTTGAAATTCTTGGCGTTTGGATCGTCGTTGAGAACGAACGGATCATATTTCACACCAAGACATCCACCAAACTGTCCGGGCGTCAGATAGACAAAGCTGTCGCAATGTGGCTTCGGAGTAATGACATACGGCGGGACTGCTGAGTTGTATCCATCTTGTTGAGCCAACCACCCGATCAATGTTCCAAACCCAGGCAGGTCCGCCGGGCTAGGGGTGATGAGAGTGGAGTCCAGCCGATAGGGACGTCCTGCAATCGACCAATACATCCCCGAATTGTGGGCAGAATGTTTGTGATGGACGCTTCGCACAATCGCCAGCTTATCCATTCGCTGCGCCATCCGAGGCAACATCTCTGTCACCTGTATTCCGGGAACCGATGTCCCGATCGTTTGAAACTCTCCACGGACAGCAGGGTCTGCGTCCGGTTTCGGGTCCCACAGGTCGATATGGCTGGGAGCGCCACAGTTGAAAATCATAATGACCCGTTTCGCTTTTCCTGAAGCGGACGGGGCGGCTTGTTGCGCCATCGCCAAGGGCGAAGAGAAGGCTCCCAAAGCAGCAGTCAGGGCTCCGAACTCACGTCGGGACATTTGTTCCGATTGAATCGAGCGTTGATGCTTGTTTCTCGATTTGGTTGACCGAACTGTCATGCTCCACTCCGTGTAACTTAGCAGTAATGTTCCCTAGGGAAAGTAGATCTCGCGAGCACCTGATCGACACTACAGATTAATTTAATGAATCACCAAAAGGAACCCCGAGCAAGTCATGCAGAGGGAGAGCTCTCAGTCCGTGCAAGAATTGAATGGGATTCACGCAGGGCAGGGCAGGGTGGTTCGGCCGATTTCCCGGCTGGCTGGCCGAACAGCATCAGGAATTGCCATGTGCAATCTGGTGCTAAAGATAGTATCGGTTCGCTCGAAGAGTAAAAACAGCTCTCCCATGCTTGCCTACCCAATTTTCCCGGTCAGCACACCTGGTGTATCAATTATTATTTGTCCCCGTCGCGACGGGGTTTCATGCAACCCAAAGCAGAGCAGTTGGAGACCGGGGCGGTTCACTGATTGCGAGAATCGACTCAAATTCGCTGGCGAGAATCTCATCAGACGTCACTCTTGTTGACTCCTGAATTCTAACACCTTGGATTCGTCGAAGAAGCTGACGAGTTGACCGTTGATGATTCGTCCGTCTGGGGTGGTCCCGTCGTGCACAATCTTGCAAACGATCATGGGAGCGGTCCACTTTGCAATGTATCGTGACTGCATGACCGGTCGGCGAATGCGGAAGGTTTCAAGTTGCGTCTGCAATTCTTTGACGAAACTTTGATCTTCGGTATTAATCAGGTATTTGCCGATGAGCCGAATGCGGTTGCTCTTTTCAGTTTCTTCCGCGAGCAGCAAAGAGCGGAGATCGCCGGCGGAGTTTGTGAAAAAGCCAATGACGATATAGTCTTTCTGAAACCGTTTAGATTTATCGACTGGGGCGGTTGTATGAACCACGACAGGCCCCGTCGACGGCAGACTGCCATTTGTTGATGGATTTTCAAGATCCGTCTGCGTGTCGGGTTGAGGATCACCTGTCGCTCCGTGATTGACAGGACCTCCATCGGCATTGAGTCCGGTTTCGCCAGCAAAATTGACCAGGGCATCTTCAATATCATCCGAGACCGGTGCTGTTGGACCTGCCGGTGCACTTTCCACAGCTGTCCCGATCAGATCGGCCATTGCACTCGATGTCTCTGGACTGCCGTCTGAACCTGCTTCCTCAGCCTGAGCTGAGGCCATGCTGCTGGCGACAAAGACGACCCACTTCAATGGATTGAAAGAAGAATTCCGTTTGAAGTAGTCCGGGTGGAATAAATTCCCATAGTCGAGCCCCACAAACAGAATGGCATAGAGGATAGCAGCCAATCCCCAACTCCCTGCCATTACGGTTTTGCGGACTTCAGGCATCCGCTCAAAGATCGTTTTCCAGATCACCGTTGGCGACCAGAAGATCGAGATAAAGTTAATGTCTTCGTTCAGTTCTGAAGCAATCATATAGGCGCGCATGTGCGCGAGTCCCAGCACATTCACACCGATGAAGATCTGGAAGATGGCAATTGGGGAGCGGTCTTGAATGGCAGGAAAAGCGACACGGACTGCCACGCTTTCCACAAGCAGCGCAACGAGTCCTCCAATGAGGAAATAGGCCCAGCGAGGGACCATCTGCAACATTGTTTTTGTGTCGAGGTCAGCTTCCTCTTCATTTTCCTCTTCGGCATCGCGTTTGACGACTTTTTTCCCGAATTTCGGGTAATAGCCACATTTCGGACACCACGAGCTGCCTCCCCATGGTTCTGTAGAATCACAACCGGGGCAAGTTTTGAGGGTTGAATGACTTTGACGTACCCGCTGTTGAAGATTGGTCTGAGGACGTTCCTCTGGCTCATCAGGGTCCAAACGGACCGATTCCAGCATTTTCATGAGACGTTCCTGCACTTGCTGCAGGTCGTCATCTTCTGTCGTTGTCTCCGACATTTTTCGTAGATCGTGCTTTAAGGGGAAGCCCAACTATTAGTCTGTAAGAACAGTCTCCTGCCTCTTAAACATAGGGCTCAGATTGAATGGGCGTAGCGAAAAAACACCAAGGACGCTACAATCTTTTGTAAAACCAAATGAAATCAGCATTTCAGACACCAATCGCTAAAGACATGACTGGTGCATCTCTGAAAATCGATTCAACCTCCGCAAAACACCTGATGGCAGCAACGGAAACTCTCCCAACGTTTGAGTCTTTGAACTTAAACAGTGAACTTTTGGACACAATTAAGTCTCTTGGATTTACGGCTCCTACGCCCATCCAGAAAGAATTGATCCCAGTCGCTTTAACCGGTGTCGACTGTATCGGTCAGGCACGGACAGGCACGGGAAAGACCGCAGCCTTTGCGCTCCCGATCCTGCAAAACCTGAACCGGAAGAGCCAGCACATCCAAGCACTTGTCCTGGCCCCGACCCGAGAGTTGAGTGAACAGGTCGCGCAAGAATTTCGCTACTTGGCTGGCGGGTCGCCCTGTGAAGTCGTCCTGACTGTCGGAGGACGTCCGTTAGGGCCGCAAATCAAGTCTCTGGAACGATATCCACAAGTCGTAATTGGAACTCCCGGTCGAGTGATCGATCTGATCCAGCGGAAAGTTCTTAAGCTCGACCACATCAGCACAATGGTGCTCGACGAAGCAGACCGGATGCTTGACATCGGTTTCAGAAAAGACATCGAGCGGATTCTCCGTTCATGCAACGATGATCGCCAAACGCTGCTGCTCTCTGCCACTTTACCCGATCAAGTTCAGCAACTTGCCAATCGATTCATGCGGGAGCCAAGACGAATCGACCTGTCGGATGATCATGTTGTCGTCGACACAATTGAACAGTTTTATTGCACTGTCGAACGGAAAAATAAATTCCAACTGCTGATCAAACTTCTGATTCAAGAGCGTCCATCGCAAGCGATTGTGTTCTGCCGTACGAAACGGAGCGCGCACGAAATCTACACCAAGATTCAAAAATACCTTTCGGATGTCGAAGCAATTCATGGCGACCTGCAACAACGAAAACGCGATCAAGTGATTCGTCGCCTGCGAGATGGGCGAGCCAGACTTGTCATTGCGACCGACATCGTGGGACGCGGGATCGATATCTCGGGAATCTCGCACATCATCAACTACGACATTCCCGAAGGTTCTGATGACTACATTCATCGCGTCGGGAGAACAGGTCGCATGTCCTCCGACAGCGACGGTCGTGCCTTCACGTTCGTGACTCCCGAGCAGGGCGGGGAACTCACAAAAATTGAAATGAGAATCAATCAATTGTTGCAGGAATATCAGTTTGAAGGTTACGATGCTTTCTCAGCACGTGAAATTAGAACGGTTCCTGAGAACGAAGCTTTTGTTCCGACGCCTGCCAGCGAGCAGGAATGGGACTCTATTTTCGATGAGTTAAGCTAATTTTCTTGAGCCAAACCTGATCAACGACCTTACTTCCAGAAAATGACAATAGTTTCGAAGTATTGTAGTTGAACACAGGCTGATGTTTCTAAATTTTCCGTGTGACCGCACAATCAAAGAATGGGGACTTAAACCAGTTCGCCTGTCTGCGACATCAACCTGAGGAGCAACCTGTGTTCCAGGAAGCAATTGGACGCCCGATGGAAATCCTCCTCGTGGAGGATAGTCTCGTCGCAGCAAAGTTTGCGATTGGTGCTCTTAAGCGGAGTGAAGTCAAGCACCGCTTAACTTGGATGACCGATGGCGAAGACGCTCGGCAGTTCTTATTTCGAGAGCAGCGATTCTCTCTCGCACCGCGTCCTGATCTGGTCCTGCTGGATTTGAATCTTCCTCGTCTTAGCGGCAAGCAAATTCTGGAACTTGTGCGGAAGGACGATCACCTGAAAAAAATCGCAGTAGTGATCATGACAGGCGAGCTTGGGCAAGACGGGATTCATGAATTTGATAAACTCGACGTTCAGGGATATCTTGTCAAACCGGTTGACCTTGAAAACTTTGTTGCACTTGTCGAGCAGCTGAAGAGTTACTGGAAGTCTGAGATGATTCTTCCCAGCACAGCTTAAGTGTAAGGACCTGTTCCCAGCATCCCCGTTTCTCGGTTGATTATCCAATGTTGCTATCATTAAGGTGACACATACCCGACCTCTACTCTCTTCATTCCAATAAGTCCCACGACGATG
The DNA here is from genome assembly GCF_007744255.1 of Thalassoglobus polymorphus. Lineage (GTDB taxonomy): Bacteria > Planctomycetota > Planctomycetia > Planctomycetales > Planctomycetaceae > Thalassoglobus > Thalassoglobus polymorphus. Next base: position 1,648,828 of record NZ_CP036267.1, on the reverse strand, counting down.
TCTCAAACTTCAGTACCTGACGGACTCACTCCAGAACAGCTTCAGGAATGTCAGGCAATCCTTGGATACGAATTCAAGGATCCGGACATCCTCATTCTCAGTCTCACCCACGCCTCTGCGTCCCGTGTTCGGTTGGAATCTAATGAGCGTTTAGAATTCCTCGGCGATGCGATTCTCGGGGCTGCCGTTTGTGAATCATTATTCCAGAGATTCCCGGAAGCGTCGGAAGGCGAACTGACGCGCATCAAGTCTGTCGTCGTCAGTCGTGCAACATGTGCGAGAATTGTGCGACAATGGCGATTGCATGATTATCTGATCCTCGGAAAAGGGATCACCATGAGTTCGCACATTCCAAACTCGGTTCTTGCAACTGTCTTTGAAGCGATTATCGGCGGGATTTATCTCGACCGAGGATTCGATGCTGCCAAATCATTCATACAGCGGATTATTGATCAGGAGATCACACAAGCTGCGGACTCGGAAGTGGGCGTCAATTACAAGAGTATCCTTCAACAGCGAATTCAAAAACTATCTGGTGAAACTCCTGTTTATGAAGTTCTTGATGAGGAAGGGCCTGACCATTCCAAGTCATTTCAAATTGCAGTGATTGTCGGAGCTGACAACTTCAGTCCTGCCTGGGGACCAAGCAAAAAAATTGCTGAGCAACGAGCAGCCCAGAATGCATTGTCGAAAATGAACGGTGAAGATCCCCCGAATTCAGCAGAGCTGACTAAGAACCGTTAACGTTACTCTTGAAATCGTCCGGGATCATTACTGCTTCGTGACAGCCTGCCGGTTTGGTGAAAGCCATCCCCGTACTCTTATCGCAGGGGTCTAATCGTCGTTCAGGTTCTGCCTCGGGCGAGCCGTTTCTGATGTCGTGAAAGTGCCTTTCGCGTATTACGACAAGCATTCAAAACATGCGAATCAGCAACCGCCAGCACCTCTTCAGGCGGATCCTTAGGCCTCGCGATACGTAAAAAATCAAATCTTCTACTTTGCGCATTGTTTTTCACAGGGCTGCAACTCGGGCAACGACAGTCACGGTGAAATTCAGAATTGGCTTTGCATCACATCAGCAATTACTGATACATTATATTGGGCTGACCATCGTCGGCAGATCTGAAGTTCAAGTAAAAGTTGGTCGCGGTCAAACGGGCATCACAGTCAATCCCAGTGAGGACGAGACGATGCCAACGGCTGATGAAACGTACGCTGATGCGAAAAAGTGTATTCAGGAAAAGCGATTCGCTGATGCGATTCAAAGTCTGGAACAAACAATCCAGGAGGACTCTCAGCATCTGCTCGCTCATGAGTCACTCGCGGGGCTTTGTTTTCTGACCAAAAACTATGACCGTGCGATCCAACTCTTTCAGCGGGTTCAAGCTCTTGATCCGAAAAACATTGGAGCTCTCGTCAACGTCGGGGCATTACAGAATAAAAAGAAGGATTACACAGCAGCGGTCAAAACTTTAAGGTTGGCACTCTCTAAAGACCGTCGCTGCCCCGAAGCTTATTACAACCTTGGAATTGCTCAAAGGGGGCTTCATCAAAACTCGATGGCGGTTTCAGCTTATAAAGAAGCAATTCGATTGCGGCCAGATTTTGTCGAAGCCTATACGAACCTGGGGAATGTGCTTTTGGAAATGAAAAACCACAGCCAAGCGATTTTGCAATTTCGGAAGGCATTAGAGGTTCAACCAGATTTCGAGAGGGCAAAGATAGGACTCTGTGCCGCCCAAGAACAAACAGAACAGGCAAAGTCCGCAATCAGTCCATTCGGTCGACTGGTTGATATGGAGCAGGTCGAGAAAATGAACCGAACAGTTGCGAAGCATTTGCATCTGACCCCGCAGCAACGTTTTGAAGACCGCGAAGACGTTCACAAATTGGCAAAAGATTCCGAGTTGCAAGCCATCGAGTTGCTGAAGCAAATTAAGGAAGAACTCTCCCCCATTATTCTTGAACTGTCGCGTCTCTCTTCAGAGGAGACTTCCGGTCGTATCTGGGAAGCAGGTTTGAAAAAATGCCAGGCTGCAAGTCGACGCTTCAGTCTGTGTCTCGAAAATCTTAATGAGACGACCGACAAGCTGACCGAGCACGAAAAAGAGATCCAACGGTACTCAGAGTAATTTCGTTTTTCGCATTCGTTGAATTGCTGTTCGGCGCTAGAGTCGGCCGCTTCTCAGAATTCCCCAGACGAGCCAAAGTCCGAGAAATCCGGACATCATGAATAGCGGAATCGCGATGAACAGCGACTCAGTCATTGTCGTACGAATAATGAGCGCTGTCGAAACCAGGAGTGACGACACGACCAATCCCACAACAATCCGATTGCTGCATCTGTCAAATTCATGGATGAGGCGGTCGAGACCTTTATGTTCAAACTGGACCTTCAATTCATCCTGACTCGCTTTCTGAAGTGTTCTACCCAAGTGCAGCGGCAGATCATGTGCCGTTCGAAACAGCTGTTTGATATCCGAAATCGCTTTCTCAGCAATTCGTTTCGGATCGTAGCGGCGTCTCACAAGCTTTTCGATCGCAGGTGCAATCACCTCAGCCAAATTGAACTTAGGGTCCAACTGGCGGCCTATCCCTTCGAGTGTGATGATTGCCCGGATCAGCAACATCATATCACCGGGGCAGCGTAATCCATGGTTCGAAAGAATCGACACAAAGTCGTTGAGGAGTTGTCTGATGTTCAATTTTCCGAGATCAACACCATAGTAGGCGTCGATAAAGTCTCTGGTGTCGGCGCGTAGTGCTGGACGGTCCACTGACTGAGTCGGCTGACCAAGAGCCAGAATTGTTCGGATGGTACTATCGACATCGTGTCGCGCAATGGACAAAAACAGGTCGACGAGCAACTCGCGTTTCTCTTCTTCCAGAAATCCAATCATGCCGTAATCGAGTAAAACGATGGAGCCATCTCGCTTCACTCGAATGTTCCCGGGGTGTGGGTCTCCATGAAACATCCCGTACTCGAACGCCTGCTTCAGAAAAATCTGTGCTCCTTGTCGTGCAATCGTCTTGGGATTGAGAGCTGACTTCTGGATCGCCTCCAGGTCATCGATATGAAGACCTTCCATAAACTCCATCGTCAAGACAGCATCGGTCGAACGTCCTTCATCGACATTCGGAACACACAATCGCGGGTCATCTTCGAACAGTCGCGAAAATTCCTGCATAGCGCGGGCTTCTCGCTGAAAACTCATTTCCCGGCGGATTGTGCGTGTGAAGTGGTTGACCAAGCCCACCGGATCGAAAATGCGATATTCAGGTATGTGTCGCTCGATAAGCTGCGCAATTTCAAGCATGAGTGCAACATCACGCTCGACCTCTTGTACAACTCCAGGTCGACGAATCTTCACAGCTAACTGTTGGCCGTTCTCGTTCCGGGCAAGATGCACTTGCCCCAATGACCCAGCAGCCAACGGCTCGTCTTCAAACGATGCAAAGACTTCCAGAGCCGGCTTCTTGAACTCGTTCTGAATTGTTTCGTGGACTTTTTCGCTCGCGAAGACGGGAACATTCTCTTGCAGCAAGCAGAGTTCTTCGATGATCTCAGAAGGGATCAGATCGGGCCGTGTACTAAGAATTTGGCCGAACTTGACGAACGACGGGCCTAATTCCTGGAGTGCCAGACGGATTCGCTGCGCCGAGGTAAACTCTTCAAACTCTTCATGTTTTTTCCGTGAGATCATGCGACGACCCCACTTTAAATACTTCAGCAGTCCGAGACGTTCCAGAAGGTCTCCAAAACCGTAATTGATCAGAACCGTAATCACTTCCCGACCACGATTCAGGTTCTTCAGAAATTTCAGAGGGTATGGTTCCACAGTGACAGTATTCCACTTCAAGAATCAGGGAATGACTATTGTGGCAACCATGAGAACGAAACACAAATCGTGTTCAATGAGCCTTCTGCCTCGGGGAAAGCAGACTTGAAAGTCATGGCAGCGACCTTCACGGGCACGAAAAATATGGAAAATGCATCGTTCTAAGGAGTGCGGTGAGCCAGCCCAACGCCACGGTAACTCATGTCGAGGATCTCCATCGGATGAAAAACTTTGACATCGGGACGATCCTGATTCTTGAGGGTTGATTGAATTTGGAGCGAACAGCCGGCATTCCCCATAATGACTGCTTGGGCACCGGTGTCGAGAATGTGGTCCGTCTTTCGCTTTCCAAGACGATCCGCCATTTCGGGTTCGGTTAAATTGTAGGATCCGGCAGCTCCGCAACAGATTTCTGATTCTGCTAATGGAACGACTTCAAGATCGGGAATCATACTGAGTAGCTGTCTCGGTTGAGACCGAATTTGCTGTGCATGACAGAGATGGCATGCGTCGTGATAGGTCACTTTCAGTGGGACTCGATGTTGTGGCGTCAGGGGACCGAGCTCCGCCAGAAACTCTGAGACATCTTTAACTTTAGAAGCGAATTGATTCAGCTGTGAGGATGTTGAACTCTCCGCACCCAACTCTTGAGCAATATGACCGTAATCTTTGAGCATCGATCCGCAGCCAGCTACGTTCACAACGACAGAGTCGACACCTTGAATATCAAACGCTTCCTGGTTCTGAGACGCCATACCCAATGCGGGATCGCCCTGACCGGAGTGATAGTGGATCGCTCCACAACAAGATTGTGATTTCGGAATGTGAACATCGCAGCCATTCTGTTGCAGCACTCGAGCTGTTGCCCAGTTCACATGATGGAACATTGCATCAGCAACGCACCCGGTAAACATCGCCACGCTGGCTCGTTTCTCGCCAATCGCGGGCAAGAACGACGGCAACTCTGCTTCGCGCGGCTGAAGCTCAGGGAGAAGTCGCTGCATCCGTTGCAGCTTCTGTGGAAGCAGCTTCATGACGCCTGTCGCATCCATCAGCCGATCGAGTTTCAAAGTTTGCATCACGCGAGCAGGGAGCAATGCCCAGCGGATTCGATTCGCGTATGGGAAAATCCCATACATGATCCAGCGGTGAAACCAGTCTTGCTTCACCGGCTTCCCATCCTCTCCCTCGTACATTTTGACACGAAATGGCTCAATGAGGCGACCATACTCAACTCCAGAAGGGCAGGCCGTTTCACAGCTGCGACAATCGAGACAGAGATCAAGGTGTCGCGTCACGGATTCAGTCAGTTCGAGCCGCCCATCAGTCACAGCTCGCATTAAATAGATCCGCCCGCGCGGCCCATCGTTTTCATTCCCTGTCTCCAAATACGTAGGACAGGCAGAAGTACAGAGTCCGCAATGCACACAATCGAGGAACTTCTCGTACTGCAATCCAGTAGAAGAGCTCTCATCGGTGGGCGAAGTCGTAGAAGTTGTTACTTGATCAGTCATCGTTCAACGCAATCTTTATCGTTTGCGAAAATACTTGTCATTCACGTCGGGCAATCCAGGGAGATTGCATCTTAGCTGTCTGCTGATGACGCAACTACCCATGGGGAATTTTGTGCATCCAAGAAGCCCCATAAGTCAGCCACTGAAACGGATCTCCAGACCAACCTTGTCGGTCCCAGACCTCAGTGCCTGCTTTCACCGCTTGTTTTTTGCAACATGTTTCATTTCGGTCTTCAAGATCCATTCAACCCCGGTGAGTCACTGAGGGATAATTTATTGAGGGATAACTTATTGGGGACCAAATAAAAAAGGGACTCGCTGCAACGTCTTCTTGTCCCAAAACCCAGTGGTGACAGTCGCTGGATTGAATTTATTCAAAATTCCGTGACCGATTTCTACTCATGGGAACAAGTAAAACCGGCTGGATTTGCCGGAACAACTGCTTCATCCGTAAAAATCCACATGGGCGTCATAATCGGTACAGTTTTACAAATCAGCGGTCCGATAAGAGCATCAAGGTCTTGCCGGTCTGCGCGATTGTATTCTCAAAATGCAAAAGCAAGGGCAGGGGAGTCTCGATAAACAATGGTGAATTCCTGGCTCGTCGGCATGTTCAATCTCTGAACAGCATGTCGGCCAACCTGTCAAGGACATACTGATGCGGATTCAGCCCTGGATGATAACAGTTACAAGTATCCTCGTACTTGTCGCTGTTCAAGCGGAAACATCTGGCCAACAACCCGGTAGCTACCCGGGAAGTGTGCCTCCTGGTGCACCCATGGTTCCTATGCAAGGGCAATACGGACCTGGTCCCCACCAATCTCCGTATGCCACAAATCATCCACAACAAATTTACCCACCGGGGACTCCTGGTGAGTATCAACCTTGGCCACAGATTAGCCCATTCAACGCGCCCAACGTTGCGATGGACCAACATTACAACAAGGACGGAGTCTGGTTCCGAGACATCGTCTACCGAAAGCGAAAGTATTTCGGCTCGGTAGAGCTGATGTCCATCGCGTTCCGAAATCCCGGTAACTCGACCATCGGATCTCCATACGCAACACGTGCCGATTTCGACACAATGTTCCCATTGGGAGTCCCAATCGACTTCGCCAATATGGAAGCTCCAGATCCAAACATCTTTGGAACTCCAACACCTGGCTGGATGACTGTCGATGATCGAATCTTCCCGATCCCTTCGGTGGATGGCGGAAATGCACAGTTCGATCAGGTTCTGGGATACCTGTATCCTATTCGCAACACCAACCAGATGTCGAACCTGGGAAGAACCCTCGGGACACAGATTCGCTGGGGATTTGAAAACGAAGATGGAACGGGTCTCCAGCTGACTGGATGGTGGGCCTTTGATGATTCCGCTCACTTCAAGTCAGGTTCGGACGAAATCAATGGAGTTCCTGTCACACAGGCAATGAGCTTGGCAGCTGGTGGTCAAAACCTGTTGATCCGTGGAGTCATCCCTTACTACACAGGGGAACCGATTGCTCAACTCGCATCGACCTTCGGTCCGGGACGAACAGCCAAATACGACATTCTTTATGAGATGGAACAGACGACACGGGCAGCTGGGACGAGCATCAGTCTCTACACACAACCCATTTACAAAAGCACAGGTGTGAAAATTCGTCCTCTCTGGGGAGCACGTTACACCTACCTTGATGAGAACTTCCGTTTCCGTGGAATCGATTCTGGTCTCACATACGACATCGACGAAGAGACCTATCGGCCAGATGGAGCCATCAGCCCGGCTCATGCACTTTACGAAGCAAGACTGAACAGCGAAGTCCGCAGCCACGTCGCTGGACCTGAAGTTGGACTCCGATTCGATCTTGGAGATAGTGACGCGGCATTCAAAGTCTGGGCGGAAACGATCTTCGGTTTGAATGCAAATCAGGAGAACATCTCAATCTGGGGTGATAACATCGGTGACCCGTTGCACGAAGCTCGATTCGAGAACATCGGAAACCCACGAATGCTGGACCCAACTGTTCAGTCCGAATTCTCAGACAAGAAGAGCAGCACGCATGTCTCTCCTTCATTCCAACAATCGATCTTCGCAGAAGTCGCAGCCTTCCGAAACTTGCCTATAATTCGAAACGCTTCAGTCTTCGAAGACACTTCATTCCGATTCGGTTACACATTCTTCTGGCTGGGAGAAGTGGCACGTCCTGCGGAATCGATCAAATGGCAAGGCTTCCCACTGTTTCCTGAAGTCCAATCCAACCGAACATCCTGGTGGATGCATCAGTTGAACTTTGCAGTCGACTGGACCTTCTAGAGTACCTTTCGAATTGATGTTCAGATTCTGAATCTATTTTTGACTCGCAAACTGAACACGATTCGCAGCCAGAAGATTTTCGAAAATTGATTTTACGAGACTCTGAATTCTGACAAGTCCAATTCCGCTCATTTTGAATTGAGACTTGTTCAAACAAACTACTGCCGGACCAGAAAAAAGCGGGAAGCCTGTCTTCCCGCTTTTTTTGCAGGTTGGCTCCCAGGAGAAGACGATGGCTTTGTTGCAGAAAACTCAACTCGGACTTGCACTCATTCTGCTTGTTGGCTGTGGTTCCGCAGAGCAGGGGGGAGCAACGAATTCAGTACCGCAGCCAGTGACAAAGGTTGAAATCGCCAGCATTGACTGGAAATCACCGGTCACTCAGCAGGATCTGGAAGATTTCAAAGCCATTGTTGACCAACTTCCACTTCAACAGGTCCCTGAATTTGCTCGTGCCGACCTTGGTGACCAAAACGGCTCGACAATGAATGTAAAACAGTACATCTCGCATCTGCGTCAAAGTTACCGCTCCGCCATTGATCCACAAAGACAGGGAGATGCCTGGCTGGAAGATTCAGAAGTTGCAAAGTCGTTTCAAAGAGTGAATGTCGACCCACACAACTTCGCGGCTCTTGCAACCAAAATCAGTCTTGCGTGGTCTGCCTCAACGGTCAAAGGGGAAGTCCCCATTCTGGCAACTCAGCGACGCCTCAGAGAGCAACTCGAAGCACTCATTTTTGATGTCGAGCACCCATCGCCTGAAGAATCAGTCCATCAACGTGAACAACGACTTTCCGTGATTCGAGAAACAATCGCTCTCAGCGAGTTCCTGACATTGATCAAAGAGGTTCCTGAAGAAAGTCTGGCAGTCGTTCAAGCCAACTCCGATGTTCTCCAGCATTATCTTCCACAAGCGAGTCTCCAAAATCGCTTCGAGAAACGCCATGAAAGCTCGCCATCAGTCATTCACGTTGGCCATTCCTCAGAGTAAGCCGACGCCAGAGGGCCTTTGAACATCACGTTTCCGACTCGCCGCCGATCCTCTCTGATTGCCCAGAGCTTTTCACGACCTCTAAGGCTGCTTGCCACGAGGCAGAACGCGAAGCCAAAATTGGATTTGCGACAGGCATTGCGTTGTCAGTTTCCCATCAACGACTAGTATGGGCGCAAATCTACGTCGTGTGCGGTATTTTACAGAGACCGACCCCGGACATCACGAATGATTCAGGATCAGCCAAAGACTTTTGTGGTTTAAGCATCAATTCAAGCGTCAATTCAACGTTGACGAGTTTCTGAAACGGAGAAAAACAGAATGCCAGAACAGGTTGTCATTATTGGCTCAGGCCCCGCTGGATGGACCGCCGGAATTTATGCAGCTCGTGCAAGCCTGGAGCCCCTTTGCATTGAGGGTGAAAACACGCAGGAGAACTGGGATCTCGGCCGTCCTCCACAAGGGCAACTTGCCATCACCACTGAAGTCGAAAACTTTCCAGGTTTCCCACATGGAGACTTAGGGGGTTATCTCTCTTCATCGATTTCTGCTGAACGCCAATACATGCTCAGCGAGCATCAAAAAGCAGGGGTAAGTGGACCTGAATTGATGGAGTTGATGCGTCAACAAGCGATCAACTTCGGAACGCGAACGATTACCGAAGATGTTGTCGAAGTCGATTTCTCTCAGCGACCATTCAAACTGAAAACAACAAGCGGTCTGGAATTCGAAACACTCTCAGTCATCGTTGCCACTGGAGCACGAGCAAATTACCTTGGGCTCGATTCGGAGAAGCAGTTTAAGAATGCAGGGGTCTCGGCCTGTGCAGTCTGCGATGGTGCGCTCCCAAGGTTCCGCGATCAACCATTGGTTGTTGTTGGCGGAGGAGACAGCGCGATGGAAGAAGCGGATTACCTGGCCAAGTTCGGCTCGAAAGTCTATATCGTCCACCGACGCGATGAATTTCGTGCGAGTAAAGTGATGGCGCAGCGTGCCATCGACAACCCAAAAATTGACATTAAGTGGAATTCCACCATTGATGAAATTCTAGGGACCGATGAGGCAGGGGTCACCGCAGTCAGAATTCGCAGCACAGAAGACGAGAGCAAAACTGAAGAACTCGAAGCTGCTGGCTATTTCGCTGCCATCGGACATACCCCGAATACAGAGTTCCTCAAAGGCCATCTCGACATGAACGAGAAGGGCTATGTCAAATGGACCGTCCCGTTCCGGACGAACACCAGTGTGGAAGGTGTCTTCGCCGCCGGGGATGTCGCAGACGACCATTATCGTCAAGCGGTGACCGCTGCAGGGACCGGATGCATGTCCGCGCTCGATGCCGAGCGATTTCTCGGTTTAGCTGGTCTCATCTAATTGAGAGCATTTTTAATGCTGGTCGCGCCCGTGAAGAACGCATTTCTCTACTAAAAATGCTGTTCGCCACGAGGCAGATCCTGCAAACCAATTCAAAAGATACTCTAGCCGGGCACATTCTAAGTGCCCGGCTATTTTTTGCATTCCTTGGTGCCTCTTCAGTGTCGCTCTTGTTGGCTTGAGATCCATCTCGAATCTGGCGAACAACCTGAAGCCGCTTTTCTTCGTGGACTTCGTGAATCCCCTCTTTTGACACAGGATTAACTCTCTGAGATCCGGGCTTTACCTGAACTGCCTGCCCTACATAGACTCCCGATAACAGATCTTCTGGTAACGGAGTGAAGAGATCATGTGGTATGACATATTGGTATTGGCCATCCTCATTTATTTTGCCGTGCGCGGTGCCGCACGCGGGATGGTTCTACAGCTTGCTGGCATCGCTGGAATTGTACTCTGCTTTGCATTTGCGGATGGAATCTCTCAATTCGCTGGCCCATATGTCACTCTTGAAGAACCGCTCAATACTTGGGTCATTCTGTTCGGAGCTTACATCTTTTTCACGCTGATCGCATACGTGATCGCGGGCAGGATTTCTGAGTATCTGGTGCGTGTGAAGCTCAAAGAGTTTGACAGTCACCTCGGAGCAGTTTTCGGATTCGTCAAAGGGGTCATTTTGTGCCTGATTATGACGTTCGCGATCGTGACAGTTTCCGAGGATGCCCGTGAATCGTTGAAAAAATCCCGAAGCGGAATTGCAGCGGCCCGAATTGTGAAAACTGGCCATTCCTACTTAGAGGTTCTCCCTCCAAATCTCGTCGAAGCGCTCGAAAAATATATCCACCTACTGGATGACGATGAACTGGGCAATCACTACGCTGACGAGCACTCTCATCTTGGGCATGATCATCTCCCCGGAACAAATATTTCATTGGGGGATTCTGGAACGATCGACAATGGATCTCTCCCAAATCCCAATCAGCCTGGTTTTGACCCTGTCACTGAACTCAAAAATCTCGTCAGCTTGCAAACCCAGCAGCTTCTCATTTCTGCGATTCAAAGCGAATCCAATCCGCAAACGCAAAACGAGCTCGCCAGTCGTTTGGTCGAAAATTTGAAGAGCGCGAGCCCTCAAGAACGCTCAGAATTTGAAACTCTCTTGCAGCCGTTTCGCAATCAAGGATCACAAATACTGCTGGGGCGTCTTTCCAGCTTTCTGAATGTTCCAACAACTCCAAAACCAGTTGACCCGGGGCTTCCCGTTGAGCCCCCAACAACGCCTCCACAATCCAATCTCAAAGCAGAGATCGCCTCGTACACCAAGCAAGTGGCAGCTGTTTACAGCAGAGATCCTGTGCAACAAAAGAATTTCGAAGACCAGATCAGCCAGTTTTTAGGAGCACTCCCGGATGAGATTTATCTGGGAGTCCTGAAAGACTGGAATGCAGACATTCGTTCGCTGCCAGATCCGGATCGACAGACAACAGGACAAAGCACACTCGAGCAAAGAATTTATCGCCAGGCAGAACTGGCAAACATCCCGATCTGGAAGCTCGCCCCCGAGATTCAAGATCGACTCAAAGCGGTGAGCAATCCGCGCAGCGGATCGACTCGATAGTTCGTTCTCAACACTCGTCGAGCGCGTAAAAAAACTCGATCAATCCGACTGTGCCCCCAACGATGCAGACCTCAACGCCGTTTACAGACAGAGAAAAACAGACAGAGGAAACACGAAGGGGAGAACGAAAGTTTCGAGGCCATCCTCAGCGGGAACCAGACTCGAAAGAAGATGGTCAACTGAGGCAGATTTGAAGAGACGGAAAGAGGCGATGGCGCAGGTTCGAAATACGACCTTCAAAGCGCCTTCGTGAACTGCGACATCCCCAGGGAGTTCTCATTCCCTCGTAAAAGGACCATACCCCAACGTCCGATAATGTCCGTTATGTTCGATTCGGGTACGGCAAATAAGCAGTCAAACCAATATTGAGGGTTGTGCTGCTTAAATGCGAATAGAGAGTTCTGCTCTCTGTCCGTTCACAGAACGTGCTCAAGAGTCGCAATTCTCGAGACGGTTCAGTGTCGGTTCAGAGCCAGTTAAGCTTCCGATTCCAACGGGGCTGCCTGCACCGTTTCTTCGAAGACTCCGATCTTGCGGAACTTGTCGTAGCGGCGGTCGATGAGCTCGTCTTTCGGGATCTCAGAAAGCTGCTTGAGAGCATTGTTCAGAGAGGCTGTCAGATAAGTAGCCATCTGCCGGTGATTGCGATGAGCTCCGCCGAGTGGCTCGTCGATGACTTCGTCAACAATGCCCATTCTGAGCAGGTCCGAACTCGTAAACTTCAGGGCGAGCGCGGCCTTGTCTGCGAACTTGGCGTGCTTCCAGAGAATGCCTGCACATCCCTCTGGACTGATCACCGAGTAGTAAGCGAAACGGAGCATGGAGATATGATCTCCGATTCCAATTCCAAGTGCGCCCCCACTCCCCCCTTCCCCGATCACCACACAAACGATAGGGGTGTTGATCTTGGACATCTCGCGCAGGTTCAAAGCAATTTGATACGCCTGTCCGCGTTCTTCCGCTTCAATTCCGGGATATGCTCCGGCGGTGTCGATGAGGCACACAATCGGCAGGTTGTACTTGGCGGCCATCTGCATCTTTGAGAGAGCTTTTCGATATCCCTCGGGGTGAGCCATCCCATAATTGTGCTCGAGGCGTTCTTTGAGATTCCGTCCTTTCTGCTGCGCGACCAGCATCACTTTGCGGTCACCAATCTTTGCGAGCCCGGTCAGGATGGCCCGATCATCTCCAAAGGATTTGTCTCCGTGGAGTTCCACAAATTCATCAAAGACCAGTTCAATGTAGTCCAACGCTTTGGGACGCTCATCGTGCCGAGCCACTTGGACAATTTGCCAAGCGTCGAGTTGCTCGTAGGTTTCCCTTTTCAGTTTCGTAAGTTCAGTCCGAATGTTACGGATCGACTCGCGCGTGGCAGCTGTAGGGTTCGGCTGAGACTCCAAACTTTCTAACTGCTTTTCCAGATCAAAAATGGGGCGTTCGAAAGGGAGCGGAAGTGGTGCGGACATAGTGATAGAATCGTTATTTGTCGTGATGGATTTCTGGATCGAATTCAGGGAAATCGATTATTCAATTTCGAGGTCATCAAAGGTTGCTAAAGGGATGTCCTCTTTCGGTTTTTGTTGTTCAGCAGGCGGAGCAGAGGGTTGTGGACTCTGAGTTTGCTGCGGCGCTGCAGGGGGCGCGCCAGGTGGAGCCGCTGCTGGAGGCATTTGCTGCTGTGGGGCAGCTGGCGTTGGAGCAGGTGCACCAGGTTGTGGGGGTTGACCTCCCGGTTGTCCAGCTGGTGGGCCGGGTTGCGGAGGCATTCCCCCCGGTTGAGGAGCTCCGGGATAGGGCATCCCAGGTTGTGGATAACCGGGAGCCATTCCCGGTTGTGGCGGATACCCAGGTGGCATCTGTCCCGGCATCATTCCGGGCTGCTGAGGAAACCCCGGCATCATCCCGGGAGCCATTGGATAACCAGGCGGCATTTGACCAGGCATCGTTCCGGGGTAGCCCGGCATAGGCATCCCTGGATGAGGCATGCCCGGTTGAGGCACACCTGGCTGTGGTGGATATCCTGGCATGGGCTGTTGTTGTTGAGGTGGGGGCGGCTGAGGCTTTTCCTCTGCGACAGGAATCGGCTTGGGTTTTGGTTTCGGCTTTGGCGCTGGTTTCGACTGACTATCTTTGCTGCGATCACGGCTGGCATCTCGACGACTGTCGAGTCGATCCTCAGCAGCTTGAGCATCAGACAGATCGAGTGCCTCCTTGCGCTCTCGCTGTACTTTGACAGGATCTTCTTTGAAGAAGTTCATCCCGCGGACAGCTGCGAAGACTTCCTGCATTGAAGCGGGACGTTCTTTCACCTGCTTGGCAAGGAGTTTATAGATCAGCTCGTCTGCTTCGGGAGAGATGTTGTCATCAATTTCGGAAGGTTTCACCGGCTTGTCTCGAACGTGCATCATCAACAAGTCGTTTGGATTGGCAGTTCGAAATGGAGGGTTCCCCGTGAGGACTTCATAAAGCAAAACTCCCAGACTATAGATATCCACAGAGGGCGTAAGTGCCTCGCGACGAATCAATTCTGGAGCGAGATACGTCCGCGTCCCCTGAATGACAATTCGACTCTTCTTCGTCATCGCCCGTAAAATGGCGTTCGATGGTTTGCTACTCAGTGAAAAGTCAATGAGCCGAACTTCCCCTCCCTTATTCAAAAGCACATTGTCCGGTTTGACATCACGATGAACCCAGCCTTTGTCATGAAAATAAGCGAGTGCTTGAGAAAGTGCCTCCATGACTTTCTTGATGCGCCCCTGCGCCTGAGCATGATCGTTGCGAATCAGAGACTTCAGGTTTCCAGAACGGAAGTACTCCATTGTGTAGTAGCCGAGCTTCTTGGTGATCTTCAGGTCGTAAATCTGAATAATCGAAGGATGCTCCATCGACTTACCGATGGTCGCCTCATGCTTGAGGGACTTCTTCTGTTCAGGATCAAGCAGTGCTTCTTCGAGCAGTAGCTTCATCGCCAGCGGTTGCGCACTTCCGCTCTTTTTGACTTCCCAAATCTGTGTTGCCGATCCTGTAGCAATACAGTTGATCAGTTCATATTCGTCAATCTTGTCACTCTCAGACACGTACTTACCTCAATTTGCAGAATTGCTTGAGAACCGCTGACAATACTTCTGAAATCGCAATCATTCACTGAATTTTCGATCTCTTGTTCTGGCTTGGCTTCAACGAGTCAAAACAATTCGTGTATTTCTTTCTTTCCGAAATCGACCAGTGGGAACGGTCGACCGGCTGGGCCCGGCAGATGAGTTTCCAAGTCAAACCCCATGCTGTGGAAAATGGTCGCTACAATGTTGCCGGGGTCAACGGGACGATCTGCTGGCACACCTCCGACTGGGTCACTCGCTCCGACAACTTGCCCCCCCTGCACTCCACCACCAGCGAAGTAGGATGTGAAGCACTGCGGCCAATGGTCTCGACCGCCAGCTGGGTTCACTTTCGGAGTTCGTCCGAATTCTGCGATGTTGCAAACGAGCGTGTCGTCGAGCATTCCACGGTCGCTCAAATCTTGAATGAGTGATGCGTATGCCTGATCGTACATCGGACAGACGATATCCTTCATGCCTGCAATGGAAGTGAACGGCTTCGAGCCATGAATGTCCCAAGTCACTTCGTTGAAGACTGTCAGGAAGGTGTTAATGGTGACGAAGCGAACTCCGGCTTCGATTAACCGACGAGCAAGCAGACAGCTTTGGCCAAACCGATTCATGCCGTATCGTTGACGCACCTTGGCTGACTCTTTGGTGAGATCAAATGCGTCACGCGCCTGGGAGCTGGTCATCATGCGAAATGCGGCACTGAAGTTGCTATTGAGGAGATCCGCACTTTCGGTCGCTTCGAAGTTTTTCACGGTTGAGTCGACGATGTCTCGCATTTTCCGCCGTCGTTCGAGCCGAACTGTTCCGACTTCCGGTGGTGGGAGCAAATCGGGGACCTTAAAATTCTTCTCGGATGGATCGGCATTCAAGGCAAACGGGTCATTCGCTTTTCCCAGGAATCCGCCAGCCTGACCATTCGGAAGGTTCCCCCCTCCCCTGCCCATCAGTTCCGGCAAGACCACAAAGGGTGGTAAGTCTGTTTTTCGGCCACGTAAGTAACTGACAACCGCACCGGCATGAGGCGTATTCACTCCACCGGTGAACTGACGTCCAGTCTGCATCATTTGCCATCCAGCATCGTGAACAGCAGCTCCAGTGTGGTGACAGGAACGCACAAGCGAGAACTTATCGGCAATTTTTGCATGTTCAGGAAGAATCTCTGAAATCTGCACACCGTCCGCTGTGGTCGAAATTGGCTTAAACGGCCCTCGCACTTCAGCGGCGGCTTCCGGCTTCATATCGAACAGATCGATATGGCTGGGAGCCCCCAGATTAAAAATCATGATGCAGGCTTTATTATCGTTGCCGGGACGTATTTTCCCTGCTTCTTTGGCCTGTAAGTAGTGCGGAAGAGAAAGTCCCATCGCTCCCAGGGAGCCGACCTGCATGAAATCGCGTCTCGTCATTCCATCGCAGGTTTGCGCTTTCCCTTTCCCTTCAAGGCTTAACATCATTTCTTCCTTTGCCAGTTTGTGTGAAACTGTATCGTCTTGAACCAATGCAACGGTATGGGAACTTTCGTCAATTCTAACGTTTTTCATTGGGATATTGCCAACCGAATTGCAGATTCTCCCGCAAATCCTCTTTGCTGCCTCAATCCAAGGTCGCTCTCAGTCACGTTTTCGACTCCAAAGAGAGTGACTAACTGTCGATTTTGAGGCCGATTTCTCCGCGCTGAGCCCTGCAATATCGGAATGAATTGATGTCATTCCGTCTCCGGAGCGGTCTTGACCGAAAATTCGAACCTGCCGTATTCTGCTGCTCACCTCTCATCTCATTCAATAAGACATTCGAACTCCCCCGAAATCAGGCTGGAAGCTCTCATTACTCAAATGAGGCAAATCGCTCGGTCAGGTTTTGGGTCAGTTCAACAGATCGTTCAGTTCTGGGCGATTCCTCCCCCACCAATCCCCTCATCTCAATCTCAAAGACGATTGACGTCATGATGCCGTCGGTCGAAATGGTGTTTTCATGCAGGCAAAACGCCCCGCATCCAAGAATCAAGATGATTCCAAGGTCAACTCACAAGATGCGTCGCAATCACGACGGGCATTTTTAAAAGCGACCGCAGCCTCATTTGCTTTGGGTGGCGTGTTCAGCGGATGTCATGAACTCAACTTGAGGAAGTGGTTCGACAAAGATGAGGTCATGCGGCAGAAGGTGCGCTCTGCAATTCGGGGAGAAGAAGGCCACTCCCGCCTGATTGGAGATTACATCAAGATCGCCGAATCAACTTTGGGGTACATCAAAGTCCAAGGCGTCGGTTTCGTACACAGCCTCGAAGGAACAGGCGAAGACCCCCCTGCCTCGCCGCTTCGAAAACGGCTCCTTGATGATTTACGACTTGAGCAAATCAAAGATCCGAACACCATGTTACGTTCACCTGACACTTGCCTGGTGGTTGTGACCGCTTACATCCCTCCGATTGTTCGGAAGGGAGACAAGATGGATGTTGAGGTCACGCTTC
The DNA here is from genome assembly GCF_007744255.1 of Thalassoglobus polymorphus. Taxonomy (GTDB): domain Bacteria; phylum Planctomycetota; class Planctomycetia; order Planctomycetales; family Planctomycetaceae; genus Thalassoglobus; species Thalassoglobus polymorphus. The sequence continues at coordinate 1,631,619 of NZ_CP036267.1, read as the reverse complement.
CAGACGGAAGTCAGGCCAAAAGTCTGGCAGGTGGATGGTTGATGCCCTGCCTGTTGAGCGAACATGCCCTTCTCGAAGGACAGGTTCGTGAAGGAAGTAACATTGGCATTGCTGTCGGCCCGATCCTCGTCAACAGCTTGACGAATTCAGAGTCGAAATCATCAGCAGGACTGAAAAAAGGCGTCATTCCCGGTGGAGGCCGATACACCGGCGATGATCGGGTTTTGACCGTTGCGATTCGAAACGATTATCGAACCGTCCGGATGTCCACTACGATCGCCGATCGAATTGGACACCGCTTCTACGATTACGACCGTGGCGGAATTCAACGAAAGCTGTGTGAAGCAAAAAGCAACGCTCACCTGGAACTTGTCGTTCACGACCGCTATCGAGACAATTATCCTCGCTACTTACAATGTATTCGCCATATGGCATTGACTGAAACACCGGTCGAAAAACATATGCGAATGCAACAACTCGAAGACGCGATTCAGTTTGGACCGACATCTCAGAAAGCAGCTTTACAACTCGAAGCGGCTGGGCCTGATGGCATCCCGGTTCTAAAACTTGGGCTCGCATCAAAATCACCCGAAGCAAGATTCCGGTCAGCGGAAGCGCTTGCTTACCTCGGAAACGGAGATGGTGTCGAGATTCTCAAAGAATCGGCAGCGCAAGAACCTGCGTTCCGAATTTATTCATTGGCAGCCCTTGCAGCGATCCCGAATTCCGACTCTGCGGAAGCGCTTCGCGAATTGATGGACCATGAAAGTCTGGAGACTCGCTATGGTGCGTTCCGTGCCCTTTCCACAATGTCTCCAAACGATCCATACTTGAACCGACTCGACATGAAGGGTGACTTTTCCCTTCACTTGATCGACTCAGAGACGGAACCGTTTATTCATATCACACGAAACAAGAAAGCGGAAATTGTCCTGTTTAACGACGAGCAGAGATTTCAGTTACCGATGTTCGTTCGAGCCAGTTCCAAAATCCTGGTTCAAGGAAACCCTTCCGCCGATGGAATTGTCATCAAACGAATTGCACCTGGCGAAGAGACACAAACGCTTGAAGTTTCAGCACGTGTCGTCGATGTGATAGAAGGTGCAACCGAACTGGGAGCAACGTACGCTGACATTGTTCAAATGCTTGTGCAGGCTGAGCAACAACATAACCTTCCTGGCGAAATCGCCATCGACAAACTTCCGAAACCTGGTCGAGTCTACCATCGAACTCCAGAAGACCTGGGCAATAACTCAGCTGGTGATGCAAGCACTGTTCCGATTGGAAACGACGGGCTCATGCCGAACCTTTTCGAAGAACTCCCCAACAAGCCGATTCTCCCCACCTCAAAACCACCAGCAGGCAAGGCTGACAAAGCTGCCGCCGGAGGGCCAAACAGTTTCGAAGTGCTGTAGAATCGCGTGACGGGTTCGCCGTCCCGATGACGACGAACCCTGAACCGCTGAGAGTCCAGCGGTTCACATTTGATGTGTGTACTCACTCAACCTGATTCCCAACCCCCTATTCCCGATTTCTGTCGATGTTAAAGTCTCTGGAGCTGTTCGGATTCAAAAGTTTTGCGGATCGGACGCTGTTCGAATTTTCGCCGGGGATCACGTGCGTCGTTGGGCCAAACGGAAGTGGAAAAAGTAACGTTGTTGATGCCCTCAAGTGGATCTTGGGGGACCAGTCCGCGAAGAGCCTTCGTGGAAAGGAAATGTCCGATGTGATCTTCAACGGATCATCGGGACGACGGGCCAGCGGATTTGCAGAAGCGACGCTTGCCTTCGACAACACTCAGGGACTCCTCCCGATCGATTCAGCAGAAGTCTCCATCGGTCGACGTCTGTATCAAAGTGGAGATTCAGAATATCTCCTCAACGGATCTGCCGTTCGTCTCAAAGATATCCGTGATGTCTTTATGGGAACAGGAGCCGGAACTGCCGCTTACAGTATCATCGAACAAGGCCGAGTCGATCAGATTCTGCAGGCGAATCCGACGACTCGACGTCTTGTTTTCGAGGAAGCTGCCGGAATCAGTAAGTTCAAAGCTCGGCGAATCGACGCAGAGCGAAGACTCGAACGCGTCGCACAAAACCTGTTGCGACTGACCGACATCGTTGACGAAGTCGAATCGCAGCTGAATTCGACGCGATCTCAGGCAACGAAAGCGGCCCGGTTTCGAGAAGTTTCCACCGAGCTCAAAGCACTCTGGACCGGACTTGCCGCAGACGACTTCAGACACCTGTCGCAAAAACTCGACGAAAAGCACAACCAACTGGACCTGCTCAAGCAGCAGGAAGCGGACATCCTCGAACGTGTCGCAAAGATCGAACAACAGCGACACGAAACAGATCAATCCATCTCTGAATTCGATGACAAACTGATCGATCATGAAAGAACCATTGCCAGTAATCGTCAGGCCATGGCGACGCATGAATCGACAATGCACCATCAGTCGGCACGCCTTCAAGAGATCGCTGTTGAACTGGATCGACTGCGGACTCAACGCGCCAGCCTGAAACACCAGGTCCATGGTGTCGAATCTGAGTACCATCGCGCTCAGCAACAACTCCACGATTTCGCCAAAGAATACGAAACAGTACGCGAGGAACTGGAACAGAAAGAAATTCAAACGAGCCAGATTCGTGAACGCATTTCAATATGGCGTTCATCGATCACGGAATCGAATTCACAATTGAAAGTGATCGAAAGAAACAAGTCGACAGCGATCGAACGCTCGGCAGTTCTGAGATCACAAGCAGAGGCCTATTCAAAACGGTCATCTGATCTTCAAAACGAAATTCAACGATCCGACGAACTTGTGGAAAGAGCGAATGCTGGCAAACGGGAACGCCAGAAGCTCGTTGAAGAAGCTGAGGTCGCCTATCGTGCAGTTCAGGAAGCGATCGAAAACCTGCAATCGAATCGCGCCACACTTTCCGATCAAAAAACTCTCGCCGGAAATCAGCTCAGCGAGCTGAAGGAACGCCGCAGTGCAGAAGCGGCTCGATTGGCGGTACTCGATGAGCTTGAACAACGTCAGGAAGGAATCGCGATTGGTGTTCAGGAAATCCTGAAGCGATCAAAGACCTCGCACTTCCCTCCCTGGAATCGGATGCTCGGTCTTGTTCGTGACCTCATCGATGTTCCGATGGAACTGGCGCCGATCATTGACGCAGCTTTGGCCGAGCGAGCACAGTATATTGCGACTTCAGATTTGGAATCTCTTCTCGATTACCTCGACCGAGGAACAGCCCCCATTGACGGTCGAGTCGGTTTTGTAGGTGTGAAAACAACACCGTCGCAGTCGCATCCCCCCTCCCCTGCCCTGCCCCAGAGTGCAAATCCCTTAAGCTCGGAGACTCATACTTCAGGTTCACCTGCAGTAGAAATCGAATTGACTGGTCAACCCGGCGTCTTTGGGCGTGCCGATCGGTTAATCGCAGATTCGGAACGGTCGCCCGGAATTGCAGCTGCGGTTTTAAGCGATACCTGGATCGTTGAAACGCTCGACGATGCGCGGAGATTGATTGCATCACATGCAGCTGAACAAAACATTCGCTTTGTCACCTTGCAAGGCGAAGTCCTTTCGCCAACCGGGGAACTATTCGTCGGGACCGTGCCGCACGAATCGTCGATCGTCTCGCGAAAAAGCGAACTTCGCCAGTTGCGAAACAACATTCATCAGCATGATCGAAACATCGAAGCATTGCTGGAGCGGCAGTCGGTTCTCGGAAGTTCGATTGATTCCAAGCAAACCGAACTTACTTCAGCCCGGCGTGAACTCGAAGAGAAAGCAAGCTCACTCTCCGAGTGTTCAGCATTACTCGCAGGCGAAGAAAAGGAAGGACAACGTCTTTCTGCAGAACGCGCTCAAAAACAACAACAACTCGATCAACTCAGCACCAAAACTCAGGAAACCGAACAGGAAATTGCCGAGCTGCAAAATGAACTCAATCAATTTATTGAAGAAGAACAAAAGCTGAAGCAATCGATTCTAGAAATCGAGTCCGAAATTCTGAGTGCTGAGAAAGAAATCCAGCAGCTTGCACAGGAAATGAAATCTCAACAACTGGAAATGGCGAAGCACGAAGAACGCCTCTCCAGTTTAAGGGACCGACAGGCACACCTCGAAAAAGAACATCGCCAGACCTTACGGCAATCCGAAGAGGCGCAACAGCAATCGCAACAAGCTGAGCAGTCGCTGCGACGCGGTCGCATGACGATTTTGAACGCCGAACAAAAAATTGCGACTCACGCTATCGCACTCGAAACAACAGTGAAAGAAACGCGGCAGTTCTTCCTTGAACGAGACTCGCTGAGAGCGTTGAGAAAAGCACTTTCGAAACAGGAAGATGCGGAACACAAACAACGCCGAGTCTTTCAGGATCAGCAGCATGAACTTGAGATTGCCATTCAAAACCTGCGGCATCAACTGACTGGAACCGCAGACAGAATTTTCGAAGAGTTTCAAATCCCGTTGGACAAACTTGTCTCTAGCGGAGTTTCTGCTTATCGAATCTACCTCGAAGAACGATATGGCGAAGAGGTCGTAGCAAAACTGAACATCGAAGGTGACTCTCTGGAAGAGTCCGAAGACGTCAACTCGACCGAAGGTGACGCTCAAGAAATTGAAGCAGGTGCAAGTTCAGAAAACGAGTCAGAGTTATCCGATGAATCAGAAGATTCAACCGACGATATCGTCCTTCCATCCTTTGAAGAAATTCGCGAAGAACTCGAATCCCGCGTTGATCGATTGCGAAGAAAAATCAAGTCGATGGGTCACGTGAACACAGAAGCGCTCGAAAGCCTTGAAGAGCTTGAGAATCGCTACAACCACATGAACCATCAGTTGCTTGACCTTCAGGAAGCGAAGGCGGCACTGGAAGATATCATCCGAACAATCAACGGAGAAAGCGAACGAATCTTTATTGAAACTTTCGAAACGATCCGCACTCACTTCCAGGAACTCTTCCGTAAATTATTCGGTGGTGGTGACGCCGATATCATCCTCGAAGACCCCAATGATGTCCTCGAATGTGGCATCGATATCGTCGCACGCCCTCCCGGAAAAGAACTTCGGTCGATCTCTCTTCTCTCCGGTGGTGAGAAAACCATGACCGCCGTCGGTTTGCTTTTCGCCATGTTTAAAAGCAAACCAAGCCCGTATTGCGTGCTGGACGAAGTCGATGCCGCGCTTGATGAAGCGAACGTCGATCGATATGTCGCCGTCGTCAAAGAGTTTGTCGAGATGACACAATTCGTCGTCATTACACACCGCAAACGCACAATGACCGCCGCGAACATCCTCTACGGCGTGACCATGGAACAGGCCGGCGTCTCCAAACGGATCTCTGTCAGTTTCGAGGACGTCAACGACAACGGCGAGATTCGCAACGCCGCGTAGTCACCTTTTGATTCTCATCACAGGCAAGAGTTTCGCCGTACACTTGAAGTGTGCGGCGATCCATTCAACAATCCGTTCTCTTAGCAGTTCTGACAAGCCTTCTGACAAGATTATTGAAACCATTGTTGTTGAAAACGTTGTGATTCACACGGTTTTCGATAACTTGGACAGATGTCGTCAAAGCTGATACATCAAAAAACTGAGAGAAAGAAACGGATCAATGTCTGCCAATCCTGAAGTCATTTTGAGTGCGTTCGCTGATGAAGCGGCCAATCGTAAGACTGCCGTCGAGCAAATGGCCTCACTCGCTGCCCTCGGCCTCAAATACTACAGCCCACGTTTTGTCGATGTGACTGGCTCTGGCGAAGTGAAACATGTCGTCGAACTGAGCGACGAAGAACTTTCGCAGCTTAAAGAGATTCACGCCGAATACGGAATGTCCGTCGCCAGCATCGGATCGCGGATCGGCAAAATCAAACTTCTCGATCAAGAAGATGGCTCACACAATGTATTCGTCCCGTTCGACGAATACATGGAAACCGAAGTTGCAAACACCATCCGAGCAGCTCTCGCCCTCGATGCAAAATTGATTCGCGGCTTCTCCTTCTACCAACCTAAAGGAGAGGCCCCCGATGGGTATGTCGATCAGGCTGTTGAGCTGGTCGCCAAAATCACTGACGAATTCGCTAAACACGGAATCGTTTATGGCCTTGAGGTCGAAGCAAACCTCATCGGGCAAAACGGAAAAATGCTGGCTGAACTGGCCACCAAAATCAACCGTGAAAACCTCGTCGTGATCTACGACGGCGGAAACCTCTCCTCCCAGAACATGAGCCCTGTTCAATGTTTTGAAGAATATGAACTGATGCGACCACACATTGGTTGGATCCACATTAAAGACTACGAAATTGATCCTACAATGGAATGGCTCGGCTACGTCGACGAAGAACGCCTCAAAAACTTCGTCCCTGCCGATGTTGGTGACAGCGGCCACGAAGCGATCCTCCGAGATTTCCGCAACCACATCCCTGCTCTGGATGAACGCATGAAGAAACTCGGCGGCCCGGGTGTCTTCCTCGAACTCGAACCACACCTCAAAGGTGGCGGCCAGTTCGGCGGCTTCAGCGGTCCCGACGGAATGGGTGTCGCAGTCCGTGCCCTGTGCTCGCTCCTCGATTACACCAACATCGACTACCGCCTGAGAAACATGGCAGACATCAAAGAACTCCGCGGTTTTTAATCTGAAGCGTTCAGCTAGAGCAGTTTGCTCTACCGTGTGCCCGTGAAGAACGCATTTCCCTAGTAAAAATGCTGTTCGCCACGAGGCAGAACCTGCAAACCAATTCGAAAGATGCTCTGGAAAATTGCCGGACACTTCAAGTGTCCGGCAAAATTTCAGTTGCACGAACCAGTCGGTTGCAGCGATTCACATTGTCGATATTATACCCAAACTCAATCACAGCCCGATGGTGTAACGGTAGCACGAAAGATTCTGATTCTTTTAGTCCAGGTTCAAATCCTGGTCGGGCTAATTTCTTAAACTCTTGCTGAAGCGTGTCTTACGCTTACCTGCCCTTGGCAGCGCAGCTTCACGACTACCCGGTACTACCCGGTTTTTTGAGAAGGCTGCACTCATGGCAAAGAAACGAGTTCCAAAATACGCTCATCATAAGCCCTCCGGACAAGCTCGTGTCAGGATCGATGGCAAGGATATTTACCTTGGCGTCTATGGCTCTCAGGAGTCTCACCAACGTTACTCTGAGTTGCTCGGTGAATGGAGCCGGTCGAACAGCGAGCCAATCAAGGATGTGAAGGTCCGGGAACTGACACATCTCTACATCGAACACTGCAAAATTTACTATCGAAAGAATGGTGAAGTGACTGGCGAGGTTGCCAATATCAAGTCAGCTGTTCGGTACTTGAACCAGAAGTTCAGGAATCTGCTGTCGAAGGAGATTGACACGTTGAAGCTGGAAGCCGTTCGAGAGCACATGATCGAAGCTGATCTTGCTCGGAAAACTATCAACTGCCACATCTCCAGAATTAAGTCGATGTTCAAGTGGGCTGCGAACAAGAAGTTCATCGACAAGATGGTCTTTCTCGAACTCACGACGTTGGAAGGACTCAAAGAAGGCCGGTCAATGGCTCGCGAAACAGATGCAGTCATACCAGTTCCAGAGTCCTATATTGCCGCAGTTAAGGAATACGTCACTTCTCCAATCTGGACCATGATCCAACTACAAATGTATACCGGAATGCGTCCGGGAGAAGTACTACAAATGCGAGCGTGTGATCTCGTCATGAGCGGTGATGTCTGGGAGTACCATCCGCAAAGCCACAAGACTCAACACAAGAAGAAGTTACGTATCGTCCATCTCGGCAAACACGCACAGGAACTGATCAAGCCGTACCTCACGACCGATTTGCAAGCCTACTTATTCAGTCCGCTGAAAGGACGAGCCGAGTACACTTCTAAAAACTACCGTGACGATGCCAAAGCGTTCGTGAGAAATGATCGACGACGATACTCATCGCAAGGATATTACATCGCAATCAAGAGAGCCTGTGAAAGTGCTGAGGTCCCTCACTGGTCCCCAAACCGACTGCGTCACAACTTCGCTACGAATGTCCGACGAGAGCATGGAATTGAAGCTGCAAGAGTCTTACTTGGTCATTCATCCGCAGTGACGAGCGAAATCTACGCAGAAGTTGATATCGAGTCTGCGCGAGCCGTCATTGCGAAAATAGGCTAGATCGATTCCTTCTTTGTGCAGAATTTGGCTCTTCTCGCAGGTAGTAAAAAACTTTCAATCCGATGATGAGACGTCGTGAACATTGGTGACGGTAAAAAATGATAATCTTCAAAAACAGTTGTAAAAACCGCATGAAATTTCACGTAATCCATTTATGGCATAAGACTTAAAACTTATAGCAAACCAATTCATCAGAAGCGAAAACAGTTCTTCTGAGGCCATTTCAGTGCATGGTCGCGCACCGCTTTTCCTGTACGTAAACGATCACTTTAGAAATCGATTCGTACAGGAGAAACTGATGCATCTTCAGAACAACATGCTTGAAGGTCAATTACAGACCGTGCAGACAATCGCCAAGCAACGTCTAGGAAAGCGATTAGCCCCGAGTACCGCATGGCGTTGGATTAAGCGTGGAGTTGCTGGCGGTCGAATTCGCCTTCAAGCGCTCCAATGCGGCGGACGCTGGTACACGACAATAGAGGCCTTCGATCAATTTCTTTCCGATCAAACCGCCGCTGCTTTTAAGGAAGAGCAGAAAAGCGATTCGCCATCGCAATGTGATGACGATTCGCTCCGTGCAAACGGCATTCTTTGATCAATAATAAACAATGGATTTTGAATTATTTTTTTCATCACGAAGAGGCAGGCCTGATTTGATCCACGGAATCCCTCACTATGACTTCAAATAAGCAATCTCATGATTTCTGGACTCGCCAGAATTTAATCGCTAACTCACCTCTCTCAATCCGAGAAAAGTGGACCCTACAAGTCATTTTTCTCTTTGCTGGGAATTCCGACGAGGGCATTTGCTTTGCATCAAATGAAGCGATCCAAGCGAGACTATCTCTGGGTGCCTCGCAGACCAGCGCACTCATCAGCTCATTATTCAAAAGAAATTTAATCACTAACAACCGAACACGTGATGGAGCGAATCTTCGCACCATCAACTGGCACGTTTTAGAAGATTTGGTAAATCCGAATCTCCATAACAACGAAATTGGTAAATCCGAGAAACCGGATAAAGGTTCATCCAGAATCCCGGGTAGTACATCCGGAAAATCGGAGTTGGTACATCCGGACTCTCGGAATCCTACATATAGAACATCCAATGAACATCCAAAAGAACATCCCGGGGGGCGTTTTCGCCCTGAGGAAGTCGCGTTGCCGAAAATTCTCTCAGTGCCTGCATTCCAGTCTGCGTGGATGGAATGGTGCAGCTATCGGCGAGAATCTAAGAAACCGATTTCAAAGCGGGCTGCAAATCTTCAAATCGCCGAACTCAAAAAAGTCGGACCGGACGCAGCCGTTGCTGCTATTCAGAAATCAATACTGAATGACTGGCAGGGATTGTTCCCAGACGAAATCGTATCAACCGAAAGAAAAAACAATGGAACTCAGGGAAGTAGAACCAACGCCGGACAAATCTTTGATCGACGAACTCGGTCGGAAAAAATCGTCATTTGAGAGTACGAAGCTTCGTATTTTTACCGATAAAGAAAAAAATGAATACGTGGCAAACCGTGAAGAACTAGAGCGGAAAAAACAAACAAAAGTAATTTGGGAAAACTGGAGTTCAATGACCGGAAGATTCGTTGAGGCAAGTTTCGAAACGTTCGTCTACCACGGAGAAGAAGAGGACCAAAACGAGCAGCATCGCATAATCAATGAACTCTTAAATCTGGATCTATTGGCAGAGGTGAAAAGCGGGAAGAACATCCTATTCATCGGTCCACCTGGAACAGGCAAAGATCATTTATTGTTCTGTCTGCTCAGAACCATCTGGGAACAACTTCGTGGAACCAAGAGTGTGAAGTACATGAACGGTGCTGATTTTCGTTACCAGGCTAGGAAATCAAGGTGTAACTCCGAGATCAGTGAAGAGCAATTCATTAAAAAATTCCGAGGTAAAAAGATTTTCTGCTTGTCTGATCCGGCACCAACAGGTGGTGAACCTTTATCTGCGTCACAAGCCGACGTGTTGTATCACGCCCTCGAACACCGTGTATTCGAAGGCTTGCCAACTTGGATGACGATCAATCTTCCCCCTGGAGAGACGCTTTTGAGCGAAGCAACTAGAATCTTCACCGCACCAGTCTGGGAGAGGATTAAACACAGATCAATCACTGTTCTGTGCAATTGGCAGTCCTATCGAAAACCTGCTCGCATTCTTTAGAAGCGGAGGGGGACTCTAAAGTTTCACGATAACACTCGAAACCACATCCAAAGGAGCGTGTGCGCATTGGCAGAAAATGGAGGGGGGGGATAAAAAATACTGGAGAATCGGGTTTCAAGTCCAAACTAGTACAATACGCAAAGAAAACCGTTCGAAAATAGCATCTATTCGGGGAGAGAGTTGCGACATTCCAATGACTCATTGGTAGTTCTCCTAAGCCATTTCAAGACCAAGATGAAGTTGATACAGTTGAGTTTTAAATTAAGAAGGCAATATCTCTTTGCTAGAGATTTTGTTTTGATTCAGTAGTGGGTGAAACTGCTGACGCTTTGGGCATCGAAATCAGTAAACTGATGTCGAAAAAACTTTTCAACAGTTGAACGTTGCCGATTTTTTTGAGCAATCGATTCTCCAACGTACTAAACATCTGTAATTGCAAGAATCAACAACTTCACTTATGGCCATCAAAAAATCGGAACTCTACTCGTCCATTTGGGCGTCCTGTGATGAACTGCGTGGCGGCATGGATGCCAGCCAATACAAGGACTATGTCCTGTTCATGCTGTTCATTAAATATGTCTCCGACAAATACGGAGACTCGGATGACTTCGCGCCGCCGGTCACCATTCCACCAGGAGCCAGTTTCAAGGACATGGTGGCCCTCAAGGGTAAGAGCGACATTGGCGGCAAGATCAACACCCAGATCATTCAACCGCTGATCGACAACAACACACGGCTGGCTCGCAGCGACTTCCCCGACTTCAACGATCCCAACAAGCTCGGCGAAGGCCAGGCGATGGTGGATCGACTGACCAACCTCGTCTCCATCTTCCAGAAGCCAGAACTGAACTTCTCCAAGAACCGAGCCGAGAACGATGACATCCTGGGCGATGCGTATGAGTACCTCATGCGTCACTTCGCTTCCCAGAGCGGCAAGAGCAAGGGACAGTTCTACACACCGTCCGAAGTCAGCCGCATCATGGCAAAAGTCATCGGCATTTCGTCGAAGAATGCGGTCGCCTCGACCACCGCTTACGACCCGACGTGCGGTTCCGGGTCATTGTTGTTGAAGGTTGCTGCTGAGGCCAACGTTCATATCACGCTGGAAGGTCAGGAAAAGGACGTGACCACCGCCGGTCTGGCCCGTATGAATATGATCCTGCACGACTTTCCGACCGCCAACATTCTGGCGGGTAACACTCTGGCAAGTCCAAAGTTCAAAGATGGCGAACGGTTGCGGACTTACGATTACGTCGTTGCCAATCCACCGTTCTCCGACAAAACATGGAGTACCGGGCTCACCCCAGCCAACGATCCTTACCAGCGTTTCGCCTGGGGTGAACCACCCGGCAAACAAGGTGACTATGCCTATCTGCTGCACATCATTCGCTCGCTCAAGAAAGAAGGCAAAGGAGCCTGCATTCTGCCGCATGGTGTTCTGTTTCGTGGCAACGCCGAAGCGACCATTCGCAAGCAGCTGGTCGATTCGGGTTACCTGAAAGGGATCATTGGCTTGCCTGCCAACTTGTTCTATGGCACCGGTATCCCCGCCTGCATTCTGGTGCTGGATAAAGAGAACGCCACCGCCCGTAAGGGCATCTTTATGATCGACGCCTCCAAGGGCTTCATCAAAGACGGCAACAAGAATCGGCTGCGTGAGCAGGACATCCACCGCATTGTCGACACCTTCACGCGACAGGACGAAAGCGATCCCCGTTACGCCCGGATGGTCAAGACTGCGGAAATCAGCGACCCCAAGAACGATTACAACCTGAACCTGCCGCGTTATATCGACAGCAGTGAACCAGAAGATATTCAGGACATCGACGGTCACCTGCGTGGTGGCATCCCCGTTTGCGACATCGACGATCTGGATCGTTATTGGCAGGTCATCCCCGGCGTACGATCGAGTCTGCTCAAGAAGGCGGACCGGCCCGGTTACTTCAACTTGCGGTTGCCCATCGGTGAAGTCAAACAGGCGATCTTTGACCACGAGGAATTCACGGCGTTCATTAAGTCGACCACGAAGCTGTTTACCAGGTGGAAGAAAGACAACGCGCCGTTGCTGACGGGATTCGACAAAGAGGATCATCCCAAACAGCTGATCGAAACCATTGCCGAAGACCTGCTGGCCAGATTTCAGAAAGCCCCGTTGCTGGATGCTTATGACATCTACCAGCATCTGATGGACTACTGGGCCGAGACGATGCAGGACGATTGTTATCTGATTGCCGCCGATGGCTGGGTGGCCAAAACTCACCGCGTCATCGAAGAAGTGAAGAGCGGCAAGAAGAAGGGGGAAAAGAAAGACAAGGGCTGGGCCTGCGATCTGATTCCCAAGCCGTTGATTGTCGCTCGCTACTTTGCCAAAGAGCAACAGGCCATTGATGCTCTGGAAACAGAACTCGCTTCCGTCGCCGCCGAGCTGGAAGAACTGTCCGAAGAACATGGTGGCGAAGAAGGTGTCTTGAAAGACGTTTCCTCAAAGTCGGACGCGGAAGAAGCCTACACGCAGGCGATCATTCCGATCTGGAACGATGAGAACAAGAAAACGTGTGGCGAGTACAACACACTCGTCGAATCGGCGGATGGCTGTGCCGCTCGGCTCAAGGAACTCAGCGACCATCATTATCTGTCGGCACTCAAAACGTCTAAAGGCAAGTTGACGTTGAAGGCGGTCAAGACGCGGCGGGAGAAACTGGATGCAGGCGACGAAGCCAAAACGCTGACCGAATACATCGACACGGACAAGCAGCAGAAAGCTGATGCGAAGCAGGCGAAGGTGTTGTTTGCCGACGCTGAAACCTCGATCGTCGCTCGACTTTCCGAAGACCCGCTACCCGAAAACTACTCCGATCTGCAAGTTGTGGTGCGTTATCTGGAACTGCTGGCCAGCCAGTCCGAATTGAAGTCAAAACTCAAAGCCGCTGTCGAAGAACTCGACAAACTGGCTCACGACAAATATCCGCAGCTCAGTGTTGAGGAGATCAAGTCGATTGTCGTGGACGACAAATGGTTGTCCACGCTCTCCGCTTCCGTGCAGGGTGAACTCGACCGCGTGTCGCAGAGGCTGACCAGCCGGATTCGTCAGCTCGCCGAGCGGTACGTTACTCCGCTGCCTGAACTGACCATCGAACTGGCAACGCTCTCCGGGCGTGTCGACGGGCATCTGAAGAAAATGGGTGCGGTATGGAACTAGACCACGGCCGTAAGCAGACTGACGTTGGCGTCATACCGGAAGACTGGTCGGTGAAAGCGGTCAACGAAATCGCGCAGATCAAGACCGGTCCGTTCGGAACTCTATTGAAAGCAAGTGAGTATTCAGGCGACGAAGGTGTCCCGCTTATTTCGGTCGGAGAAATCGGTGCCGGTATCTTCAAGATTTCCGATAGGACGCCTCTTGTTCCAAACGAAGTCGTTCGACGGTTACCGCAGTATCTCTTGAAAGCTGGGGACATAGTTTTTGGAAGAAAAGGTGCGGTTGACCGATCCGCACTTGTCACTGACAACGAAGACGGTTGGTTTCTTGGCTCGGATGGCATCAGCATCAGGCCGCAAAGCGATTGCCACCCCCCGTATCTTGCCTGCCAGTTTCAAAGTCACAGCGTCAAATCGTGGCTGACACAGAACGCCACCGGAACGACGATGGCGTCACTCAACCAAACGATATTGGGGCGCGTTCGTGTTCCGTATGCGCCTCTGGACGAGCAACCACTAATCGCCGAAGCCTTGAGCGATGCGGATGCGTTGCTGGGGGTGCTGGAGCGGATGATCACCAAGAAGCGTGATCTCAAACAGGCCGCCATGCAACAACTCCTCACCGGCCAAACCCGCCTACCCGGATTCAAGGGCGAATGGGAAGAGAAACGCCTTGGAGAGTGCTTGCTTGCGAGACCAAATTATGGAATCAATGCTGCGGCAGTGCCCTTTTCTGGAAACCTTCCGAGTTACCTGCGTATCACTGACATCACCGAATACGGTCGTTACTGCCCAAGCCCTCGTGTTTCTGTTGATTCTCCTGACTCCGATCAATTCTATCTGGAACCGGGGGACTTAGTGCTTGCGCGTACGGGAGCAAGTGTTGGTAAATCGTACTTATACAATCCGAATGATGGCGAACTTGTATATGCGGGATTCCTAATTCGCGTGCGTCCTGATCCAAGACTACTGGAACCAGCGTATCTAGCGGCGTTTGTGACAACACGAACGTACTGGAACTGGGTTCAATTGAACTCAATGAGAAGTGGTCAACCCGGAATCAACGGCAATGAGTATGCGACTCTACCTCTGATATTGCCGCCGACTATCGAGGAACAAACTGCAATCGCGGAAGTCCTCTCCGACATGGACACGGAAATTGCCGCCCTGGAACAACGCCGCGACAAGACCCGCGACCTCAAACAAGGCATGATGCAGGAACTCCTCACCGGAAAGACGAGGCTGATATGACCGAAGAAACGATCAAAAAACAAACTCCGCTCTCGATGCGTACGGTTGATGAGTTGCGACTCAACACAGACGGCCAACCGCAACGTTATTTCATCGCCAACTACCAACGAGGCTACCGCTGGTCAACGACCCAGGTCACACAACTCCTCGGCGACATTCGCGAATTCACGATTTTGAATAACTCAACGATCCAATCCACCGTATTTCAGGAATCCGCCGGGAGCACAACATGAATCACGTTGCAATCGAGCAAGTCCTCGCCCGCGCCGAGCGGGCTAAGTCTGATTCTGATCACGCCTATTTCTTTGCACTTCTTTATGCGGCAGAAGCACTTGCAAAAACAATTGTCATCGGAATTGTTGCGTCGATTGCTGACGACAAGGATCGCAATCGTTATCGGCTTGAACACCAGCTTGTTCGCGCCGACGGCTTAGGGGATTGGGGCAGAATGATAGAGGACGCTTTAACCGGACCCGCATCTCAATACCTCCTGAACGAGGCAAGCGAAGAAAGGAGAGAGTTGACGCAGGCGTGTAAAGCAGGCACATGGCAGTACGATGCGGTCTCTGCGTTCAAGAATGCACTGGATCACCTTGGCATTCAAGCGGAAGACGTCCCCATAAAGTCAGATATGAAACGGTGGTTTCGTTTATTCGCGACTCTTCGAAACAAGACTCGGGGTCACGGTGCGACACAAACGGAACGTGTAACGATTGCTGCTCAGCATATCCGTCAGAGTATCGATCTAGTGTACCAGAATTTTTCTCTGTTTCGGCGTCCTTGGGCTCACCTCTACAGGAACTTAAACGGCAAGTACCGAGTCTCTGGCATCACCGAAGACACCACTGAGTTTGATTTTCTCAAACGCACTCAAGATCAGATTTACCCGAATGGAGTCTATCTCTACATGGGGGCACCACGGCCGATTGTGCTCATGAAGACTGACAGTGAACTTCGAGACTTCTATTTTGCAAACGGCGGTTTGAAAGCGAGAAAGTATGAAATGCTGTCGTACGTCACTGACGACAAAAAGGATGGCGATGGGGCAAAATTCCTGACTCCTCCCGGAGTGCTGCCGCCGAGTGAAACGCAAGGCCATGGTGAGTTGCTACCTCAGGGCAATTGTTTCTCCAACGTGCCAGACCTTGTGAGCGATTATGTTTCTCGTCCGAAACTAGAAGATGAACTCTCCCGGCTACTATTGGATGACAAGCGTCCTATTGTCACGTTGGTGGGGCGCGGCGGAATTGGTAAAACATCGCTCGCAATGGAAGTGATCAAACGCCTGTACGATGAGTCCCGATACGAAGCGATTGTGTGGCTAAGTTCTCGCGATGTTGATCTTCATCTAACCGGCCCCAAACCAGTGCGGCCACTGGTATTCTCACCGGAAGACATGAGCGAATTCTACGCCGAGTTGGTTTTGTCTCAAGAAGAGATAAACGTAAAAGGTTTTAATGCGCGTTCCCACTTCGAACAACAACTACAGCAATGTGATATTGGTCCGTGCCTATTCGTCTTCGACAACTTTGAGACAACCCAAAATCCAATCGAGATGTTCAATTGGATTGATTCTTTTATCCGTCTGCCCAACAAAGTGCTGATCACAACTCGACTTCGTGAATTTAAGGGCGACTATCCGGTCGACGTCTTAGGCATGGAAGATGGTGAAGCCCGGACGCTTATTAGGAACACGGCATCATCGCTCTTGGTAAAGGACCTTATTAACGAGGATTACATCAACAAGCTGGTGGGACATTCTGAAGGCCACCCTTACGTGATCAAGATTCTATTGGGTGAAGTCGCCAAGAACCGTCTCGCAAAGAACATACCACGATTGGTCGCAGGTTCCGACGACATACTGACCGCCCTTTTCGAACGAACGTATGTCGCGTTGTCTCCATGTTCTCAACGAGCGTTTCTTACGCTTTCCGCATGGAATTCTCCGGTTCCCCGACTTGCATTGGAGGCCGTCCTATTCAGATCGACCGAAGAACGCCGAGAGGTGGAACAAGGAATCGAATCGCTCCTCCAGTATTCAATGGCCGAATTGTATGAAGCGCCTGAGGACAAACAGGAGTTCATTAGTATTCCGCTCGTTGCACATGTGTTTGGCAAGAAAAAACTCAACATCAGCCCTTCGAAGGTTGCCATCGAAGCTGACGTCGAAATACTCCAAATGCTTGGGCCGAGCCGACGCGATGATGTTCACGTTGGTCTTGCCCGCCGTCTTGAAATGTTTATCCGTAATGTGTCGAAAAGGATTGAGGCAGGCGCAAGCTACGATTCCTATTCGGCAATCCTGGAGGCGATTTGTCGTAGCTACAACGCAGGCTGGCTTCTCTTGGCTCGTTGGCACATGGAAGAAAGGACCCAGGAAGGCTATGAACTTGCTAAAAAAGAATTGAGGCATTTCTTGGAAAACGGGCCGCCTAACGAAGAAGCAGCGGAAGCATGGCGACTACTCGGTCAAGCTTGCTACCAGACAGGTGATCAACTTGGCGATGTGCATGCGTGCATTGAACGTTCCCAAATTTCAATCGTGTCATTCTACGACTTGTCGAATACTGCCAACAAACTCAACGCATTGTTGCGAGATCATGGGCTCGACATAGATATGGAACAAAAACGTGACCTTGCTGCGAGAATCATCTCGGCTATGGAAGCAAGAAGAGATGAAGCAGACCCGAATGACTTTTCTCGGATGGCCTGGCTGGCGTTTCATTCGGGAAGGGAGGATTTAGCTCGTAGTTTTGTGGAAGCGGGTTTGGTACTTGATGGTCACAATAATCATTTGGTGGGTCTTGCTCAACGACTTGACCTTTGGGGCTAGGCGTTTACGCAGCAAGCCATTTGGATACAGACTCATATGCCTGAACAACCTCGATCAGAACGCCACACGCAGAACCGCGTGGTCAAACTATTCACTGAACCGTCGCACCCCGGCTACCTTGGATACCGGTACCTGGGGGAATGGGACAAGCGTGAAAGCAACAGACCAATCGAGGGGAAGTATCTTCGCGACAATTTGGTGTCGCGTGGCTACTCTGATGTTCAGATTTCTGCTGCGCTCCAGAAGCTGGAAACGGCTGCGGACACAACGGGCATCAGCCTCTATCAGGCCAACATGCGGACCTACCAGCTGTTGCGTTATGGCGTGCAGGTCCAGACGGCAGCCGGAGCGTCACATGATACGGTCCATCTAATCGACTGGGAGTATCCTGATCGCAATGATTTTGCAATTGCCGAAGAGGTCACTTTGCGGGGTGGCTACGAACGCAGACCGGACCTGGTCATCTATATCAATGGAGTGGCGATTGGTGTTATCGAACTGAAACGTAGTTCGGTCGAGCTCGGCGACGGGGTGCGTCAGCTGATTACCAATCAGGAAGAAATTTTCAATAAGGGATTCTTTAGCACGGTGCAGTTGGTTTTCGCTGGAAGTGATTCCCAGGGTCTACGCTATGGGACGACCGGCACGCCTGAGAAGTTTTTTACGGCCTGGAAAACGGAGGCCGGTAACGACAAAGCGACTGACGATTCAGCCGGTAGTATTGGTGAGCAAAATGTTGCCTATTCCGTTGAGCAACACGCGGTGGGTGCATTACTCGATCGACCGTTGTCGGAAATGTGCGAGAAGTCCAGGCTGCTCGACCTGATCCGTAATTTCATGATCTTTGACGGAGGCCAGAAGAAGGTTCCCCGCGTCCATCAGTATCATGGAGTCAAAGCTGCACAGACACGCATCCGACAGGAAGAAGGAGGGGTCATCTGGCACACGCAGGGGAGCGGCAAGAGCATTCTGATGGTTCTGATAGCGAAGTGGCTGATGGAACATGATCCTGATGCCCGAGTCCTGATCATCACTGATCGTGACGAGTTGGATAAACAAATCGAAGGCGTGATGCGCAATGCAGGAGTGATCGGAGAAGAATCACCTTCACCTCGAATCACATCGCGAGAGCAGTTCCTGACGAAACTGGCCTCAACGACACCGCGTTTGCTGTGCGCGCTGATCCATAAATTTGAGCCAGACCTGAAGATTGCTGCCCCCCCGGTTCACGGACGGTTCTACATTTTCGTGGATGAATGCCACCGTACTCAAGGCGGCAACATGAATAAGCAGATGAAGCGTTGGATGAAGAATGCGATCTTCATCGGCTTCACGGGCACACCGCTTCTGCGTAAAGACAAGCAGATGACACGTGATGTGTTCGGCACCAACATCCACACCTACAAATTCCACGAAGCCGTCGCGGACAAGGTGATTCTGGATTTGAAGTATGAAGCCCGGACCGTGCCCCAACGACTGACCAATCAGGCTGCGATCGACGCATGGTTTGATCAGAAAACACGGGGACTGAATAACTTTCAGCGTGCCGTGCTCAGAAAACGCTGGGCTACGATGGAAGAGTTAATGAGCGCTGGCGAACGCAAACAGCGAATCATCGCTGACATTATTCAAGATTTTGCTTTGAAGCCGAGGCTGAACAATGATCGAGGGACCGCCATTCTGGTGGCCGCGTCGATCTATGATGCCTGCCACTACTTCCGGCTGTTTCAGAACACGAGTTTCGGAAAGTATTGCGGGATCATCACATCGTTCCAGCCCAATCACAACGCGATCTCGCGCGAGCCTGCCAACAGCGATGAACGGTACAAGTTCGACACATATACCGATCACGTGCTCGACGATGGTCAGTCGACGAAGCAGTATGAGGACAAAACCAAGCAGCAGTTCATAGATGAGCCGGCCAATATGAAGCTGCTGGTTGTTGTCAGCAAGTTGCTGACCGGATTTGACGCACCCTCTTGCACATACATTTACCTCGACAATGAACTGTACGATCACAACCTGTTTCAGGCCATCTGTCGCACAAACAGGCTGGATGGCGACGACAAAGAGTACGGTCACATC
Source organism: Thalassoglobus polymorphus (assembly GCF_007744255.1). Lineage (GTDB taxonomy): Bacteria > Planctomycetota > Planctomycetia > Planctomycetales > Planctomycetaceae > Thalassoglobus > Thalassoglobus polymorphus. The sequence goes on along the minus strand of NZ_CP036267.1, from coordinate 1,611,916 downwards.
GTCGATTACAAAGAACTGCTTGAGGACGTCCAGGAGGCAATCGCGGTTTACACGAGTGACGAACTCGATACCGAAGACGGTGACGAAGATTCCAATGTCACCTTGAAGGACTGGAAGGCCGAGGGCAAGAAACGACTCGACACAGCTCGTCAGGCACTCGGCTATCTCTGTGAACCCGTGCCGCAACCACGAGAGATGGAGCAGTATCTCCACTACTTCTGTGGAGACGCCAATTCACCGACGGCACTGATCGAGACAGAACCGCTACGCATTTCATTCTACAAGTCCGTGGTGACGTTTCTGCGAGCATACGCTGCGGTTTCACAAAATCTTCACGATGCTGGGTATTCCACCTCCGAGATAGCAACTCTTGAAAAGGAGACTAAGTTCTACACCGATGTCCGGTCGGCAATCAAAAAGCACTCGGGGGAAGAATTAGACATCAAACCGTACGAAGCGGATATGAGACACTTGATCAACACCTACATTCAGTCCGACATGGCGGAAGGGTTGGGCAATCTGAGCTCTCTTTCTCTCACGGAGTCGATCATCGAAACCGGGATTCATGATGCCATTGCCAAAAAGCTGAATGACAAGGGAAAGCTATCCAAGAATGCCGTCGCTGAAGGGATTATCAACAATGTTCGCAAGACCATCATTCGCGACCAACTCACCGATCCCAGATTCTACAGTGAGATGTCACAACTCCTCGATGATCTGATCAAGCAGAAACGCGACGACACTGAGTCCTACGAGGCGTTCTTAAAGAAGGCTGAGGAGTTAGCAAAGAAACTGGGGAAGAAGAACACTGGGAACCACCCTTCGAGTCTGAATGGGCATCCAGAAGCAATCGTGCTCTTTGGCAATCTGGCAGACATTCCCGCGACAACTTTTCAGTGTCCCACTGACGAAGTCGAGAAAGCTGAACTCGCCCTGAAGATTGACCAGGCCATGAAGAGCGAGGCACCCGCCGGATGGAAAGGGGATGAACCCCGTGAGAAGGAGGTCCTCAACGCCCTGTTTCCGATCTTGTCGCGAGATCGAAAAGCGACGCAGGCAATTTTTGAGATTATCAAGAACCAGTCGGGGTATTGATGAGCGAGACCATTCAACTTGGCGACATCTCGATTCTTGTCACGCGCAAGGACGTGAAGAACGTCCACCTCTCCGTCCACCCGCCGGACGGTCGTGTCACACTGGTTGCACCCACCGCAACGCGATTGGATGTTGCGCGAGCTTATGCAATCTCTAAGCTGGGCTGGATCAATCAGCAAAAGCAGACGTTAGACAACCAGGCGAGAGAAACTCCACGGCTGTTTGTTGAACGCGAGAGTCACTACGTCTGGGGACGTCGTCATCTGATGACAATCCTGTACGAGGAGACTAAACCCTTTGTGACACTGGATCACAAACGGATCACTGTGACTATACGGCCTGGCAGTGATTTGGCGAAACGGCATCAGGTGATGCACGACTGGCATAAGTCACTGTTGCACAAGGCAATTCCACCACTGATCAGGAAATGGGAACCCAAGCTGGGTGTTGAGGTTTCAAGATACTTCCTGCAACGCATGAAAACAAAGTGGGGTGCGTGTAATCACCAGGCTGGCAACATTCGACTAAATACCGAACTCGTTAAGAAACCAAAAGACCTGCTCGAATATGTCATCGTCCACGAAATGGCACACCTGATTGAACCAACTCACAACGATCACTTTATCGCGATCCTCAATGAACATTACCCGAACTGGCGTGAAGCCCGGATCGAACTCAATGAACTTCCACTTACATTTGAGCAGTGGGACAGTTGAGGGAATTGGCACTTCGAATTCAAGAGGTAGAATTTGAATCTACCACTTTCTACCACATCGTTACCCTTTACTACCCGATTTCGTTGAAATCCTCTGGGATTCGTCGAAAGGATGTGAAACGGATTGAAAACTCTTCCCGTTTCGATAAACTGCATTATTAATGCGGTATTCGTGATGGTGCAGTAGTTTGAGACTTAGCTTCTGATTCTTTTAGTCCAGGTTCAAATCCTGGTCGGGCTAATTGACATAACTGGTTATCGAGTCGTTGCTTACGACTACCGGTTTTTGTTTGTGCAGTTCTCTGGTTTTCTGCTGCCGATTTCTCTTTGATCTGATCGTAAAGACTTGATCCGGCTCATTGGTCTGTCGCTCGGGTTTGGTCTGCTCTTTTTTATCTTCGTTGTGGTGTTTTTTGGTTGAGTGCTCGGGCTATGAAGTTTCGTTTGACTCGTGATTGCGGGACTCTGCTCTCGAACCAACTTCGGATATCGGAGTCCAGCCCGACTCCATGCATGAAATTGTAAAGTGCCTTGTTGAGTCCCACGCCGAGGGAGTCGTGATTGACGCCTGTGGGGTCGATGAAATCAATGTCATTCTTTGCGAAGGAGACCTCGGGCAGTGGAATGAGTTGAATGCCGTACTCTTCAGGATTTTTTCCCACTGGTGAGTGAACCGTACAGGTGAAGCGATGGAAGAAGCCGGACTGAATGCAGCCTTCCTCAAACAGCTGCCGGACATATTCCAAGGCATCGACGGTATCTTGCACAGTTTGTGTCGGAAACCCATACATCAGGTAAGCGTGCACCAGAATGCCGACATCGGTGAAGGCTCGCGTCACACGTGCAACTTGATCAACCGAGACTCCCTTCTTCATTAGCTTCAACAGTCGGTCCGAGGCAACTTCCAGACCGCCCGAAATCGCGATGCAGCCGCTGTCTGCCAACAGTTCACACAATTCGGGAGTGAATGATTTTTCGAAGCGGATGTTCCCCCACCATGAGATGGTCACGTTGCGGCGCAGCAGCTCTTCCGCCATCGCTTTCAGTGCTTTCGGTGGTGCGGCTTCGTCTACGAAGTGAAAACCTGTCTGTCCGGTTTCTTGAATAATCGCTTCGATGCGATCCACCAAAGTTGTGGCTGCAACTCCGTCATAGCGACCGATATAGTCGAGTGTCACATCGCAAAAGCTGCACTTCTTCCAATAGCAGCCGTGAGCTACTGTCAATTTATTCCAGCGACCATCCGACCATAACCGGTGCATCGGGTTGAGCATGTCCAACGTCGATAAATACTGATCGACTGGCAGACCATCCCAAGTCGGTGTGCCGACTTCCGCAAATGGGACATCTGGTTCCAGGTGGTTAATGTATCGAACGACACCAGAGTCGCTGGACGTCGAATCAGGTTCTCGCACAGGTTCTCGCACGAATGTTCGCACCAGTTGATCTCGTGGTCGTTCGCCCCGAAGGTGTTCCAGCAGCGCCAAAAGAGGACGTTCTCCATCATCCAGCGTGATGTAATCAAAATAGTCGAACAAGCGAGCTTCAGTAATCTCTCGCAATTCTGTATTCACAAATCCGCCACCCAGAACGGTGATGACATTGGGGTGTTCGGATTTAATTGTCTGAGCGATTCGGAATGCTGCATAGACGTTCCCGGGAAACGGAACCGACACGAGCACGATATTCGGGAGATGTCGAGAAACGGCAGACAGCGTCAGGTCTCGCAAAATCCTGTCAACGAGATTCATCGGTGCGGACAATGCATCAGCTAAAGGATCGAAGGTCGGCTGACTGGCTGCCAGCGATTCGGCATACCGAACAAACTCGAACCGTGGATCAATTCCTTCACGCAAGACGTCGGCAAGGTCGCTGAGGTAGAGAGTCGCAAAATGTCTGGCACGATCCTGAACACCTAGCGAACCAAACGCCCACCCGAGAGGATCACCTCCATCATCCTCGTCTTCATAGACTTCCAACGAGTCAAACCGAGAACCTTCGGGGAGGAACATGCGACTGTTAATTCGATGTGCCAACGTGGGGTCACGACCTTGAAGAAAAGCGATGACACGATCAATCGTGGCGAAATATTTGTCAGATTGTTCGCAGAATTTTCTGACGAGAAGAGTTTGATTTGAGTCTGCCTCGAGCTGCTGAAAAATACTTTGCAGCCCTGTCGATGACAACAGCTTTAGCACTAATGCCAGTGCCAGGTCTTCCTGAACGGCATCGACTCCGCGGGAACGTAGAAACCCGGTCAGGTATGCAGTCGATGGATACGGAGTGTTCAACTGAGTCATCGGCGGGATGACAGAGAGGACTCGCGGTGAGTTTTGATGGATTTGGTTCAAGTAAAATTCATGCCAGTGATGATAAGTTCAGAACCGATCCTGAAACCTGAACTTGCTCGCTCAAACAGTGAGAAAGGCTCATTCAAAAAGTTTCCGGGCTGGTTCTATAAACAGAAAGCGCAAAGCGTGTTGGCAAGTCCAACAAGTACCAGGCTCAGAGTGTAGCTGATCCCGCTTAAACCACGACCCAATGAGAGTTTCCACAACCGAAGCTTAAGAAAAGTGAACGTTCACTGCTCCTCTTGTGCCATCGATGCTCCCTTTCACAATAAAACACCACAATCCAATCGTGTGCAAACATAAAGGGAGATTGCGGATTTCATTTTCAAAAGTTCTCAAAGCGATCTCTCAGCAACTTTGGTTGAATACTCGCATAGTATAGCTGGCTGAGGGGCACTTCGTTATCATTATTTGGTCGTCACCTCTGCTTATGGCGTGACAGACTGAAGGAACACGGACCTCACAGGACCTTCACGAAAGGGCATCGATGGTTGATGATTTCTCAACGGATTCCGAAAACCCATTTGCCGCACCGGCCGCACCGGCCTCAGCGATCACTCAGGACTCCGAACCGCAGGAAGACTCCAGCGTCAAGAAAGATTTGCGGGCATTCGTCGGGAATAAGTGGGCCTATTATTACAAGCAATGGGAGTCCGTTCTCGAAGGCCGAGATCAGAAGACTGGCTTCAATTTTGTGGCATTTTTGTTTTCAGGAATTTGGCTGCCGTACCGCAAAATGTATTTCATCACATTTTTGTTTTACGGTTTTATCATTCTGGAAACGATTCTTCAGGAGGTCATCCTGTTAAAGATTCTCAATCGCCCCGACATTTCTGAAATTCTGGACAGAGTCATTGGACTAGGAACGTCCATCGTGATCGGGATGTATGCCAACACCTGGTATCTTTCGCACTCTCAAAAGATCATTGATGAAGTTCGCTCCGAGCATGATGACGACGAAACTGTTCGGCGACTCCTGCAACAACGAGGAGGAACAAGCCTACTCTCGGGGTTTGGGATGTTCTTCCTGTTCATCATCGCAATGATCGCAGCGTTGGTGGTGATCTCTCCAGAAGATTTTTAGATCTGCCCCTACAACCCGAATTTGCTCTCTGAAAGACTGAGAAGAGTCCCCAGCTCACAAGTTTCCGGAATGGCTCCTGAGTAACAGCCGGAGAAACTTGAGAATCAAAACTGGACAATGAGTTTTGAGCTGCGAAGGCCGACCAGTTCTCAGGCACTCCGAAGTCTCTCCAAAGTCCGGGTTTATGACAAATCGCAACGTGCCGAATTCGCTGGGCCACTGGCTAGAGCAGTTTGCTCTGCCGTTTGCCCGTGAACAACGCACTTCTCTCGTAAAAAGGCTGTTCGCCACGAGGCAGAACCTGCAAACCAATTCGAAAGATGCTCTAAAAGCATTTCGGAAATAATGTTCGTGTTCTGGCTGGGGCCCGACTCTCTATGCAGCCGTGAGAGCGATCTTCACCGACAAGCGATCGAAGAAATCACTTTTTCGCAGAGGAAACGAGTTCGTTCCTGACCTGTTCTTTTGTCGCGACGGTGGTTGTCTGGTCGACATGGATTCTCTACAACGTCGAAGGCAATTCCAGGCATCACCGATTGATAAAAAAGAAATCATGGCCAAAACAAACGAGCTCAAACCGAATACATTCTTTATTGAAGTTTCAGGGGCAGGCCTCCCTGAAGTGGATGGTCTCTTCGTTCCGTCAACGGCACCGCCTGCCGAGTCAGAATCCGGGACTCTCTCCAGTTTGGGCTATTGGAACGGGAAGATGGCTTGGGATCGAGCTGATGGGAAATGTGCCAGAAGCCCTGCCCTTTCCTACTCGAACAGCTACAACTCCTGGAGAATTTGCCGACTGGACGGTCATCTTGCCTACGACATCACTTCTGATGATGAGATGCCTCCGACCGACCAGGAATGGCATGTCTACAAAAAGGGAGTTGCTCCGGCACCGAAAGTTGTGATCCATCACTTTGACCCTCGCCTGCCCTGCCCAAAACCGAATGTCGTTTTCGTTCTTGGAGGTCCCGGGACTGGAAAAGGGACGATGTGCGAACTGGCAGAAGCTCAACTTGGCTGGACTCACCTGTCCATTGGGGAACTCCTTCGCAAAGAACGCGAAGCGGGTGGAGAGACCGCTGTCACCATTGAAGACTTCATTACATCAGGAAAGTTGGTTCCGAATGAAATCGTGGTGACGCTCCTCAAAAACGCGATGGAGACCGTGACTAGAACCACCGGTAAGAATAATTTTCTTCTCGATGGCTTCCCGCGCTCGCTCGCGAATCTCGAAGGCTGGTACGAGATCTTCGGCCGGGAGACAGAACTTCCTAAAATGCTGTACTTTGAGTGTCCTTATGAGGTGCTCGAAAAACGCATTCTAAGTCGTGCCAAGTATTCTGGGAGAAGCGATGACAATGTTGAAAGCATGAAGTTGAGATTCGACACATTCAATGAAGAAACGCTCCCGACCGTTGATCTCTTCAAAAACAAAAACAAGTGCATTGAAATTGACACCAGCCAGGACCGACCAGCTGTCTACAGACTTGTCGAGAGCCACCTCGCTGAGCACACTGACCAAGCCTTCACAGCCAAACCGTACACGGAACGAACCGAAATACTTCTCGGCCTGAGACCGTACCCCGAGCCTCAGAAGTCGTGAACTTTTCACGAAAAGAGCAGTTTGTTCTGCAAGCAGTCTCAAAACCTGTGGAATTGCGACCTTTCTCTGTACCAGAGAAGTAAACAGCAAGTTACGAAACCAGTTCCAGAGCGGTTTTGATAAAGGTATCGCAGTCCTGTCTCGTGGCACACAGCCAACCACCTGACAAGACGCTCAATACACGGACACAAGAAACACGAAAGTGTTCTAGAATGAGCCTGCGGCGATCACGTTTCACCAGTAAATTCACTGTTCGCCATGAGGTAGAACCAGCCCCCTGCCCATCCAGAAAAAATGAGAGTGGGCGTCTTTCCACCGGGTTTGCTTTGCGCTCAATTTCTTGAAAACTGCATCGTATCAATACACAAAGAGCTCACCGGTCAGGATCGACTGGTGAGCTCTTTTGTTTTTCACGACTTTCGCAATTTTTTATTTACGAAAGAAATCGCTGGGGCCTTTGTGTGTGTAATACGGATAGACAACAGCTCCACCGGTCGCGTTCTGCTGTGGATAGACCAAGTGTTTTGGGCGTTGGTATCCATAAGTGTAGTTGTGGCGTGGGTAGCAGTTGAGATCGCACCCGTACTGTTGGCAGTATGCACCCCCGTAGTAGTTGGCGGCTCCACCATGCCCACCGTAATACTGTCCTCCTCCACCGCTATAAACGTGCCCAGAGAAGGAATTTGCATTCACATGCTGCTGTGCATAAGCGTCTGCCACTGCATCATTCACTTTTTCCACTTGGGCTTTAATGCCCCGGGTTTGTTGAATTTGCGGTTGCTGGCTTTGCAACTGCTGGTTTTGCTGTGGGAACTGTTGTGGAAATTGCTGTGGCATTTGCCGTTGACTTTGAGCGTTTGCCGTCACTGCCGGGATGAGGCAGACTGCCATCGCCAAGAGATGAATTCGTTTCATGTGTGCCGTCCTCAGTTTGTTGAGGCTCCCGCCCCTGGATCAGACTCTGAGCGTTCTGGCGTAAATTGCCTGATGCGCTTCGGAACCGTGACTTGAGATATCTTTCGTGGCAAAATCTGCCACTTGGAGAAACTCTTTGTTCTCCTTACATCGATTATCGGCATACCGTCCCTTAAAATACGGAGAATCTGTGAGAATCGGACAACTGATGCAAGACCTAGGTTTTGACGATCTTGCAGTATTTCGCTAACCGGAATAGAGTACGTTAGCCCTACCACTCGCGCAGCTTGCGCGACTTCTTGTTGATGCTTTGGAATGTGTCCAGAGTCATAGGATCTGGTGGGACAGGTATGTTGCAAGGGAGTGAATGCGTGTTTGTGGCTGCATCGACAAGATGCTTTTCAGAATTGGATTTCTGGCAAGCTCTAACGCTGATTAATGATCTCGAATATGACAAAGTCGAGATTTATCTGGATGAAAACGGAGCCTTGAAACCTTCATATTTGGCAAGCTCCCCGGATGAGTTTCATGCCCACCTGCGAGACCGAACTCGTTTAACACCGGTGGCACTCACACTTGCGAACGCAATCGAATTAAAGCCGTTCACCGAGCTTTGCAAACTTGCCAAGGCTTTGCGTGTGACGCAGATCAATATTCCTTCAGAAGTTGTGGGAACGCCTTTCAATTCGGAAATTGACCGTTTGAAAACATTGGTGGCTGCGGCATCGAAAGAGGGTGTTCGCGTTGCAATTCGAACCGAGCGAGGGCGACTTTCTGAAGATGCCCATACAGCTGTTGAATTATGCCAGTCCGTGGATGGTCTTGGTTTGGGATTCGACCCCAGCTACTTCCTGGGTGAAGAAAAGTTTGAAACAACACTCGAACTCGTCACCGGCTACACCAGCCACGTCTTCCTGCGAGACTCCACCGAGAAGCAGTTGCAAGTTCAGGTTGGCCTGGGTGAAGTCGATTACGCCCGGTTGATTTCGCAACTCGAAAAACACCGCTATGATCGGGCACTCTCCGTGGAACTCCTCCCGGACGAGATGGACAAAGAGCAACGAACGCTGGAGTTGCGTAAATTGCGAATGTTGATTGACTCACTACTGTAGGGCGTTCTGAGATCGCAGATCGGCCAACAGGTTGAGTCCTGGCGTTTCAAGAAAGGTTGGCTGTGAAAGATCCCCGAATTTCTGCCCTGGCAGATGTCCTCATTCAGCATAGTTGTCAGCTGCAAGCAGGTGAGAAAATTCTGATCGAGGCTTTCGACTTACCAGAGTCGAACCTTGTTTGTGAATTGGTTGAGAAAGCCCGCGCTGTCGGCGGATTGCCCGTCGTCTCCTGGAAAAGCAACGAAATCCTTCGTTCACTTTACGCCAGCGGAGACAAGGCCTCCTTGCAGCTTGTTGGGGAACTTGAAGCGAATGTGATGCAGCAGATGGACGCTTATATCGGCATTCGTGGAGCAGCCAACAGCGACCAATTTGCAGACGTTCCCGGCGAGCAGATGGACTTGATGACCGAATCTATCTGGCAGCCGGTCCATATTGATATCCGTGTCCCGAAAACCAAATGGGTCGTGCTGCGTTATCCCACGCACTCGATGGCCCAGTCTGCTCGCATGAGTACAGCAGCGTTCGAAGATTTCTTCTTCGATGTTTGCACTGCCGATTACGCAGCCATGGGAGTGGCGCAAGAGCCATTGAAAGAATTAATGCTGGCAACCGATGAAGTTCACATCAAAAGTCCAGGAACAGATTTGAAATTCTCGATCAAGGAGATCCCGGTCGTCCCCTGCTCTGGCGGAAGAAATATTCCCGATGGAGAAGTTTTCACTGCTCCCGTGCGAGATAGCCTGAATGGTGTCATCCAGTACAACGCCGGATCTCGATATCAGGGGACTGTCTTTGAGAATATTCGATTCGAATTCAAAGATGGCAAAATCATCGACGCAACCTGCACCGGACAAACGGAACGTCTGAATGAAATCCTTGATACAGATCCCGGAGCACGCTACATCGGTGAGTGGTCGCTGGGCTGCAATAATCGCGTAAAGCACCCGATGATGGACACACTCTTTGACGAAAAAATCGGCGGATCAATGCACCTGACTCCGGGGAATGCCTATGATAGCGCCGACAACGGGAATCGCAGCCGTGTTCACTGGGATCTCGTGCTTATTCAAACTCCGGAATACGGAGGCGGAGAAATCTGGTTCGACGGCAAACTAATTCGCGAAAACGGTCGTTTTCTGCCAGAGAACCTGCAACCTTTAAATGTTGGCCTGGGGTAATGCTTCGCAGAGCGTTCTCAGTTGTTGACCAATCAACCCTTAAGGATTTTTAGAAATGCGTGTTTCGATTCAATCGGCTTCAATGGCAATAGTCTGTGCATTGGGCCTGACAGCATTGTTGTCGGCGGAGCTCTTTGCTCAGGACAATGTCCGATCCGATCATCGGCTTCCACCAGGTGTGCTGCTCTATGGAGCAACACCAGACATCCCAGCGACTTATGAAGCCTTTAAGAACACTTCTTATGGGCAACTGATCAATAGCCCTGAACTCGAAGAGTTTCGCGTCCAACTTCTCGAGAAATTTCAAGAAGAAGCCAGCGAAGGACTCGAAAAAATTGAATCTGAACTCGGCATGCCGCTGAGTGATCTCGCCGCCCTGCTGGCTGGCGATGCCACAATCTCAATCGTTCGCCCCATTGGTCAACCACTCGGAGCTGTCATCTTCCTTGAATACGGTGACCATCAGGACATCGTGGATCGGTTGATTGAACTTTCCGATCAGGGGATTAACGATGAAACAGGCTTCGAAAAACAGACTGAAGAGTACGCTGAAACGAAACTCAACTACTACACGATCACAACAGAGCATCCTGACTACTCGGAAATCGACATCACATACTTCATGAAGGATGGTCAATTTGTATTGACCTCTTCACGATCATTGGCTGAGTCGGTTCTCGACCTCTGGGATGGGAAAAGTGACCAGACATTTGCAAAAGACGAATTCTACTCTGCGATTCTGAAACAATGTGCTACCACTGATGGCTCGACTCCTGACACAATTTGGTACGTCAATCCTATCGGGTTGACCACTGCTGCTTTGGAACTTGTTCCTCAGGCAAAGCCGTTTGTGAATCTCATTCCTTTGTACCTGCCAACTCTTGGTCTGAATCGGTTGAAAGCCAGTGGCTCAACCATGGAACTGGATGCGGACGAATTCAACATCGTTTCCAAGTCGATGATTTACGTCGATCGACCAGCTTCTGGGATCTTAAGAATGTTCGAGTTGCGTGAAACCATCGAAGGTGTCCCTTCCTGGGTTCCCGCCGATGTCACACAGTTCTTTGCGACAGATTGGAACGTCTCAGGTGCTTACGAGGCTCTTGAAGCTGTCGTTGACGGATTCATGGGACCAGGTGCCTTTGATCGCCAGGTGACCGACCTCACCCGACAGGCCAATCAGGACAACTTGCATCTCAAGCGAGATATTGCAGATGTTCTCTCAGGGAAACTGCAAGGTTACTACAAACAGAAATTCGAAGATGCAGACGTTGATGTTCAATTCGCGATCTCAATTGGAGTCACGGATGAGGACAAAGCCTGGAAATTGATTGAAGCCGCCGTTGAGTCGGCTGGAGAAGTTCAAGAGCACGACATTCGTGGAAACCGTGCCTACAGCGTCATCACACCAGATGACGCTGAAATCGCGATCACCATTCAGGATGGCCAGATCTTTCTCGCATCGAAAATGGACCGGCTCTGGGAAGTTGTCGAAGGAAAAGCTGGCGGGGATGCTCTCAAGGACTCCGCAGAATTCAAACGTGGGCAGAAACACTTTCCTGCAAAGGTCTCGATGCTCTCTTTTCAATCGCCTAAGTCAACGCTGCGTGATCCTTACGAAAAACTTCGCCTGGGAGAATACGACGCTGCAACCGAAGGGGAATTCGACTTCTCAGTTCTTCCACCGTTCGAGAAAATTGAGAAATACCTGACTCCAACGTTCAGTTATCTCCAACCGATTGAAAAAGGGGCTTACTCCGTTCAATTCGGTCTCAAGCCTACGAAATAGACAAAATTTTCGTAAATTCTGAATCCGCAGTCGCCTGGCGACTGCGGATTTTTTTCTGGATATTGAGCGAAGTCTCCTTCTCTGATTGAAGCGCGGCAGAAACTCAGTTATTTTGCGGATTCACGCATGAGTTTCTCTTAAGATCTGATCTGAAAACCTCAGGTTGACTTCTCAATCACTAAGAAAAAACACAGAGAAGAACACCAAGAAAAGACTTCAACACTTCGGTTTTCGGAGATGATCTCAACACATGCCCGAACCTGAATACATCGAAAGAATTGCAATGGGATTGTTTGACGGAAAAAAAGGACTGGTCGTTGGAATTGCGAACGATCACTCCATCGCCTGGGCGATTACACAACAGCTTTTCAAAGAAGGTGCGGAAATCGGTTTCACTCACCTGCCTGACAAGGATGCTGCTCGCCCAAAGAATGAAAAGAAGGTTCGTAAACTCGTTGAACCGCTTGGTGGCAAGTTTGTCATCCCTTGTGATGTCACCAAAGATGAAGATCTTGACGCTGTCTTCAAGAAAACCGAAGAAGAATTCGGCAAGATTGACTTCGTTCTGCATAGCGTCGCCTTCGCACCACCAGCAGACCTCACCGGCCCGGTTTATGACGTCAGCCGCGACGGCTTCAAACTTTCCATGGAGATCAGTGCCTACAGCTTGATCGCCATGGCAGGTCGGGCAAAACCGATTCTGAACGAGGGTGGAAGTATTCTCACACTGAGTTATCTTGGCGGTGAAACAGTGGTTCCCGGCTACAACCTGATGGGTTTGTGCAAAGCGGCTCTCGAAAGCGCAGTCACCTACCTTGCTCACGAACTCGGCCCGCAAGGTGTTCGCGTGAACGCAGTCAGTGCTGGCCCAGTCAAAACTGTGAGTGCCAGTGGAGTGGGAGACATCAAAAAGATGTTCCAACTTTACGAAACATTCTCCCCGCTTCGTCGAAACATCACTGCTGAAGAAGTTGGGAAAGCGTCTGCGTTTCTGCTGAGCGATCATGCCAGTGGAATCAGCGGAGAGATCCTGCATGTCGACTCCGGTTATCACTGCATGGGTGCTCCGCCAACTGACGCATTCGACAAAGCTTAGGCGGTTCTGTTCCGCAGGACATTTTCACGTTTCGTTCCCAAGCTCCAACTTGGGAACGAAACATCTTGAAACACAGCTGCGATTGATTTTCTCCCCCGAACGGTTTTTCTCAACATGCGAAGCTCCCAGTTGCTCACAGCGACATCGAGTCGTCTGCTCATCGTGGACATGCAGGAAAAACTGCTGGCTGCCATGAAAGAACAAGAGGCAGTGATTTCGAACTGTCTCAAACTCGTTCGCGGTGCAAACGTTCTTGAAGTCCCGGTTGATGCGACAGAACAATACCCCAAAGGGCTTGGTGGAACTGTTGACACGCTCGCGGACCTCATTGCTGAACGCCCTGCTAAAATGCGATTCAGTTGCTCAGAAACGCTTGCATGGGCAAAACAAGGGACCGCATCCGATCAACCATATCAGGTTGTTCTAGCTGGGATCGAAGCACATGTTTGCGTCCTGCAGACAGCATTTGACCTGTTGGCAAACGGGTTCGAAGTCTTCGTCGTTGCGGATGCAGCCACCAGCAGAAACCGAACCGACTACGAATTCGGACTTAAGCGCATGGCGGACTCTGGCGTCCAGCTGGTGACCACGGAAATGGTCCTCTTCGAATGGTGCGAAGTCGCTGGGACGGACGAATTCAAACAGATCAGCCGCATCATCACCGGTCGCAGCTAGAGCATCTTTCGAATTGGTTTGCAGGCTCTGCCTCGTGGCGAACAGCAATTTTATTAGAGAAACTCGCTTTTCACGGGCATGAAAAGAATTGGAATCTGTTAAACGAGCTCCGGCATCGGTGTTGTTTTCTCGAGCAGGTATTGCGGACGTCCTGAGAGATCTTTCAGGAAAGCGGCATCAGGGTCGATTCCCAGACTACGATACAGAGTCGCCAACACTTCGCTGAAGTGAACGGGACGATCTGCAATTTCCGCTCCCAGGCGATCAGTAGCTCCAATCACCTGACCTGTACGAATTCCACCACCAGCGAGAAGTCCACCACCGACAGCTGGCCAGTGATCGCGTCCAGCATCTTTGTTGATTCGCGGAGTCCGTCCGAACTCGCCCCAGGCAATCACAGAAACATCGTCAGACAGTCCACGATCGTGGAGATCTTCAATCAATGCACTCAAGCCTTGGTCGAAGTATGGCAAGTGCCCGCTTTTGAGCCCTTTGAAGTTGTTGCTGTGGAAATCCCAACGACCAAAGTTGAGCGTGACCACCCGTGCGCCTGCTTCAATCAACCGGCGCGCCACGAGGAAATGTTCCAAGTCCATTGGTGCCCCGTCGCCATAGCGTTTGGGGCTCCCTTTACCGTAGCGATCACGAATTTCTTGTGGCTCTCTGGTGACATCAAGAGCGTCAGCTAATTTGCTCGAAGTGAGGATGTCGAACGCCTGCGAATTCAGGCTGTCCATCCCGTCCAATGTTCCGCTTGCATCAATATCTCGACGTAACTGATCGAACCCTTGAAGTAGATTCTTTCTGTTGTCCAACCGGTCAACGGAGATGTCACTGAGGACCATATCCTTCCGAGCTGGTCCCGATGGACGAAAGGCTGCGTTTCCGACACCAAGGAATCCCGGTAATCCGGGAGAGCCATATGGGGGATGACCAGTATCTGGAGACAGTCCCACAAAAGCCGGGACAGCTGCGTTTTTCGGTCCCAGAACTTTGTTCACCACTGCCCCCATCGACGGCCAACCGCCAGATGGTTGATTTTGCGTGGGCCGACCGGTGTAACAAATGAAAGAATCATGAGCCCCATTCGGTGAGCCATAAACTGACCGCAGCGGAACACACTTGTCCATGATCGATGCCATTCTCGGCATATGTTCACAAATTTCGATCCCGGAAACATTGGTCGCAATCGGCTGAAATTCTCCTCGAATTTCTGATGGGGCGTCCATTTTCAGATCGTACATGTCTTGATGCGGTGGAGCCCCGCACATGTAGATCATGATGACCGCTTTATTCGAATTTCGAATACCCGCCTGCTGTTCTGCTCGCAGCAGATTTGGAAGCGTGAGCCCACCTAATGAGAGCGCACCAATCTGGAGCACTTCTCGACGGGTTAAGCCATCACAAAGTGGTTTGCTTTTTCCAGTAATCGAAAGCATGGCGAATTGATCTATTTGGTGGGAGGTCGGGGGATTACAACAATCGTTGACCACTGCACGTCAAGCATGAGATCAAGGCGAGGCGACCATACATCATAGTTCATTGATCGGACAAATGGGAACCTCAACATCAATTTTTACCGATTCAGCAATCTCTTCAACCGAGATCAATACGCCTTGTTGAATTTCCGTCGGTCTGTTTCAAAGCGAACAGCCATTTCGCTGGTGAAAAGTGTCCTCCACCGACACATGAGAATTCAAACTCTTCCAACGTTGAGAAAGAAGGCCAGTTTATCACCAGCTGTTGAGCTTGCGATAGAACGGGAATGGAGGGCTTATGACGCCACCAATGAGGCCAAAACTTTGCGTGTTCCTGTAAAATTCCGACGACCGTGCATGGCGACAAAATTATCTACCAGCGCGACATCGCCACTTTGCCAAGGGACATCAAATGTGACTTGATCAGCAAGATCAGCACATTTCAGGACAGCTTCCTGATCCAAAATCGAACCGTCGCCGTGGCGGATTGATTTTGAAGGGTCGTTGCGTTCATCTTTCCAACCTTTATACGCAGCGATCAATTGATTGAAGAAGGTCTTCCGCCCGTCACCCAAATCTCGGACCGCAGGCAAGACTGGAGTGACCGCTTTCAAGCTACCATCGTCCAGCCATTCCCAGGTATAGCCGAGCTCGAGCATTCGACTTTCGGCTTCCTCTTTTGCCTGCGAACGAAACGTACTTTGCCAACTGCGTCCCATCCCCGAGTTCGGGTCATCGAAGCTGGGCATCACGTTCGTATATTGCAAACCTTTCTCTTCGCAATCCTTAGCGAACTGCGGAATCTCCTTGAGCATCAGTTCAAACAACGCATCCGACCGGCACAATGGCGTCGCTCCACCGGTCTCCGCTGCATGCTCACAAAAGAAGAAGAGCTTACTTGGATAAATCGGCGTCTGTGCCATTTCATGGTGCAGGAAGATCGTCACATTCGAAGGAGCTTCATTCGCGGTGAAAACTCGATCTGTTTTCACGACACGCACAGCATTCGAAAGTGACTCCTCATACTTGAAGTTCGGATAACCACAGGCACGAACGAAGGCGTCGAAACCATTCGCATCCTTAAGAGGAAAACCACGAAACAGAATCGCTCCGTGCTCGAACGCTTGCTGATCAAAATTTTGAGCATTGGCTGCCACCCACTCTTGCGTCTGCTCCAAGCTGACGTCAGCATCCTGGCATTCCAGAATGAGCGGAAAAATCTTTCCGTTTGATTCAAATTGTCCGTCGATCGAAAGTTCTTGAACGTTCATAACAACTCTTTTTCTAGCATTTTCGAATGAGGGTTTCGGACGCTGCCTCGTGGTGAACGGCAACCTTAATGGTGAAGCAGTTCTTACGGGCAGACTCGAGCGCAAACGACTCTGTAACTGATCAGGAACTTGAGATTGCTCTCTCAAACGTTGAGAGGAGCTGCGATTCCAGAAGTTTTCGGACCGGTTCTAATCATAAATCGGACAAAAAGTATCAAAGGCTGCCGGTCCAAATTCTCCTGGATCGTTAAATCGTCGATTCTGATTCAATTCAGAAATCGCCTGCATCTCTTCTTCAGTCAGTTCGAAATCAAAGATGTTCAAATTTTCTTTGAGACGTTCTTTGCTACTGGTTTTTGTAACAATAGAAGTCCCCCGCTGGACTCCCCAACGCAAGACCACTTGAGCTGGCGTTTTGTCTAGACGCTCAGCAATCTTGATTACGGCATCCTCTTCCAGAACCGATTCTTTCTTTTCTGCCATTCCGATTGGAACGTATGAAAGAGCTCCCAACGGAGAGAAACCCGTGACTGCGATCTCCTCTTGTTGACAGTACCTCAGCAGCTTTTCCTGGGTCAAATATGGATGCAGTTCAACCTGCAGAACACTCGGGCGAATCCGGGCAGAACTGAGTAAATCACGAATGAGTCCGGTCGAGAAGTTGCAGACTCCAATATTCTTGACCAGACCTTCGGTCACAAGCTCCTCCATGGCCTGCCAGGTTTCATGTATCGGAACTGGTGCGAATTCCATCCGGGGATGTTCCGCATCCGGATCGAAAATCCAGCCGGGGGGATAACGTGACTCGATCGGCACGTACATCAGCGAAATGGGAAAATGCATCAAGTACAGATCAAGATATTCAAGACCTAAATCGGCGAGCGATTTTTGTAAAGCGGGACGTACGTGTTCAGGAGCGTGATAGGTGTTCCAAAGTTTTGACGTGACCCAAAGCTCATCTCGTGAACAAACTCCTGTTCCGATTGCGTCTTGTATTCCATCCCCAACTCCTTCTTCATTCCCATAATCACAGGCACAATCAAGATGCCGGTAGCCGAGTTCAATTGCCGTACTGACGACTGCACCGACTTCAGAAGGATCGATCTTCCAGACACCAAGACCAGCAGATGGCATCTGGTCTCCAGAAGGGAGGGTTATCATTTCAGACATGTCTCAGAACTTATTTCCAAACTTATAGCGTCATCTCGAATTCACAGACGAAATCGCAAATCCAATTCGCGGTCCAGTATAGACTCTCACACCATCTGATGAACACAACTCTACCGAAAAAATCCTGCAACGACTTCATTCGAGATTTTGATCGGCGGGACTTCAACTGTATGGAAGCTTACATCTTGAAGCCCCATGTTTGAGTTCAATACCTGAAATCATGATCTCATTGAGATCCAGTCTGGTCCTGGGGTAGCCACTCATTATTATTTGACTGACTGCCGTCCACTTGTTTCCCTCGAAAAATCAGAGACTCATGACGATCGATTTTAATAATCTGGAGAGTCTTGCCAAACCTGTGATGACTGCGGTTTGTCTCGGGCTCTTTTGGACATGGGAGACGCTCTTTCCCTTCTTTAAGTTTCAGGAAAACCGCTGGAGACACGCCGGTCGAAACGCTGCAATTGCATTGATGAACACCTTGATCATGGCGACTCTGTTCGGAATCGCCACGGTTTCTGTGGCCAATTGGGTGCAGGTCAATCAATGGGGGCTCTTAAGCTGGAGTCAGATTCCATCCCCCTGGAGAATATTGGCTGCAATTCTGCTGCTCGATAGTTGGTTGTACATTTGGCATCGCCTCAATCATCGCATTCCGCTGCTATGGAAATTCCACCGCATGCACCATTCTGATCCTGCGATGGATGTCACAACAGCGACGCGTTTCCATCTTGGCGAGTTGATCGCTTCAGCAGGAATTCGACTCGGTCTTATTCCTCTCTTGGGTGTCACAGCGTTTGAAATTCTCGTTTCGGAAACGATTGTCGTTATCGCCACAATGTTTCATCACGCCAACATTTCGATCGGGAAATTTGAGACGGTACTGCGATGGTTCATTGTCACGCCAGGAATGCACAAGGTCCACCACTCTCGATACCAACCAGAGACCGACTCGAACTATTCCGTGTTCTTATCTCTCTGGGATCGCCTCGGCCTCACATATCGCCAACGTCAAGATGGCAACGAGGGGCTTGAGTTGGGCCTTGATGAAATGACCGAAGAGAACTGGCAAACAATCCCTGGCATGCTGAAGACGCCGTTTGTCACTCCAAAACAGCCTACAAATCCGGAGTCGTAATCAGGCACTGCTTTCTGGAGACGCTTTCGGACGAAGCTCTGCTCCAGCGGACAGTCGACCAAAGAATGTTGGTCCATTCGCGTTCATTTTTCTGAACATGGATATGCGCAGCTTGCTAACCGAACTGCATGGGCGGGTTATATCGGCTGGGGGACTTGAATCTTTTTTCCTGAATGGAAACAAAACTCAACATCGCTGCAAAACGTTATTTCTAAACGTGTTATGCCTTGTTGACTATTTGAAACATCGCTTCATTTGCCTGAGAACTCTTACAAGCGGCACAACGACTGCGTTCCTGATGCAATGACAAGAGGAAACAACTCGTTTCACTCTTGCACTTCAAGCAGAGCACGTCGTCCCGTGCTCTGTTGTGCCAACTGCCTGGGCGAAGGCAATTGTCACATCCCTGTGGTCGATCGGATCAGCTTCGATCACAGCCAAACGACTTGGCACATTTGTCGAGTCGTTGCAAAAAACAAAAAAACACAAAACAAAAAATGGGAACTGAATATGTTGCGTACATTGCTCAATGATGAAGCTGGCTTCATCGTCTCCGCAGAGCTTGTCCTCGTCGCCACTATCCTCGTGATTGGAATGATTGTTGGCCTTAGCGAAGTCCAACATGCTGTCGTCGCTGAACTCAACGACGTTGCCGACGCCATCGGAAATCTAAACCAAAGCTATTGCTACTCCGGCTTTTCAAAATCAAAACAACACGGTGGTGGCGTTGCAGCTTACACACGCGGATCAATTTTCAATGACACTCAAGATGAATGCGATAACAACCAATGTGATATCGATTGCGACGTGCCTGTGAACGAAGGTCCGAAACGAAACTAAAATTGTAACGGACTGCTTCTAGAGCATCTTTCAAATTGGTTTGCAGAATCTGCCTCGTGGCGAACAGCATTTTTACTAGAAAAATGTGTTCTTCAAGGGCAGACGATAGAGCAAACTGCTCTAAGACTAAATAAGCGGTTGTTTCGGGGTTCTGTCCGAAACAGCCGCTTATTCTATTTTATTGCTCTCAAACCGGTTGCTCTCAAACCAGATTTTGAATACCGATCAAACCACAATGGTCTCAACAGACTTTTCAGGACTTCTTACTGCCAGCTTTGGGTTTCTTCGACTTCTTTGATTTCGTTTTGTTTTTGTCGAATTCGGCATCGGGGACGTTTTCTTTCGGAAGCCATTTCTGAAGCTCGGTAATTGTGGACTTCATGGATGGTTCACTCGCAAGGTTGTTGAATTCCCCCGGATCGACGTTGTGGTCGTACAATTCTTCATCTCCGTTCGCATACTGAATATAGCGGTAACGGTCGGTACGGATTGCATGATTTTTTCTTCCGTGTGTCGTGATGGCAGGCTGAGACCAGTCCGCTTCGGGATCTTTCAGCAGCGAGACAACACTTTTTCCATCAAGCTTTTCCGGCAGGGGAACATCACACAGTTCGCACAAAGTGGGATAGACACTCATCAAATCGACTGTTGCATCACAACGAGCCCCCGGTTTGGTCATACCGGGAACCGAGATAAAAAATGGGACTCGAGTCGCCTCTTCCCAAAGTGCAAATTTTCGCCAGTGTTCTTTCTCGCCAAGATGCCATCCGTGGTCGCCCCACAGAACAATCACCGTGTTATCATTGAATTCGCTCGCTTCCAGCGCATCAAGGACGCGTCCGACCTGTGCATCGGCAAAAGTGATACTGGCTAGGTATCCTTGCACAGCGTAGTCCCAGTTATTGGTTTTCAGAATCTTCGCATGGTCCCCCTGAGGCTTTGCCATCTTGAGGCCAGCTGCGGGAACATCTTTGAGATCACCATCGGGGAGATACGGTGTTTTAATTTGATCGACTGGGTACATGTCGTAGTATTTTCGTGGAACCTGCCAAGGCATGTGTGGGCGATAGATTCCGCAGGCGAGGAAGAAAGGCTTCTCGTGTGTTGCTTCTAAATAGTCGATGGCGTAGCTGGCTGTTTTGTAATCGAACATCTGATCGTCTTCGACATCGAGCGCCCCCCAGATGATCCCCCCTGCTCTACTATGCGGATCGTTCAAGACTTTCTGGCTCGGTTTTGGATCGCTCCCTTTCTTCAGATAATCATCCCATGATTCGGGTTCGTCGTATCTTCCGTGCATGATCTTCCCTGCCCCGACAGAGTGATAACCATGTTGTGAAAGATGCTTCGGGAGCAAGACCGCATCGGGCATCGCTGGTCGCCATGGTTGCGGATTGAGGTAAACCCCACTGTTCCAGGGACGAATACCCGTCATCAACGAGGCTCGCGAAGGGTTGCACGCCGGAGCAGCACAATAGGCTTTCGTAAACGTCATCCCACGTTCCGCGAGACGCTCAAGATTTGGTGTCTTGATGCCATTGTATCCACCAAGCGGGCTGATCCAGTCATTCAGATCGTCAACGGCAATGAACAGAACGTTCATTTTCTCGGCAGCGTGCGAACTGTTCGCAACAAAAAAGCCAATTGAAACAAAACAGAATACGCGGAGAAATTTCATGGCTGCCCCTCAAAAGTACACATGGACGGAAAAAAAGAGCCGCACACTCAGAAGTGTACGGCCGAGAATTCAATGTGAATCACATGAAGACGAATCAGACGTTGCTCGTTATGGGAGCTCAACCGTTTTCAGATCGATTTGATCAGCGTCTGCAATCAGAACGACAGCGTGTGTGTCGTTCAACTTGTCAAGTTGGACAACATTGGTCAGGCTTTTGACGGTTTCAAAAGGCTGACCGGCAACATCACCATTCCGGACAGGTGATGTGATTGGTTTCTGATTTTCAATGTCTTCCGTGCTGATCTTCATAACGCCGCGAGCGCTGTTTGAAAGCAGCAGGAATCGCTTGCCATCCTTCTCGTAAACGATCATATCGAGCGGTCGATTACGATTTCCGAGTTCAGCGACAGTTGTTCCCGTAATCTTGTCTGATGACTCGACTGCTGAAACGGGGAACTTCACCAATGGTGTGCAAACAAAACCGGCCAGAAGATTCGCTTCTCCATTGATGATGAATGGAACAAATGTGCGAATTGCTGAGTAGTCTTCGCTTTTCCCATGAGCACCATGATAGATTTCAAGCCCTGCCCCTCTGTCGGCTTTATTGAACGGGAAGACGACGGCGGTCACTCCTGATGGAGAGTCACCCTTTCGGTAACCTGAGACAATGACTTCGCCATCAACAAAAGCCAGGTCCGTGATTGATTCGCCTCGTAAATTTTTCTCGCGACGCCCCACTTTCACGACGGCATCATCTGCGGCGTTGCTGAGTTCCTTTTTGGCAAAGGGAATGTTTTTCAACGAGACTTCTTTTACTTCGCTCCCGTTGATTTTGACCAGTGCCGGGCCTTTCCCCTTTGCAGTGACCAGAATGTAGACTGTTCCAGATTCCGGATTCACTGCCAGGTCGTTGATTTTGACATCCGCTTTGAGGACATCTTTGATCGCTGCACTGACTCCTTCAAGTTCGTGCATAGCTTTGGCGGGAGAGCTTTTCTTTTCGCCAGTCTGAACGGCGAAGACTGACGCTCCCATTGGATCTCCAATGAAAAGAATTCCGCTGGGGCCGAAGGCCATTGGTCCAGCCGATTTAATGTCAGGATTGCCGGGGGTGAGGCCGTAAATATCGGCAGCGTAGGCGGGAGGGCAAGCGAGTAGCAGCCCCAGGGTGAGAATAAGTGAAGACCGTCGCATCTGTTAATCCTCGTGTTGAAGAAATTGGCTCCGCGCGGTCGTTATCATACCGTCAGCGGGAGCAAATTCTCAACGATGGAGCAGTCTTGACGCCTTCATCTTCAAAGTGTTTTCAAACCGAAAGAGCGGCCCCAGGTGAGAAACGATTCAAATTCTTGCACCCTGTTTGCACCCTGTTAGTGTTGAGGGAGCAAGCATTCTCCTTGCCCCTCCGTTTCTAACTTGCCGCAAGGCCATCACTTTCGTTTCGCCGTTGACAGATTTCGCTACGCATCAAGCCCGTTCTTCATGTCAGCGACGAGGTCTTCCGGCGACTCGATTCCGATAGAGACGCGGATCGTTTTTTCGCTGATCCCTGCCTCTTTGCGGGCCTCTGCTGTCATGGAAGCATGGCTCATGGTTTCGGGGTATTCGATGAGTGATTCAACACCGCCGAGAGATTCAGCCAGTTGAAAGAGCTTGAGGTTCTTGAAGACTTTCTCAGCGAACGCACGATCTTCCGTGATATCGAAACTCAACATCGCTCCGAAGCCTTCTTGCTGTGACTTTGCAAGTTCGTGCTGCGGGTGAGATTCCAGTCCGGGGTAGTAAACACGTTCAACTTTGGGGTGTTCATCGAGCATTCTGGCGACAGCGATAGCACCTCGCTGATGAGCTTCCATTCGTGGTCCCAGTGTCTTCACACCACGAAGGACGAGCCATGCATCAAACGGGGAACAGGCCAGCCCCATCGCATTGACGATGTATGAGATACGTTCCTGATGCTCGGTTTCTTTCGTAATGACAGCACCACCTACAACATCGGAATGTCCGTTGAGGTACTTCGTCGTCGAGTGGACAACAACATCAACCCCCATGTCGAGAGGACGTTGCAGGTAAGGTGACAGAAATGTGTTATCGGAGATCGAAATGAGATTGTTCTCGCGAGCAATTTCGACCATGTCTGCAATATTGACGATGTTCAGGAGTGGGTTGCTCGGCGTTTCAATCCACAATCCCTTTGTCTCAGGCTTGATAGCTGCTTTGACTGCGTCGGGGTCACGCATGTTCACGAACGAAAACTTGTATCCCTGCGACGTGAAGACATCGTAGAACAGGCGGAATGTCCCACCGTAAATGTCGTTTCCGGTGATGATGTGATCACCCGGTTTGAAGAGGTACATCGCTGCGGTGATGGCTGACATGCCAGTGCTGACGGCACGGCAATCAATTCCCCCTTCGAGAGAAGCAAGGTTTTCCTCCAACGCTCGACGTGTTGGATTTCCACTCCGGGTGTAGTCGTAACCGCTATTGGTTTCGAGGTCGTTCCAATAGAACGTTGAGCTCGGATAAATGGGCGTTGTACAACTGTTGTATGCAGAGTCTTTGTTGACTCCGGTGTGAACGCAGCGTGTTTGAAAATCCATGTCGTCATCCTGCAAAGAGTGTCTGGTCAGGTAGTCTATCGGGTCAGAAACGCTTGTCGAGAGTGAATCGATTCTGAGAAACGGCCACATCGAAAAAGAGAGTGCAACAGGAAATATCGACAAGTTCGTTACCGAACAGGTTCGCCGCTTTACGGCAGTTTGGGAATTGGTCCGGAAATCGAACTTTGCCATCCCAGAAACTGAGAGATTTCGTCATGACAGGAATTTCCAGCCAAAGGTCTTGAACGCTCTCCCCGGGAGAATACTCCGTCGTCGCGAAACTGGCGATGTCCAATCAATCAACGGTTCCGCCAACGCCCTAATTACTCAACGCCCCAGTTACTCAGGGCCCTAATTACTCAGTTCACAATCCAGGAGATCGCAACGGTGACGAAGGGCAACAAGCTGAGAAAGGCTGCTGCGGTTGTTGCCGAGGATTGTTTGATTCCGGAATACCAAAGCCATGTTCCCAGAGTGATTCCTCCAGCTCCCCACCAGATGCCAGCCAGCCAGGCTTTTGTCGATAGTGAAGTCCACGAGATGGGAGTTCCATCGGCAATCGCAAACGGGAGGATAATCAGGACCGAGACTAATGTCGAAAGTGCGGCAAGCGTCATCGGGGAAAGCGTTCTGGTCGCAACCTTCGCAAATAAAATTCCGGCAGCTTCACAAAAGACGGCAGCGACACTCAAGCCAACCCCAAGTGCCAGCCAGAGAAATTCCTGATTTGTCGCTTCTGCTCGAGTGCACGCAGATCGAAGAATCAACGCACTACAGCCTGCAACAACGATCCAGCCAAGCTGCTTTCGTTTGGGACGATCTCGAAAGAAGATGATCGCACCGAGTGCCGTCACAATCGGAGTGAAACTGGTGACAGTGCAAATCACCGTGCAAGGAGCAAATTTCGTACTGCAAAGCATCAAACCGGAAACAGCAACGAGTGAAGTCGCTATGAGGAACACAAGGAGTGCATCGCTTGTTCCGATCCTGCGGATCTCATCGCGGCGATTCCAGAGCATGGGGAGAAATAAAATCGCTGCAACCGTCAGACGAATCGCCGTCCCGTCAAAAACATGAACTTCACTCGTAAGGATCTGACTTACAGGCAGCGCAGTTCCGAATAAAAGAATAGCAAACCCCATTTGAATGTGGGCGATAGATTGCTGTGACGAACGGAACATGAATTTCAACAGATTGAAGACAACGTATTCGTAGAAACGATTTCACTGAAAAGGTGAGAACAGATCCTGAAACGCGAAACGGCTCTCTCAAACGTTGAGGAAAGTGGCGATTCCAGAAGTTCTCGGACTGGTTCTAGAAGCAGTCTCAACACCTATGGAATCGCGACCTTTCTCTGTATCAGAGAAGTGAATACAAGTTTTGAGACCAGTTCTAAAACATTTTTCGTATTGTGTGCGCGATCCACCTCGAGGAGTTCAGCGTTTACTGGGGAGAACTATCTCTCCATGGACATTGAATGTACGTAAGTGCTCAGGTGAGCCCCCACCTCAACAACGAATCATCTGGTTAAGGGCGATTGGGGCAAAAAATAAGTGCAATCAAAAAATGGCTGCGGTAAAATGGGCTCCTATGAAAACGTTTCTCCGATCACAAGTGATCGAAAATTGTCATCAGTGCTTCGTTGAACTCGAAGCCGATCATTGCAAGTTGAATTCCTGCAGGTTCATCTCATTGTTCGAGAAGAGTTGAACTCAATCTGCGAACATAAACTGATTCGAAACTACCCGGGTTTCAGAGGCATCACAATTCGATGAAGCCGCTGGCAATTCGCAATTCCGATATTCCTGATTGACTGACTGAATCAATTCGCGAACCCGAAAAGGCTGCTCAATTTACCTCAGCAGCCTTTGTTGACTCGTTGTCCCGTGGTTGCAGTGAATTCATACAGCACTCTTGCTTTGCATACTCATGAACGCTTCTCTAAATACCCGGATGCCCCTGTTTCTGCGGAATGCGTTTCGTGATGTACTGACGGTGTCAGTTTTATTGACCGCTCCTCTTACTACGAATGCAGCGGAAAGAGAGATCGAATTCAATCGTGACATTCGTCCGATTCTGGCGGACGCCTGCTTACATTGTCACGGTGGCGATGTCGAAACACGCGAAGCTGACTTACAGCTCGATTCCGCTGAAAACGCTCTCGAAGCACGTGATGGATATTCCATTATTGTGCCCGGTCAGCCTGAACAGTCTGTTCTTCTTCAGCGAATTCTCTCCGAAGATGTTTCAGAAAAAATGCCGCCCTCGGACGCAAAGCGGCAATTGACGGCTCAAGAAATCGAGATGTTGAAAATGTGGATCTCCCAAGGGGCTCCATACGCCAAACACTGGGCGTTTCTCACGCCTCAAAAACCGCTTGTTCCTGCTGTAAGTACAAAATCTGCTCGCTCGCCTCTCAATGAAATTGACAACTTTATTCTGAAGCGGCTTGAGGGTTCTTCTCTGAGTCCAAAATCGACAGCTGACAAACGAACTCTCATTCGTAGAGTGACCCTCGATCTCACCGGCCTGCCTCCAACTACGGAAGAAGTTCAGAATTTCCTGGCAGATGAATCCTCAGATGCCTACGAGAAGCTTGTAGACCGGTTACTCGCCTCTCCGCGATACGGCGAGCACATGGCTGCCACCTGGATGGATTTGGCACGCTACGCTGACTCGGGTGGTTACCAGGGAGACATTCCAAGAACCATGTGGCCGTGGCGAGACTGGGTCATCAATGCGTACAACTCGAACATGCCGTTTGACCAGTTTACGATTGAGCAACTTGCGGGCGATCTTCTTCCAGATGCGACAGATGAGCAGATCATCGCGACAGGATTCAATCGCAACCATCGGGTCAACGACGAAGATGGAATTATCCCTGAAGAGTTCCGCATGGAGTATGTCGTCGATCGCGTCGAGACAACCTCAGCGACATGGATGGGACTCACACTCGGCTGTGCGCGGTGCCACGATCACAAGTTTGACCCGTTGAGCCAGCGCGAGTTTTACTCTTTCCTCGCTTACTTCAATAGTGTTGATGAATTTGGACGCGGATATGGCAACACGCAGCCTCTCTATTATTACGACAAGGAAACTCAGGCTGTCATCGAGAAAATCGATCAAGACATTATCGACCTCGGCGATGCTGCTCAGGGTGAGTATTCCAAGCTGATGGAGTTGAAAAAACGACGAGATGAAGTCCTTTCGAAATCGTTGACGACAATGGTGATGAAGGACCTTCCGACACCGCGGAAAACCTACATTTTGAAACGAGGTCAATACGATCAACCCTTAGCAGAAGTGAGCCACGATGTCCCCGCTGAGATTCTGTCACTACCAAAAGATGCACCTGAAAACCGGTTGGGGTTGGCAAAGTGGCTACTTGACCCGAAGCATCCCTTGACCGCCCGCGTCGCAGTCAATCGATACTGGCAAATGCACTTCGGTCGCGGACTGGTCTCGACTCCGGAAGATTTCGGAACTCGTGGCGAAGCCCCCTCACATCCAGAGTTGCTCGACTGGCTGGCGATTCGATTTATTGAAAGTGGTTGGGACGTCAAAGCGATGCATCGCCTCATTGTCACCAGTGCAACGTATTTGCAGGACTCTTCAGCGACCAAGGAAGAGTATCGAATTGATCCTCGAAACCGGCTGTTAGCACGCGGTCCGCGAGTCCGGCTCAGTACTGAAATGATTCGAGATCAAGCGCTCGCTGTTGCAGGCTTGTTAGACGACCGCATCGGTGGTCCGTCTGTGAAACCGTATCAGCCCGAGGGAGTCTGGAGCGAAATGGTCTCCTTCGCCCGAGAGTACGAGCAATCGACTGGTGCTGACCTTTATCGCCGAAGCTTGTACACCTTCATCCGCCGGACTGTTCAACCCCCAGCGATGAATGCTTTCGACTTTCAAAGCCGTGAGATGTGTCAGGTCAAGCGTCCAACGACCAACACTCCGCTACAAGCGCTGGTCCTAATGAACGACCCGACATACGTTGAAGCCGCACGAATTCTCGCCAGTCGAACAATTATCGATGCGAAAGTCGACGAGATCTCAGACGAAGACTGGATTACTGAAGTCTTCAGTCAGGTGCTCATTCGGGAACCCTCCAAGAAGGAGCTTGGAATCCTGCTCGCTCAACTCGAGTTCCATCGGACTCAGTATTCTTGGCAACCAAAATGGGCAGAGGGGCTTGCCAAGATCGGGGAGAAAAAAATTGTTCAGGCGATCGATGTTTCTGAACTCGCTGCACGAACGGCCATCGTCAGCCTCATTCTGAATCTTGATGAAACTCTCAACCGGGAATAATGCGATGAACCAGATTTCTGAGCATGCAAATCGTCTTTCTCGTCGCTACTTCTTTGGACGTAGTGCGAGCGGATTGGGTGTCGCTGCGCTCGGTTCATTACTGGGAAACCTGCCTGCAAAAGCTGGCGCCGATTCAGGCATTCCACAAACAACCGCTAAAGCGAAGCGGGTGATTTACCTGTTCCAGTCAGGCGCTCCTTCGCAGATGGATTTGTTCGATCATAAACCAGCAATCGCAGAGCGATACGGCGAAGAACTCCCGGACTCTGTCCGCATGGGACAGCGTTTAACCGGAATGACTGCGAAGCAGGATCGGCTCTGTATTGCTCCGACAATTTACGACTTCAAGCAGCATGGCAAGAGCGGAGCCTGGGTGAGCAACCTGATGCCACACACCGCGAACATTTCCGATGATTTGTGCTTCATCAAGTCGATGCACACCGATGCAATCAACCACGATCCAGCGATCACTTTTTTGATGACAGGCAGTCAACTCCCCGGTCGGCCAAGTATGGGAGCATGGTTATCTTATGGACTCGGGAACGAAAACCAGAATTTACCTGCCTTTGTGGTGATGTCATCAAAAGGAACCGGACGACCAAATGGGCAACCGCTCTATCAACGGTTGTGGGGGAGCGGGTTCATTCCGTCACAGCATCAGGGAGTCCGATTCGGGAATGGATCCGATCCCGTTCATTACTTATCGAATCCAACCGGACTCAATCGAGTTGATCGTCGCAAATGGCTCGACTCGCTGGCTGCAATGAATGAACTCAAACAGCAGGAAACGTTCGATCCGGAAATCGAAACGCGGATTTCACAATATGAAATGGCCTTTCGGATGCAGGCTTCAGTTCCTGAACTGACCGATGTCTCAAACGAACCTCAATCGACATTTGATTTGTACGGTGAGGATGCAAAACAGCCCGGAACGTTCGCAGCCAACTGTTTACAGGCTCGCCGGATGGCAGAACGGGGAGTCCGATACATTCAACTGTTTCATCGTGGATGGGATCAGCACGTAAACCTGCCGAAGCAACTTCCGGGACAATGCAAAGACACAGACCGGGCTTCTGCGGCACTTGTGACTGACCTCAAGCAACGAGGTTTACTCGATGAGACTCTCGTCATCTGGGGCGGAGAATTTGGACGGACGATTTACTGCCAGGAAGCGCTGAGTTCCGATAACTACGGGCGCGACCATCACCCAAGATGCTTCACGATGTGGGTCGCCGGAGGAGGGTTTCAACCGGGACTCAGCTACGGACAAACCGACGACTTCTGCTACAACGTCGCTGACAAACCGGTCTCAGTCCATGATCTCCACGCAACCCTGCTCCACTGCCTTGGCTTCGATCATGAGAGAATGACCTATCGTCACCAGGGACGCGATTATCGACTGACTGATGTTCACGGAAGCGTTGTTCAGGACTTGCTGGCGTAGTCAACTTTGATCGCAAGGTTAAGACGCGTAGCAAAGATGGAGCTTGACTCATCGTCGTCCAAGGCAATGGTCCCGGTCGACAGCTCGTTAATTTTATGCGCTGACCGCACCAACTGTTATGGAATGTTTATTCTTGTTGAGCTTCCTCAGCCCAGCTCTGCATTTCGACAAACAGGAACGATGCTGTCCAAGCGATGAGTACAAGACCGGTCAATGTCTCCAAAGCTGTCATGAATCGAAGTGCACCAACGGGAGTCAGGTCACCAAACCCAAGAGATGTATAAGCGACGAACGAGAAGTACCAGTAATCTTCTGAGGGGTTCCCGCTGGAATCAATAATCGATCCGTAGCGATCCCAGGGTCCGAGTAAAGAATAACAGAGTGAAAAGAGCATCATCTCAACGACATGCGTCAGCAATGCTCCCAAAATCACAAGGTTAATCCACCACTTTCTTTTCTCTCCAAACCGTCTACGAAGGCTCGAAAGTGAAACCAGAGAGTTGTAATGAATCCCCACGCAGACGATGACCAATAGTGACGAGAGTAAAATGACGGTGATCATCTATCGCATTTTTCGAATTGGCGTTCGAGTTCTGCCTCGTGGCGAACAGTAATTGACCGGTGAAACGCATTCTACACGGGCACACATTAGAGCAAAAGGCTCTCTCTCGAACCGCGATCGTAGTTGTCACAGAACAAAAAATGTCTAGCATCAGTCAAAAACATTGATGCAGATCATGAAGAAGCTGCTTCTTTCTCAGGAGAATCCGCTACGACTTCTTTCTTGCTGGAAAATAGAACAAAGAACACCGGGACGAACATCAGCGAGAAGACGGTCGCCGCCATCATTCCGCCGACAACTGCGTTTCCGACCGCTTGACGACTCGCTGCTCCGGCTCCAACTGC
Source organism: Thalassoglobus polymorphus (assembly GCF_007744255.1). GTDB lineage: Bacteria > Planctomycetota > Planctomycetia > Planctomycetales > Planctomycetaceae > Thalassoglobus > Thalassoglobus polymorphus. Next base: position 1,581,467 of record NZ_CP036267.1, on the reverse strand, counting down.
GACGAGCAGCGGCAGGAATCCGAGGATTGAAGAGAATGCAGTCATCAAAATGGCACGAAATCGCAGGCGTGCAGCATTGACTGCTGCTTCACGAAGAGGAAGGCCGTCACGTCGTTGTTCGGCGGCAAATTCAACGATCAGAATCGCATTTTTACTTGCCAGTGCAACCAGCAAAACGATCCCGATTTGTGTGTAGGTATTGTTGTCAGCTCCACGAGAAATCAGTGCGATCACGACTCCCAGGACCGCTAAGGGAACAACTGCAATAACCGCAGCGGGACTCCTCCAGCTTTCGTACTGAGCAGCGAGAACAAGAAAGACAAAAACGACAGCGAGTGTAAAGATCAACACTTGTCCTCCAGCTGCAACCTTTTCCTGATAGGACATTCCGGTCCATTCGAAACCGAATGCGTCAGGAAGTTCCGCATTCGCCAGTTCTTCCATCAGCTCTAATCCTTGTCCAGAACTGTAACCTGCCGCAGCAGAGCCATTCACCGAAGCACTTGGGTATAAGTTGTATCGGCGAACCGCAGAGGGGCCAAACTTGTCTTGCACATCGACCAAAGAGCCAAGGGGAACCATTTTTCCAGTAGAGTCGCGAACATCAAGACTTTCGATGTCCGATGGCTTTGCTCGAAACTCAGATTCGGCTTGAACGCGAACCTGATACGAACGATTGAGATAGGTGAAATCGTTGACGTACGCAGAGCCGAGATAAGCCTGCATTGTCCCGAAAACAGTACTCAACGGGACATCCATCGTTTTTGCTTTTGTGCGATCGACGTCAACAAAAATTTGTGGAACATTCGCACGGAAGGTTGAATTCAATGCTTGCAAACCAGATTGCGAATTCCCGACTGTCGTAATTTGATCGGCCGCCGCCTGGAGTTCTCCCAGCCCGGCGTTCCCTTTGTCTTGGATTTCCATCTGGAACCCCCCAGCGTTCCCTAAACCATCAATCGGAGGAGGAATAAAGCCAAACACGATCGCTTCCTGAAGTCGACTGACTTTTCTTTGCAGAGCACCGACGATGGCATCTTGCTGTAGGTGAGGTTCTTTCCTTTCATCCCAAGGATCGAAAATGACAACAGAAAGCCCCTGATTTGAACCAGCAGTCCCACTCAACAGAGAATACCCCGAGATACTCACCCACTCTTTGATACCGGGTATCTCTTTGTAGATCCCATCTAGCTTTGACATCACCTCTTGCGAGCGCTGGCTTGATGCTCCGTCAGGTAACTGGACGTTGACAAACATGTATCCCTGATCTTCGGTGGGAACGAATCCCGTTGGCAAACGTGTGTAGGACCAACCGGTCAGCGTGACCAAGCCAACATAAACCAACATTACAACTGCAATCACTCGCACAAGGCGCTTCGCGATTGCGGTGTAGCCGTTCGTGACAAAATCAAAACCCTTATTGAACCAGCGGAAGAGAACAAACTCTTTCTCTTTTGGTGGCCGAAGGATCAACCCACATAACGCAGGGCTTAACGTCAGTGCATTGAGGGTACTAATAAGGACAGCTGCCGAAATCGTCAGGGCGAACTGGCGATTCAGCTCCCCGGTAATCCCTCCCATGAATGCTGTAGGGACGAAAACCGCTAAGAGCACAAGAGTCGTTGCAATCACCGGACCTGTAATTTCTTCCATCGCCTTCACAGCGGCGTCCCTCGGAGAGAGCCCTCTTTCTAAATGCCGGGTTGCATTTTCGACGACCACAATGGCATCGTCCACCACAATTCCGATGGCGAGTACGACCCCAAACAGCGAGAGCATATTGATGGAAAAACCCAGGCCACTCATGATGGCGAATGTTCCAATCAACGAGACCGGGATAGCGACCACCGGGACAATGGTGGATCGCCAATCCTGGAGGAAGATAAAGATCACAATCACAACAAGTGCGGCAGCTACAAAAAGAGTGCTGTAAACTTCTTGAATGGAAGCTTCCACAAAACGAGTCGTATCGAACGGGACAGAGTATTCCAGCCCTTGCGGCCAACTATTCGCTTTCGACAATTCTTCAAGCTTCAGCTTGATTGCCTCCGCCGTTTCCAGGGCATTCGCCCCAGGCAACTGATAAATTGCGATCGAAGTGGACGGCTTTCCGTTGTAGGTCGAATCGAACGTATATGTTTTCGCCCCCAATTCGACCCGAGCAACATCTTTCACTCGCAGGATTCGTCCATTCTCTCCAGTCCGGATGATGATGTTCCCAAACTCTTTGACATCTGCAAGACGCCCTTGCGTGCTCACAGTCAGTTCGAATGGTGTCCCCGGAGGTGCCGGTGCTGCTCCAATTTGACCGGCTGCGACTTGAACATTTTGTTCCTGAATCGCACTGGTGACATCTTCAGTGGTCAACCCACGTTGTTTCAGCAAGCGTGGATCAAGCCAGACGCGCATGCTGTAATCCCCTGCCCCGAAGACGGTGACTTCTCCGACTCCGGCGACACGGCTGAGTTCATCCTTGAGTGTGAGTGCGTAGTTACTGAGATAAAGTGCGTCATATTCCCCATCAGGAGAAGAGAGCGCAATGAACTGCAAAATTTGCGTAGATTGCTTTTTGGTGGTGATCCCTTGCCGGCGAACTTCGTCAGGAAGACGAGACTCCGCAATTGAGACACGATTCTGCACGAGAACCGTTGCCATATCCATATCTGCCCCGACTTCGAACGTCACGGTCAGCGTATATGAGCCATCGCTAGCACTGGTGGAGGCCATGTAAATCATGCCTTCGACACCGTTGACTTCTTGCTCAATCGGAGTTGCGACAGTTTCCGCAACGGTCTCTGCATTCGCACCAGGATAAACTGCACTCACCTGAACTGTTGGCGGAGCAACTTCCGGAAACTTAGAGACCGGCAAGGAACCGAACGAGACGAGTCCGGCAATGACGATCACAATCGAAATGACAGTCGCAAAAATTGGTCGGTAAATAAAGAAACGTGACATCAGTAAGTCAATCCGGTGAGAGCGTTATTGAGAATCCGCTGGTGATGACGATTCCACAATCCCACTCCAGGGAGAGAATGTCTGGAACAGCCTCGCGGGAGCATCCGGTCAGGGATCACACAAACTGACCCACGGGCACGATCATTCATTATTCGCATCAGCTTCTTGAGGAGAATCTTGCTCCGCACTACTCTTATTTACCATTTTGACAGGAGCCAACTTGGTCTCTTTAGGAGTTACAACCGTTCCGGGACGAGCTCGCTGACTCCCCTCAAGCACAACATTATCCTCTGCTGAAATGCCCTTTTCGATGAGAGTCATGCCATCGAAGGATTGGCCTGTGACAATCGGTTTTCGCTCGACCTTCTTTTCGTCATTAACGACAAGTGAATAAGTCCCGCGTTGATCACGGAAGACAGCACTCTCGGGGATAAGTATTGAATTTTCCAACTGACCGACCGGAACACGAACATTGACGAACAACCCCGGGAGTATCCGGTCCTCAGCATTGTCAAAGATCCCTCGGATTGCCAATGTTCCAGTGGAGCGGTCGACTCCTTCTTGATCCACATAATCCAGGTGCCCTTCAAAAATGTAATCGGTATCGATTTCACGTTTAAGGTAGACTGGAACACTCCGATATTTCACCTCTCCCGGTTTCGACTCTTCTCCGTTGTCACGTCGAGCTTGTTGTAAACGGAGGGCCTCACGATCGCTGATATTGAAATTGGCATAGATTCGAGATTTATCAACGATGGTTGCCAGTTCGGAACCGTTTTGGACGAGGTTTCCTATTTTGATCGCCGTTTTGGTTGTCACTCCAGAGATCGGAGCAACGACTTTGGTAAATTCCAGGTCCAGGTCAGCCTGAGCCAGATTGGCCTCAGCTTTGGCAAGGTCTGCTTTAGCAGAATCGACAGCTGCGTCAGCGGCCTCCTTTGTTGCAATCGCTGCGTCGTGAGCAGCTTTGGATTCGTCAAGCTCTTGCTGAGTCGACGCTCCTTTATCGAAGAGTTCTTTGTACCGCTTGAAGTCTAAGCTAGCACGGGTAACCTCAACTTCAGAGACACCAACTTGAGAATTTGCAACATCAACGAGTGCTGAGGATGACGTAACGGAGGCTTTTGCTGAGTTACGGGCAGCCACATACTCTCGCTGATCAATGACATAGAGGAGGTCATCTTTTTTAACCAGATCACCCGGTTGAAAATTGATCTCTTCCAGGAATCCTTCCACACGCGCACGAACATCAGCACGCTCAACAGCTTCCGTCACGCCCGTTTCTTCGATGTACAGTGTCACCGTCTGTACGACAGGTTTCGCAATCGTGACTTCAGGCGGAGGAGGAGCCTTGAAAGAGTTGTCTGGAGGACCTCCACCACACCCTGACAAGAGGACGCACAGGCAGCAAGTGGTCAACACGTTGGGTTGCCGGGAATGAAGTCTCCGAAGCAACACTCCCAATCTGAGAGCGTCCCTAATCTGTGTAATGTGCATCTATCTGGGTCCCACATCGGGTGATGAGATTGTCATTGAGTCGACGAAATAGAAAAGATTACGTTACCTCTTCTGAATTCACAATATCTGCAACGACTTCTGTGAGACATTCCTCCGTTATTGGCTTCTCAAGTGATTGAATGAAATTCAGGAAAATTCAATACTGAGCCTGATTTTCTGCCTCCTGAAAAACAGCCTGCGGAGGCATGCCAATCGGACTGGGTCGACACGAAAACCATCCCAGAAACGACAAGATAAAAAGAGCGTCGATCCAGTATCTCAAGCAGGTTTGGAAAGTGTGGCGTTGCTTGCACAGAGAATTTTTCAGAAATCATCCTTTGAGATTTCGAGCACAAGCGTGAGTGACCCTGGACAAATCGTTGCGAAAAGACCGCATAGTTGTTCAACAGAATCAGTTACAGAAGGAAATTGGCTGACGCACAACCAGACGATTTACTACAGCAGGTTACGCTACCATGTGCCCGTGAAGAACGCAGTTTTCTAGAACTGCTCCTGAAACTTGAAATTGCTCTCTCAAACGTTGAGGAAAGCGACCATTCCAGTAGTTTTCGGACTGGTTCTAGTAAAAATGCCGTTCGCCACGAGGCAGATCCTGCAAACCAATTCGAAAGATGCTCTAGTCCCTTGATTAGCAGCCGTTGAGGGCGTTCCATTGGGCCCTGCCCCCCTGTGCCCCGTTCTCCCCCTGTGCCCCGCTCTGCTTTGCATGTATCGGCTAGTCTGCGCTAGCTTGAATTGTGGGTTGTGCGGAAGAGCAGAAGGAGGCTTTGACGTATTCGCGGTTCAGTCGAGCGATGTGTTCGACTGAAACACCAGCGGGACAGGCAGCTTCACACTCATAGGTATTACTACACCCGCCGAAGCCTTCTGCATCCATTTGCGCGACCATATCCAGCACACGCTGAGGACGCTCTGGATCACCTTGGGGGAGTTGAGCAAGGTGTGAAACTTTCGCTGATGTGAACAGCATTGCCGATGCATTTTTACACGAGGCGACACAGGCTCCACATCCGATGCAAACTGCCGCATCCAGAGAACTCTCTTGATCCTGCCTGGCAACCGGAAGGCAATTTCCGTCCTGTGCTTGCCCAGTATTGACCGAAACATAACCGCCTGCTCCCATGATGCGATCAAACGAAGTGCGGTCGACAACCAAGTCTTTCACAACAGGAAAGGCATTGGCACGCCAAGGTTCCACGACGACTTTCTGGCCGTCCTGGAATCGCCGCATATGCAGTTGGCAAGTCGTCGTTTCTTTATCAGGACCGTGTGCCTGTCCGTTAATCATCACCCCGCATGCACCACAGATTCCTTCTCGACAGTCGTGGTCAAACGCGACCGGTTCCTCACCTTGAGCGATCAACTGCTCATTGAGGACATCGAGCATCTCGAGAAACGACATGTGAGGAGAAATGCGATTGACCTTATAGTCAACAAACTTCCCGCGCGCTTCAGAGTTGTCTTGTCGCCAGACACGCAAAGTGAGGGTCATGTTGTGATCGGAATCGCTCATAATCTTCGTCAATCCAGAATGAAAAAATGATCGGATCGAATGTGCTTACAAATGTGAATTACTTGTAACTACGTGTGGACGGTGTCACGGTTTCAAACTTCAGCTCTTCTTTGTGTCGAACAGCGTCGCCATCTTCCTGATGTTCCCAGGCTGCCACGTGAGCAAAGTTTTCATCATCACGTTTGGCTTCACCTTCTTCGGTTTGATGCTCTTCGCGGAAGTGTCCCCCAGCGGATTCTTCACGAGCTAAGGCATCTTTCGCAAAGAGTTCCCCGAACTCCATGAAGTCGGCAACTCGCCCAGCGAGTTCAAGTTGCTGGTTGAAGTCTGCTCCACTTCCGGGAACGAAGACCTGCTTCCAGTATTGCTCCTTCAGTGAGACAATTTTTTCGGCAGCCGTTTTCAGGCCATCGGCATTGCGGGCCATTCCGCAATAATCCCACATGATTTGTCCGAGTTCGCGGTGGAAACTTTGAACAGAACGTTTTCCGTTCACACCGAGAAGTTTTTCGACGCGGCCTTTGGCTTCCTGCTTCGTTTTCTCGAAGTTTGGATGAGCAGTCGTAACAGGCTTAAGGTTCCTGCTGGCCAGGTGATGCCCAACTGTATATGGGGCGACAAAATAGCCGTCTGCTAAACCCTGCATCAACGCACTTGCTCCGAGACGGTTGGCACCGTGATCAGAGAAGTTCGCTTCACCAAGAACGAACAAACCGGGAACAGAGCTCTCGAGGTTATAGTCGACCCACAGCCCCCCCATTGTGTAGTGGACGGCTGGGTAAATCCGCATCGGCGATTGATAGGGATTTTCGTCTGTGATCTTCTGATACATGTGGAACAAGTTGCCATACTTTGCCCGAATGGCATCTTCGCCTTGCTCAGAAATGGCACGTTTGAAATCGAGGTAAACCGCCATTCCGGTTTCTCCGATCCCATAGCCAGCATCGCAGCGTTCCTTGGCTGCTCGACTGGCGACATCGCGCGGCACCATGTTTCCGAACGACGGATAACGTCGTTCGAGGTAATAATCTCGGTCCTCATCAGGGATTTGTCCTGGAGCACGCTTGTCATCCGGATTTTTAGGAACCCAAACGCGACCATCATTCCGCAAACTTTCACTCATCAGAGTGAGTTTCGACTGGTAATCCCCTTTAACGGGGATGCAGGTCGGATGAATTTGCGTGTAACAAGGATTGGCGAAGAATGCTCCCCGTTTGTGGCAACGCCACGCTGCAGTGACATTACAGCCTTTGGCATTTGTCGACAGGTAGAAGACGTTTCCATAGCCACCGGTGCAAAGCAAAACTGCGTGCGCTGAATGAGTTTCGAATTCACCGGTTTGCAGGTTTCGGCAAACGATCCCTCGTGCGACACCATCTACGTTGACCAGATCGAGCATTTCTCGACGTGGGAACATTGTCACTTTTCCGGCAGCGACCTGTCGCATCAGCCCGCTGTAGGCTCCCAGGAGGAGTTGCTGACCGGTTTGACCGCGGCAATAGAACGTTCGAGAGACTTGAGCTCCACCGAATGTTCGATTCGCAAGGAGTCCGCCGTATTCGCGAGCAAACGGGACGCCTTGTGCGACACATTGGTCGATAATGTTGGAGCTGACTTCTGACAAACGATAGACATTCGCTTCCCGAGCCCGGAAATCTCCCCCTTTAATTGTGTCATAAAAGAGACGATGGACAGAATCACCATCGTTGGGGTAGTTCTTTGCAGCGTTAATTCCACCTTGGGCAGCGATACTATGTGCCCGTCGAGGGGAGTCCTGGTAGCAAAACGCTTTAACGTTGTATCCCATCTCCGCGAGAGAGGCAGCTGCAGACGCACCCGCCAAGCCGGTTCCGACCACGATAATGTCGTACTTGCGCTTGTTATTCGGAGCAACAAGCTTCATTTCGTTTTTATGGTTTTGCCACTTTTCGGCAAGCGGTCCGTTGGGAACGTTTGAGTTCAACACGGTTTGACTCATCGTCAATGTCCTATCGGGTGAGACTCAGTGAGGCAGTTGTAGTTGTTACGAATTCAGAATCGCTGAGCAGCTAAAGTGATTTGCTGGCTGTCTCTGCAAAATTCAAAACATCCGGAAAAAATTGTGAGACAACAGAAAAACTGCTGAATCCAACTGCAACGATGACTCCAAAAATCTTAGAGATCAAATGTACGGTCGGTGTATATTTTGGATGATTGAAACCGATTGTCTGGCAGGCACTTCCAAGTCCGTGGGAAACATGAATTCCCAAAGCGACTGACCCCAGAACGTAAATGATGATTCGGGTGAAGTCAGAAACAATGATGCTCGCTTTTTGTGCTTGAGATTGACCAGCAAGAGCCTCTTCCCAACCATTTTCGAGCTTGAAGTCAGAAATGTGAACCAGCAGAAAGAAGAGACCGATGAGACCGGTGATCATCATCGTTTGATCAGCTGCCGAAGTGAGCGGAAGTGCCCGATCGTCACGCTTCGATTCCACGACTCGGTAAGATTTCTTCCGTGCCGAGATATTCTCGATTGTCGTAGAGAATGCCATGTAAATGTGCAGAGCGAACGCACCGAAGAGTAGAACTTCGGCAATCATCAGCAGCTCTTCGTTGCTGTGCAGTTGATGCGCATAGTGGTTATAGGCATCTGCACCAACGTACAACAATAAGTTGCCCGAGAGATGCACAACCAGAAAGAAGCAAAGGAACAATCCCGTGATGGCCATCACGAACTTGCGACCTACGGAAGACTTCAGAAAGCCTGTGAGCCAGCTCAATTTCGGCTCCTTCTTGACAATGTGGAATACGTGCGGGTTTATCTGTGCTGTTTTTTATATGCGTATCAATTGTGTTTTTGAGTGAACATCATTCGCGAACAATGACACTTAATGACACTTTCGCAGGGCAATTTTCACGACAATTGACGTTGTCTGCTTCGCTGCCTGCTTTGTTGTCTTTCACTCTCTTGGAGGCCGTTTTCAATCAACGGTAACTCTCATTGCTATCGCAACTTCGGAGAATTATAGGGGAATCATTATTTATCGCAATCGACTCTTAATTTGAGAATTATTCCGTCTCAGCATTAAATTTGCCTGCATCATAGCGTTCCCAAAATTCAGAAGGCGACAGCGGCCGGGAGACTCCTTCAAACGACGTATCAATCTCTTGTAACGATGTCATATTCCTGACAGCCTCAATTCCTTTTTCGATTTTCTGAGGCGTAAAGATCAGCCGATTCAAAGATAATCCTGAAAGTGGCGAGAGATCTGTCACATCCGTTTGTGCAATGTTCAGCCGTTTCAGGGATACCATCTCTTTCAAGGCGTTCAAGTTTTTCACAGCACTCCCCTGCACATCCAGACTTGTCAGTCCGTGATTTGCAATCGCATTCAGTTCCTGAACAGCGGTATTCCTCATCCACAGCGTCCCCAAAGTCATTGTTTTGACAGTGTCTAGGTTTTGCAGCGGAGTATCACACAGGTTCAGTTCCTCAAGCTTCATGTTTTCCAGGGGAGATAAATCGACAATCGGGCATCCGTTCAGCCAGACAACCTTCAAGGGGGACAACCTCAGCGGCGAAATATCCTTGACTTTCGCCCCTTCTAAGTAGACGTGCGTCAGTTGGTCCATCCCTTCTAACGGGGAAAGATCCTCGATTTGAGATCGGGTCCCATCAAGATGCTTTAACGGCATCCCCTTGAGGCTCGATATGTCTTGAATCTGAGTTTCTGCCATCCCGATGTTTTCGAGAAGCATTCCCTCCAAAGGGGTCAGGTCTGTAATTCGAGTCTGAGAAATGTCCAACACTTTCAAAGGCTGACCTTTAAGCGGCTCTAACGTTTTAGCTCCGCTGTTCGTCAACAGGGCCATCACAAATTTGCGTCCTGCCTTTTCAAACTGTGCGTTCTCATTCGCACCGAGTGCCTCTCGCATTTCATTTGCGGTCAGAGGAGCCTCCGCTTTTTCCTCATCGGCAGTTTCGTTCGGATCAACAGTCGGCTTTACGGATTCAAAGTGACTTTGATCGCTGTTCGATGTGTCAGAGTTGGATGAGCCACAGCCACCCAACATGATCAACAGAACGGAAATCGTGACGGGCAGGAACAGGAGGGGGCGAAAAGACAAAGGTGGAATCCTCAATGCGACAGAAACAGTTGGTGCGAAGTCATGAAGTTCAGGGGTGCGTCAAGAAGGTTATTTCTTTTTGATCGCCCCCGACTGTAAATCCTTGACCACTTCCGCGAGGATCGCAGCGTCTCGTTTTTCGACAACATGGGCAACGCGCGGTTTCGGAACCCCTAATCGCAGCATCGTTTCTTCTGCAGACTTCCAAAGCTTTTCAGTCTGTTTGGCACCGGTCGCCAAGTATAAGCTGGTCACCAGTTCGCTGAGTCGCTGTTCATCGATTTGCTCTCGATTGTCATAATATCGGGAGATCACTTTCTTTTGATAATTCGAGTAGTCTTTCGCCATGGTCGCCTCAGGTTTTGTTCTGGATCAAAAAAGATTGTAGCGGAAATCGATTTCGGAAACAGTTTAGAACCAGTCCGAAAACCTCTGGAATAGCCGCTTTCCTCAACGTTCGAGAGAGCAATTTCACATTATAGGACCAGTTTAGAATCAGCCCGGAAAATCGTGGGATAGTCACTTTCCTCAACATTCAAGAAAACAATTTCAAGTTCAGGATCAGTTCTAAAAAGGGGAAGATCAAGAACAACGGAACAAGACGAGTTGATGCAAAAATGGTAAGATAACCTCGTGATCTGCCCTCGATAACCAAGGATTGTTTGTGAGTGACATTCAAGACAATAGCCGGCAAGACAACAACTGGGAACAAGCCGTCGACCGCTCAGTCGATGATCACTTTGACGAAATCAGGGAAGTCCGGCGGTATTTGCACCAGCATCCCGAACCGAGCGGAGCGGAAGTTGAAACGACTCAGTATCTTGCGGGCAGGCTTCAGCAGATCGGAGTCAAGGTGCAATTCGGACCAGGAAATCGAGGCCTGATCGTCGATGGCCCCGCATTCACAACGCCGAAGGTCGGATTACGGGCGGACATCGATGCTCTCCGTATTCAAGATCAAAAACAGACTTCGTATTGCAGCCAGGTGGATGGGTTGATGCACGCCTGCGGGCACGACGCCCATTCGGCAACCGTCTACGGTGCCATTCTTGCGTTGCTAGATGTTGAGAAATCCGGGCTTGTCGATTCCATCCCGTGGCGAGTGTTGTTTCAACCTGCTGAAGAAACGAACGAAGGGGCTCGTCAACTCGTCGAGGCAGGAGCCGTCGACGGACTTCAGGCACTCTTCAGCTTGCACATGGACCCTTCACGCAAAGTCGGCACGATTGGAATTCGCACGGGAGACTTCACCGCTGATTGCAACGAGCTTGAAATCGAAGTTCTCGGTCGCGGTGCACATGCCGCTCGACCTCATGAAGCATGCGATCCAATTGCAGCGGTGGCACAGCTCATCAGTTCCATTTTCCTTTTTGTTCCGCGAAGTACCGACTCGCAAGAACCGGTCGTTGTCAGCTTCGGACAAATCAATGCCGGGCAAAACCCTAATGTGATCCCAGATCGTGTCCTCGTTAGAGGGACTCTGCGAACGCTTCGTGAAGAGGTGAGTAAAAATACCATTTCACACTTGGAGCGTTTGGCTCGAGGAGTCGCTGAAGCGTCTGGAACGAGTATCCATGTGCGGCATCATGGTGGCCCCCCGGCCGTTTACAACGATCCATACTTGACTGAAATACTGACCGCATCAGCCACTGCAATTCTGGGGCGGCAAAACGTTAACGAAATTCCGAAACCAAGCATGGGGGGAGAAGATTTTGCGAACTACTTGTGCAAAGTAAAAGGAGCGATGTTTCGGCTGGGGTGTGCCAATGGTGACTCCCCTGCCCCGCCGCTGCACTCACCGTTGTTTGACATCGACGAAAACGCCCTCGCCATTGGAGCAAAAATCCTTGCACGAAGCGTCATCCAATGGTGTCGCAATAATTGATGCCGCTACCGTTTTAGCCACACCTATCAAAGAGAGACACAGCGTATGCCTAAAGCCTCCAAAAAAATCAACTTCTCCGAAAGTCCGGGCCCTTCACTGGGTGTTGAAGTCGAATTGGCACTTGTCGACAAACAAACAGGCGCCCTCCGCTCAGCCTGCCCCGGTCTGATTCAAGCACTCTCACAGAATGATCGTGAGGCTGCCAAACCGGAATTGATGGAGTGCTACGTCGAGATCAATACAGAAGTCTGCCAAAGTGTTGGCGAGGCACATCAACAGTTACGGTCACAATTAAAAACTGTTCAATCCGCAGCTGACACCGTCGGCATCGACCTGCTGTGGTCCGGAACGCATCCTTTTTCATCCTGGCAAAACCAACAAGTCAGTAACAAGGAACGCTACAACCGGATCGTCAGTCTGTTGCAGGATACGGCTCGACAGCTGGTGACATTCGGGTTGCATGTGCATGTCGGAGTCGACTCTGGTGACAAAGCGGTGATGATCTGCGACCGTATTCTCAAGCACTTGCCCGAACTTCTGGCTGCAAGTTGCAACAGCCCCTTCTGGGAGGGCCGCGACACTGGACTTTGTTCGTGGCGAACAAAAGTCATGGAAGGACTTCCGACCGCTGGACTCCCACCATTCATGCGAAATTGGAGCGAATACGCCTGGTTAATCAATCACCTGATCGACACCGGATTCATCGAGACGATTCGTGAAATCTGGTGGGACGTTCGACCGCACCACAATTTTGGAACAGTCGAAATACGAATCTGTGACATGCCCGGTCAACTTGACGATGCAATGGGACTTGTCGCCTATGTTCACTGCCTCGTGAAACACCTTTCGGATGCCATTGACGAAGGACTGTATCAACACGATTGTCACCCGATGCTGGTTCGGCAAAACAAATGGCGTGCCGCCCGCTACGGACTCGATGCCGAACTTGTCGATAGCATCACACACGAACTTGTCCCCGCTCGAAAAATCATCAGCGACACCTGCGACAGGTTTGAAGAGATCGCGCAAGAACTCAACTGTGTTGACGAACTCAAAGAAATGAAACGCTTCGCCACCGAAAGGAATTGGTCTCAACGCCAGCTCGATCAACTCAATGACAACAGCGATCCCCAAGCACTGGTCCAATGGATGGTGAAGCAATCACGAATTGAATGAAAGCCTGACTCCCATGATGATCGTGACGACCAAATGAGCTTCCCTGAATCAGCAAACACCGACTTAGCAAACACCGGCTCGGCATGAATTGAAGACGTTTTATCTCGACATTTGCTGTGCTTGTTTTTCGTGAAGCCGACTTTGTTCCGAATTGTTTTGGACGGCGTAGAGCTTTGCAAGCAGTTGATGAATTTGCGGTTGGCCGGGATTCAATTCGAGCGAGCGTTTTGCAGCTGAGATGGCTTCGTCAAATCTTCTGAGTTCAGCGAGAATTTGAGCGTGGAAGCCGAAGTATTCCGCGTCCCATGGGATCACATCCACCAGTCGCTGGCTGTATTCAACGCTCAGCGCTGGTTGCCCAGCTTCCAGGTGAACGAACATCAAACGTCGGAGGAGCAATTCATTTTCAGGCTGCACCTCGAGTGCTTTTTGCCAAGTCTGAATCGCCGAAGCATATGCCTGCTGGAGTTGAAGGGCGATTCCTAAAGTGAGTGCAGCTTCGATGTCATTCGGGACAGCCTCAACCCACTTCTCCAGAAACGATATTGTCCTCCCAGCCAAGTCAGGGTTCCCAATACTCTCTGAAATCCGAACCTGCATAATCGCTTTTGCACGATCCAATTCATTTTTGGGAATGAGGTTCTCTTTTTCTCCTACAACCACCATGACTGCCTGCTCTTCATCCGCTTCGTGCTGATGGCTTCTCTCCGGCGGAGGCTCGCGCAACACTCGATGGTCAGACTGTGCAACATGAGAAATATTACTCGACGTCGCCACCGGCATGTGGCACTGAATGCACGAATCTTCAGAAGAGACCAGAAGACGCTCCGAAATGGGTCGGCTGCATTCGACATTTCCCGGGGAGTGGCACTCTAAGCATTTCGATTTATAAAAACTGACCTTCTCCTCAGCACTCGGGACAGTATGCGGATCGTGACAAGAGATACAGCCAAGCTTTCCATCGCTTTTCTGGTAACAGCGGCTGTCAAACATTTGTTCAGCCTGGCTGACGACTTTGGAGGCATGGCGATGCTCCTTGACGTCACCGGCCCCATTTTTATGATCGTTCTCCTGGATGAAAATGGTCCAAATATCGGCGAGGTCATCCCCCGGTCGAAAATCAAAATCGCTTCGATCAAATCGAGTGAGGCGGCTCTCACCACCAAGGTGACACTGCATGCAAACGTGATCACGCGTTCGGGGAGGCAAGTCGATCGGATTCACGATCGGATCTTTGGGGAGATCAATCTTGCCGTGATGGAACTGGACATGTTCTTCACCAGGACCGTGACACCGCTCACAACCGATCGATTCTTCAATGAACGGATTGGCTTGATAAGAATCTGGCGTTCCGGAAGCAGTGGCGACCCGGCCAGCATGGCAACTCAAGCAGTCGTCCACAATTCGCCGACCAAATTGCATGTTCCGGATATGGTAAGCAGGTGAAAGGTCCCAGGCCCCAGACTGGGAGTACCATGTCACTGGGGACATAAACAGCAGGCCATCATGATTGATGAGGTAGGATCGTCCACGGACTCCGGCACCAATTGCATATTGAACAGGGACATCCCGCGAGTAAATCTGGTCTCCATTTCTTCTTTCCAGTATCTCCCGGTGGATGACCTCGTCTTCAGTTTTTTCAATTTCGTAGGTGAGTCGCAAATCAGAACCAGGCGCGGAATCTGCACTGAACCGATCCTCACCCTCATAATCTTCGATGGGAGTCGCTTCCATCACCTTCGCCAGAGATTGGCCCATCGGGTGCTGCGAGTAGTGCTCATGGATTTCGGTATGACACTCGACACACGCCTGACTGCCGAGATACCCCTGAGACGGCGCCGGCCGCGGCTTGGGAGATGTGATCGTCAATTCAGGTTGCGTGGAATCTGGAGCCGGGGCCTGCGAGGCCTCTTTTGGCGCGGTGGGTCCACAACCGGTCAGGAGACAAAGCATCACAACAGAAACAATTTTCATTCTGTCGAACGTACTGGCTGAGCCATCTTTTTTCATCAGGATTCCTGAATAGAATTGAGTTTACCTTCTATCCGGAAATCACTGCGATGTAAAGGATTTCCCAGTCATTGAGAGGCGAACTTTATGTATTAGCCCAGTCTTTCAAGTTCCGAAGAGCCCCCTGAGTCGCGAAGAAACCGAGTCAGATCACTACGATGCACCGACGCCAGCAGCTGTCACGCCCAGCACTTCACTCCAAGCTGCATCGTGCTGCCCGGTGCACAAGAACCAATTGAATTGATCCCAGTGATGAGTAAGATAACAACTGCTCCTGTTTCCCAAGTTCAGTATTGAGAGAACTTCATGATGAGAGAATCGATCGTGCTGCACCTGAGACGGCCTTGCCTGTTCGGCATTCTTGCATCCCTGTTACTGCCGTTGTTCGTGCCAGCGCATGTTTCTGCTCAGGACGCAAAGGTTCAGCTTTACCAAAGCCGTAACTTTCAGCTGATGACAGATCTCTCCAAAGACGAGGCTGATGAGCTGCTCGAAGAATTGGAGACGATGCTGAAACTTGTCGCCGACTACTGGGGTCGGCGGAATCGCAAGCCAATTCGGATGTTTGTCTTCGATGATTTCGACAACTGGCCGCAAGAGCAAATCGCGAAGCTTTCCCCAGATGGACTTCGGTCCGTTCGTACTGGTGGAGGACTAACGATTACTCAAGTACGAGGTTTTGTGGGAGGGCCGAAAATCGATTCTAACGCAATTGTCTAC
The DNA here is from genome assembly GCF_007744255.1 of Thalassoglobus polymorphus. Lineage (GTDB taxonomy): Bacteria > Planctomycetota > Planctomycetia > Planctomycetales > Planctomycetaceae > Thalassoglobus > Thalassoglobus polymorphus. The sequence goes on along the minus strand of NZ_CP036267.1, from coordinate 1,565,577 downwards.
GCGGTCTCCGATCACAAGACCCCGCAACATGAAGCCATTCATGCCTACTGCGGAATCAACTTTGGGAGCACAGGACCGGTCTGGTATTCCGAGGGAATGGCTGAAGTCGGGAAGTATTTCCGCGCAGGCGAACGTGGCGTCAACGCGAGTGAAAATGTGATCAACTATCTCCAATCGCAAGAGCCGAAATCGTTGGGAGCGATCGTCAACAATCCCCTCGAACAGACAGGTGACTCATGGCAAAACTACGCCTGGCGATGGGTTCTCTGTCATATGTTGGGAGCCAATAAAAATTACTCAGCCCGATTCAAACCTTTGGGGCTTGCGCTGCTTGCCGACCGCAAGGTGAGTTTCGATTCCGTCTATGGGGCACAGGCTGAGGAAATCGAATTCGAATACAATCTCTTCCTCAAAGATATGGAGCCCGGATACCGATGCGATCTTTGCAGCTGGGACTGGAAAACGAAATTTCGTCTCCTTTCTGAACGGACGACTGCCTTCTCAAAGATTCGAGCCGACTCCGGCTGGCAAGCGAGTAAAGCAAAAGTCTTTGCTGGCGACACCTATTCTTTAAAGACCGAAAAAGAATGGACTCTCAGCAAAGAAGGTCCACTACTGTCGGCAGCGGGGGACGAGAACGGAAACGGGCAATTGATTGGCATCATCTTTGATGACTACAAACTGAGTGAACCCTTTGAAATCGGCGGGAATGAAACCTTCACAGTCCCCACCAGCGGGGAACTGTTCCTGCGTTGTCAAGATAAATGGGGAGAACTCGCAGACAACAAAGGGGTGATCGATGTCCGTATCGGACTTATCGAAAAAGGTGAGCGATCAGAGAATAGTCGCTAAGAATCGTGCGAACACGCTGAGTTTGCTCCCTCACAAAAAAATAGCGGACTTAACGAAGAGAGTCCTTGCTTTCACTCCTCGCAGTCCGCTCGATTCCAGATTGTGCCACTTGCTCGTCAATCAAGCTAAGCCCTGTTGGGCTCACTTATTTCTCTAAGCGGAAGTCGTGTGTGTTCTCACCCGGATTGACCACTGCGATCAGTTCCGAGTTTGCATTGTACTTGGCTGGAACTTTTTCGACGACGCGTTGAAGTTGAGACTGATCAAGATCGTCTCCATCCAGTTCCTCAAGATCTTCGCCTTCGCCAACGGTTGTGATAACTACTTTATTCTGACCGACCTTGCAGCCTCTTGTGTCACGGATGTAGACCAATTCGTACATCCCCTGCTCATCTGTCTTCCCAGTCGCTGGGCGACCTTCCTCGGGGATGAAAGAGATTGACGCACCGGGCAGCACCTCTCCTTCGAAAAAGACTGTCCCACTCACCCGGCCCAGGTCCGGCTGATCATCTGCACCACCCTGACCACAGCCTGTTAAGGTTAATGCTGATAATACCATTACCAGATTGCCAATTCGTCTCGGATTCTTCATTTCTATAGTCACTCGAAAAAATTCAATGTTGTCTAAGTTGGTGAAATATCACTTCAAAGCTGATTGACGTTCCGTAGAAAAAGTCGGTGAAGAGTGCTCTTCATGTGATGAAGCAATCTTCTCCACGAGACTGAACTCGTGGCGAATTTTCAAGAATGATTTAGAACTCACCCGGGAGTTCACCGTTGGCTCGAGTGCTAATGGACCGGTATGTCGTCATGTCGAGATTTTCGGACAGGAATCGGACACTGCCGTCACCAAGCAAAAACTGGGCTCCACCAACATGGAAGCTGCCAGCTGCCTCTTCTCCGTAGGAATTGATCGGATCATTGCTTTCAGCAGCGATGAGGTACTCCGTCATCTCTGTAGGAGGATTCGAGTCTGCACCGCCAGAAAAACAATGTTTGCGATCGCTTCCCGCGCCACCCAGCAGATTTGCATCTCCACCTGAATCGATGACTTCGCTGACGAAGATGGTATTGGAGAGTCCGTCAATCACATCACGAAAGCGAACGCTGCTGCTGATGAAGAATACGCCGTCGGCATTCATGCAGCCCCCGCGAGCAGCCATTCCAGCAGCTGTGGTCACCGAACCGCTGTAGCAATTATCGCCAGAGTTTCCGATCAGAGTTCCCATATTCCCGTTGTAATTCGATGGAGCATAGCCACCCTTTTGTGGTCCAGTTGTCACATCTGGCTGTGAGGGACACCAGAACATAGAAAGCACGGTCTGGCCTGCCAGTTGTTGCTTAGGGCTGGTCGTTGATCCTGACTCAGCTCCTATGCCGCTATCATTCGGCCCCTGGATCTGCTGGTAGAGTGGACCCTGATCGAGGAACGGGAGAATACTGGCATGCCATGTCCATCCATGACCATAATATGTTGTCCCGGAGGCGTTGAGCAGCACAATGCTGCCTGCTGGCAGGCTGTTGTGTGTATCGTGATAGTTGTGCAACGCCAACCCGATCTGCTTTAGATTATTTTTACACCTCGTACGCCGGGCAGCCTCTCGAGCCTGCTGAACTGCCGGTAGAAGCAAAGCCACCAAGATGGCGATAATTGCTATCACGACTAACAACTCAATAAGCGTAAAACCTCGACGAACTTTCATAACAATACCTTCCTGAATTGGGTTCTCATATCAACGTAGAATCAGTCCGAAAACCTCTGGGATTGTCGCTTTACTCAATGTTTAAGCGATCAAAATCAGGTTTCAGGATCAGTTCTCAATAATTTTGGAGAGGTCAGATAGCAAAAAATAAATTGACCTTGCGAGCCCCCAAAATAGCTCACCATTGTTCAGGGAACGTGAGGCGAATATGAAGATTCAGTGAATACGTGAATAAAGAACAATTCAAGTTGCGAGCAGCAAGCAAGCCCTCACAAAGAGACCGAAATCACATCACCAACAATGAATGATTCCAGCAAAGAGCAAGCTGGTTTTCGACCGAGTCCACGCATCGCAGAGCACGACTACTCATCACGAAATCTGGTAGAGAGTTGAGTTTGCAATCATTGAAATGCAACTCAAGCCCGTCACCCCTGACTAGACACCGGAGGTACGAAATCAGCGATCAATGAAAGCCCCGAGATGTCAGCGCAATTCAGGACGAGATCCAGCTCGCTGTTTACCGGCCAATCAACGCGAATGGCAACCTATTCCACCAGATCACTAAATTGGAATTTCAACTTTCGGGCTGGATGCAATCCTTCATAACTGAGAAGCCGTTTTTCTGCTTCCAGTTTATGATCGGAATAACAAATGTCGATTGCTACCTCTTGCAAACGTACGGCGGAATTGAATTTTCCAACTGCTGCATACGCGGCAACCGCTGAGTCATAACTCACCCAGGAACGTCGACGTTTTTTGCGGTGAATTCTTAGGTACACTGTTTGGGACTGTGAAGTGGTATCAACTTGACGGGCGCGCGATTCCTTGAGAGTTGTGGATCGCATCGAAGTGGACTGGGGTTAGTCCAGTTTCGACTAGAACAAGTTGGAAATAATGAGAAACGCGACAAACATCATTACCACTATCACGACAACAATAATCTCGGGGGACGGGAGTCGCTCTTGCAAGGACGCTATTGTCGTTTCAATTAGCTCTTTTCGTTTACGCTCAGAAGCTTCTCGCTCAGCTTTTGCTTTAGCCTCGGCTTGACTTCGCTTCAGTCGAAATTCTTCAGCCTGCTTCTTTTGTCGCTGCGCCGCTCTCCATTTCAGATTTGCTTCTACGACTCGTCTTGGCTCCCAGTATGCATCCCACTCGACACGCACATTACGAGGGCAAAAGAGATCCGAAAAGCGAATCGCGAATCGTTTTGCGAGATACTCATTGTCGAACTGCAGTTGGGACACAATAAGCATCTGAATTTTATCCGGGTCAACTGCTTGAATGACAAATTGATTTTTCCTGCAAGCATGATCGCTGGGCTGATAGCTTTCAAAATCTAGGTTGGCTCTTTGAGAACACCGATGATCATTGCCCCAGATTGAACCGATAATTTCGTCTGCTCGAAATCCTATCTCTCGATACGCACCATTCTTATCTCTTAAAACCAACACAACACCGCTGTCACTGAGTATGGCTTTTCCAGAACGCCTGTTCATGAAAAAAAAATGCGAGCTATCAAGACGTGGATCGCCACCGAGATAGGTCACATCTTCGGCAAGGATAACCTCAGGGCTTTTATCTGCCTCCTGCTCACTCCCGTTACAGCAGTCAATGAGTATTTCATAAGCCTGTTTAATCGCTTTGAATTTTTCCTGAGCCCGTGAGTACATCTTAGTCCCAGCTGCAAAACGATCGGGATGCCAAGCAAAGGACTCATCCTTGTACGCTCGGCGCAATTCTTCTGAAGTGAAAACCTCATCTAATCCAAGAACTCGAAGAGCTTCATTTCTAGTCATTGAACTTGGCCCCAAAACTATCTGAAGTGTCGCGGGCAAGGACATGTCCCCTGTATTTAAGTTTTACAGCATTTCTGGGGCCAGTCCCGGTAACTCCGCCGTTTGTTTGCGGAAGCGGCAACATAGAGGTTGCCGCTTCCGCTCTACTCGTTCGCTCCAGCCTGAGGAGCTGTTTCGCAAAACTGGTGGCTATTTCGATGTGCTGTTGAGCCTGGCTTTTTCTTCAGCGGCTCGCTTTTCGGCATCTTTAGGGTGTTTGGAGAATGATTCGAAAACGTCCCCGACAACTTGGTCCGCCAGCATGCTGAGTTCGGTCAGAATCATGATTTCGGCTTCGGGGAGTAGCCTCGACCTGTTCGGTTCATAGCCACCGACCTCATAGGATTTTTCAGTCGCGATGTAACCGACGTGCCCGTTTGCATAGCCGATGATGATCGGGATTGCACGATCAGCAATCGATTCTTCCAACGTAAAACCGTACTCAACCATCGGTTCTCCTGGCATCGTGAGCAACAGGTAAGGGCCGATTTTCATCGCTTGCAATTCAGCATCGATGCGCCCTTCTTTGCCCGGAAGAGAGACTGTCGTATTCGCCACTCGAATGGGGTAAAACTCTTCACGCTTCTTGAGATTTTCTCTGGTGACATTCTTCGCCAAGGTCCGCACAACGGCACTTCCGAGATCTCGACCAGCCCACTGAATATCGGCTTCATCAGCACAGCGATACGGATACCCAGGAAGATTCGGGCGGATGTCTCCAGCACAGCCCTGAAGAAATAGAGAGTCGGTTTTCCCGGCATAACTCATTTCGACAAAAGACTGCGCGACTCCCGGAAAGTCGGCACTCATTCTAGGATACCCATTCGGATAAGGATTGCTTCCTTTGTCTCCCCAGGTGAAGAAACAGGGATGACACACTGCGTGCATCAGCACGGCCATCGGCGTGAGTGACTCCCCATCATCAAACCGCAGCACTTTCACGCGTGGGTCATTCGGTCCATCGGGGTTCAAGCGAACGACAGCTCGGCCATCGATCGTTTTACGCCGGTTGATTCCAAAAGAGATCTGATCTTCCCCATAACCAATGCTGACCGGTCGCAAGTTGGAGTTCGCAGTTTTCGCAGTAGCGACGATTTTCTGAACCAGCTCACGTCCCCACTCGGAATCTGCTTCAAACCCAGGTCCCGAATGATTGTGGGAAGCTGTCACCATAATGTTTGCAGCTGGGACGCCGGTTGCTTTCTCGATTTGCGGGCGGACGATTTGCACAAATTCAGTCCAGGCAAAAATGGTATCGAGAGTCACAATGGCAGCTTTGGTTTCTCCATCAGAGAGGACCAGCACACCCGCCCGCAGAGGATCACGAACGCCGGTCACCTTACGGCGATGTCCAACGACTTCAAAGTCTTTCACTTCGCTGGGAGTAATGTCGACTTTGGCTACTCCTGCCTGCAAGTTCGATTGTACTTGAAACTTTCCATCTTCGGCATGAACACCAGCACCGCTGCTGAACGCACCAACGGTTATTACCAGCATGCACTGTAGGAATTTCTTCATTGATGATCGCTCCGGTCAACTCATGTAAGAATGCAGGAAAAGGTCTCGCGACCAATCAACATTGGTCAGCCCCCTGCCTTGATGAAAACACTTGAAGTTATTGAGAAACAGCATTGAGCAACAGCTTCACTCCCAGCGGATCGCTTACGCCCGAGACAGCAAGCTTTGGATTCCGCCAGAGAGCACTTGATCCATTTCAGGAGCACACCAGGCTACGCTGACAGCGTACCCGCCTTGGGGATAAGCGTCGGCCGTCGGAATGTACCAGGGACCGCCGTCTCCGTACGCGGCACACGCAACAAAACGATTCGGTGCACTCGCTTGTGCTCGCAACTGGTACTCGATGAAACTCTCTGATGGCAGGTGCAACAGCGAGACATCATTCACATGCAGCGAGCTCAGCGTGATCGGCTTTTGAGCGTGAATCCGCCGAATGAATGCGACTGTGTAGGACGGGCGGTTTCGATTGACGACACGTTGTTTTTTGTCGGAAATCTGCTTCATTAATACTTCTTCGTTGAACAGAGGGTTGAGCGGCGGCAGAATATCTTCGGTCTCCCATTTCACGCTTTCGATTGGCTGTAACTGGAGTTCTTTCTCCGCTCCCATCATCCCGTCCAACATGCGTTTTGTCAGAATCGGCCGCATTTCGTGCGAACCGTTGTTGTACTTCCCGGCTCCAATGTTTCCTCCACAGCCGTTGAAGTAAAGGTGAGTGCAATCCGGTTCTTGTTTCTGCTTTTCTTTTCGAGCCAGTCCACAGAAGTCCGAACTGACGCGACCATCTCCGTAGTAACTCATGGGGTGGCAGGCGTAGTAATGGCTGGCGACAATTTTTTTGTCTCCATTGTAGAAAGCGACCGTTTTCAGCATCGGGTCGATGAGCCCTTCAGGGAACTGTTGATGAGCGGGACTCTTCGAACTGCTGCCACGTTGCGTTAAGACTTTTCCATTGAGCCCGATGAGCCGGCGATTCCCGGCGACTTTTTGAACCGCAGCTTGTCCACTGGCAACATGGGTGACAGGTGTCGTTTGAGTGAGGGCTTTTTTGACCGCCTTTCGCCCCGCGTCGAGGCACTTGCGGTAGAAATCAAGCTCGACGATATGCGGAAGGTCTCCCTGTTCGAGAATGATCTCTTCGGAATCCAAACAGGCGAAGGGGGCATTGTGTTGATGCACGCAGTGAACGGTGACTCGGTCGATCGTTGTCCCTGCAGCATCGGCGAGTGCTTGTCGCCATTGAATGTGAGCTGAATTTAACAGACCGGTCCAATCAACAACGCAAACAACAATCGGTTTGCCAGCACCGAGTAGAACGTACCCGATGGCTTCCAGCGGATCATCCACAGCCATCACAGGCTTGATCCATCCGCCACACAGCGAGTGCCCCATCGGTGGGGTGACGTCAAAGCGAAATGTCCCAACATGCAAATTTCCCGAACCTTCAGCAGCCTGAGCAAATTTGGGAGCGAGTGAAGTTGCCAGCGCGGCACTGGTCGAGGTCGCAAGAAACTGACGGCGAGAAACTTCAGGGGACGAGTTCATGGACTTGCCTTTTTATACGGAGTAAAGGTCATACAAGATGGGGGCGGTTTTCGATGGAAATTGTAGCAACTCAATGTAATGCGTTGCGACACACATCGGAAATCATAATTCCGATAATCGGTGCACACTTGGAGCACGCTTGATGCAGACTGTCTCCTGCCGCGCGAGAATTCATCGGAGGTTGACCAGCGGCTGATTGAATAAGAAGCGAACCACGCGACGTGAAACAGGTCCCTCATTCTGCCCTCTTGATTGACACTCTCATCTGAGATCGTACCTTGATGAACTTGTTTTGTTTGAATCACCCTTTACGAAAGTCCGCAAAGATGAAACTTTTCTTTTCACTCGCAGGCGTGGCACTCTTCTTTCTCCCTGCGAGTCTCTTCGCTGTCGATGCACATGGAGAAGTGATTCTGGAAGATCATTTCGAACGGACTGAAACCGATGATCAACTTGAGCAGGTCGGAAATGGCTGGGGGACGAACAGCAAAAGTCGGGCGAAGGGAGTCAAACAAGTTGATCTCGTCGATGGAGCGATGCACATCACGCGAGCCGACGTCGCAGACCACGGTGTCTCCGTGACTCATGAAGTCGCCTTCAAGGATGCCACGATTGAACTACGATTCAAGCTGGGAAAAAACGATGATCTCGGAATCAACATTGCCGACATGAAAGAGAAGTCCGTTCATGCTGGGCATATTTGCATGACACGCATTCGACCAAATCGAGTCGAAATCGTTGACTTAAAGACAGGTCGAATGGATTTAAAAAATCGAGAGCGCCGTCTCGCCAATCAACTTTCTGAAGACGAAAAGAGAGACATCAACAAGAAGTCGAAGTATTTCAAAGTTGACCTGAAAGCGAATCAGTGGCACCAGTTGAAAGTCAGCATTCAAGGCGATGTGATGTCGGTAACCATCGACGAGAAATTCGTTGGAAAATTCCAATCTAATGGAATTGGACACCTGACGAAAAGTCGGTTGCGATTAGCAGTCGGGAAATCTGCCTGGGTTGATGATGTCAAAGTCACACGGCTGAATTAGAGAATTTTACTGCCAGCGAGATGACTGCAAATCGAGACGCATCACTCCTTGCATTCCTTCCCATTGTATTCCATGACCTCCACTGTGCGTAACGCATGTGAGTACAGTTCCGTCAAGATTTCAATCGGGAGTTTCACCTGCTCCCGAAATAAAAAACGGCTGTGAACTCGAAGTTCACAGCCGTCAGTGAGAGCGAATATTCGCTACGCTAAAACACTTCCAATGTGAGTCGTGCCCATGAAAAGCACTTTCGTGACTTCATAGACTGCTCGTCGCGAGGCGGAACGTTAAGACCAGCATTGGATTTGCTCTAAATTACTCTTTCTTCTCGAATTCTGCATCGATCACATCGTCATCTGCAGCAGCCGCTTCGGCTGTTCCATCAGCGGCAGCACCATCAGCCTCAGCTCCACCTCCGGCGGCGTTTGCAGCTTCATAGATATGCTTGGTCAAGGCTTGAGATGCCTGTTCGAGGTTTTCAATTGCAGACTTGATCGCTGCAGGATCTTCCCCTTTCTCGGCTTCTTTCACCTTCTCGATTGCTGCATTCACAGCAGTCTTGGAATCGTCGTCCAGTTTGTCTTCGTGTTCCTTGAGAGTCTTCTCAGTCTGGTACACAAAGTTGGATGCCTGGTTGCGGACTTCGGCAAGTTCCTTGCGTTTCTTGTCTTCGTCAGCATGCGATTCCGCATCCTTCCGCATTTTCTCGATCTCGTCCTCCGACAGACCACTCGATTGCTGGATGGTAACCTTATGCTCTTTCCCGGTCCCCTTGTCTTTCGCAAAGACGTTGAGGATTCCGTTAACATCGATGTCGAACGTTACTTCAATTTGTGGCGTTCCACGAGGAGCCGCAGGGATCCCTTCGAGGTTGAACTGGTCCAGCAAACGGTTGTCGCGTGCCATTGGGCGTTCACCCTGAAAGACGCTGACTGTCACTGCCGATTGATTGTCCGCCGCAGTCGAAAAGACTTCCGATTTTGTCACGGGAATCGTGGTGTTCCGTTCGACGAGAGCCGTCATAACGCCCCCCTCGGTTTCAATTCCAAGTGACAGTGGCGTCACATCGAGGAGCACAACGTCTTTCACGTCCCCGGCGATGATTCCGCCTTGGATCGCTGCTCCGATTGAAACAACTTCATCAGGGTTCACACCTTTGTGAGGTTCTTTCCCGCCGAAGACTTTCTTGACCAGCTCGATAACGAGCGGAACGCGTGTTGATCCACCAACAAGGACAATTTCGTCGATGTCGCCCGGAGAGAGCTTCGCATCTTTGAGTGCTTGCTCGACGGGCTTGCGGCATCGTTCGACAAGAGGATCGATGAGGCGTTCGAATTGCGAACGACCGATTGTCATTTGCAAGTGGTTCGCTTCATGAATAAACGGAAGGTTGATCTCGGTGCTTTGTAGAGTCGAAAGTTCCTTTTTCGCTTTTTCGCAGGCTTCGCGCAACCGCTGAAGCGACATCGGATGCTCACGAAGATCGAGCCCACCCTCTTTTTTGAACTCATCCGCGACAAAATTAATCAGCTCTTCGTCGAAGTCGTCACCACCCAGGTGGGTATCCCCATTTGTGGCGAGCACTTCAACAGACCCTTCTTCAACTTCCAGGATCGAAACGTCGAACGTTCCCCCACCCAGGTCGAAGACGGCGATTTTCTCGTCCTGCTTCTTTTCGAGCCCATACGCCAACGCAGCCGCTGTCGGCTCGTTAATGATACGAGCGACTTCCAGGCCAGCTATTTGTCCGGCATCTTTCGTGGCTTGTCGTTGAGCATCGTTAAAGTACGCCGGGACAGTAATGACAGCTTTGTTGACGCGGTGACCGAGATAACTCTCCGCTGCGTCTTTGAGCTTCATCAACACCTTCGCCGAAATTTCAGGTGGAGTTTGCTCTTTCCCGTTGACTTCGATTTTCACGTAGTCGCTGGCACCGCCAACAATTTTGTAAGGGACGATTTTCTCTTCGGACTGCACTTCGCTGTGCCGTCGCCCCATAAATCGTTTTGCAGAGTAAATTGTGTTTTCAGGATTGGTCACTGCCTGACGCTTGGCCGGGTCACCAACGAGAACTTCTCCTTTATTATTGAAGGCGACAACACTGGGAGTTGTCCGAGCCCCTTCCTGATTGGCGATCACTTTCGCTTCGCCTCCATCCATAACGGAGACAACCGAATTCGTTGTCCCCAAATCGATTCCAATGACTTTTTCTGACACGGCCATGTGATTCTCTCCAAAACTGTGGTTTCGTTGATTTGTGTGATGTTTGACTGAGTGTGTGGCTGGAGGCTTAGGGTCTTGATATGCCCCCCAAATTCTCTCATGTGGCGAGCAGGTTTGATTCCAGCAACCTTCTTGGCTTACCCAATTTGCGGTTTACCCAAAGAGTGTATTCACACTGTACTCAGAGAGCTTGATACAAACGTCCGATTGACGACTGGTATCAGGAATAGGCAAACAGCGCGCCAAGAATTTGAAGTCCCCAATTTTTGACGTAACTCATATTACCAAAAGCACTTGCAAAGCATGCGACGTAAACTGGCACTGCCAGTTTGGCACAGGGGCGTCACCGCCAGTTTGACAAAATGGCTGTCAGAATTGCAGTTCAGAATCGATGCTGTGCTTCAAAACAGCTCATTATTGCAGTTTTGATGAAACATGCTGCAGATTGCAGCGATCAAATCCTGAACAAAAAACGACCATTCTGGAGGCTCAGCAACCAAGTTGGTTCAATCGACGAGACATCTTAAAATCCTCAGCCTGACAAAAAAATTATCATTCATGATAAAACGGCATGAAAAACCATCTCATGTCGAAACTTGAGTGGATTTCTGGTGTTTGTATTCTTTATAAAAATTTGCCTTCGGCCCATGTTTTGCTAAAGTCTCTATAGATTGCGAGAACAACTTGTTGAGCAAAAATCTGTCGGCGGAGTCGGCACTCAACAGTTATTAACCAAAAGGTGAAAACCTTTGGAGCCTGTTCGGAAACAAACTGTCAGGAAGAATTTGCTCAAAGCCTGAGAAATCATCCTCAAGTATTCGGATTAGCTCCTACCTATTCTAAGGAGAGAAGTTGTGTTAGTTCTAACTAGAAAGCCTGGAGAAGCAATCCACATCGGAGACGACATCTTCATTAAAGTCTCTGAGATTTCTGGAAACCGAGTCAAACTTTGCATCGACGCTCCCAAAATCATGCGAATACTCCGAGCCGAGGTCGCTGAACAAATCGAACAGCAGCAGACAAACGGTGCTCCAGTTCGGGATGAAAAATTTCGACGTCGTTCGCAAACCGATTCACATTCCAACATGAGTGCACTTGCGTAACGACAACATTTCTCGAAGTGGTATTCACGTTCTGCTTGGGGGTCACCGTAGAGCAAACCACCTTGAGTGCCTGCACTTATTCGGGAACAACATGACTCTTCATCAATGTTGCGCCCGAAACTCGTTATGCTTCGAGGATGACCGATTCGATCACTTTCGCTTCGGGCGATAAACATGTGTTGCTTGAGCAAAGCTGGCCTCAGCCGACTCCATTATGGTTTCGGAGAGAGTCGGGTGAGCATGGATACTTTCTGCGAGATCCCTGGCAACAGCTGCCGTTTCGACAGCGAGCACTCCCTCAGCGATAAGTTCCCCTGCTCCGGGACCGACAATTCCGACGCCTAAGATGCGTTCGGTTTCCGGATCGACAAGCATTTTCGTCAATCCTTCAGTTCGACCAATGGTTTGAGCCCGTCCAGAGGCTGCCCATGGGAAGCGAACAACATTCACTTTTTGCCCACGTTCTTTCGCCTCCGTTTCGGTCAGGCCACACCAGGCAACTTCCGGGTCTGTAAAGACAACAGCCGGAATGGCGATGTTGTCGAACATGGCCGGTTCACCCCGTAACGTTTCGACAGCGACCTTGGCTTCCCGAGTCGCTTTATGTGCAAGCATCGGTTCGCCAGCAACGTCACCAACTGCCAGAATTTTCGGGTCGGCGGTCCGCATGTTTCGGTCGACTTCGATAAAGCCCCGTTCTGTGACTTTGGCTTTTGTGTTTTCGATGCCGACTCCATGACCATTCGGCAAGCGACCGACGGAAACCAACACGCGATCAAACGTCTGCGGAGAGTCAACACCCTCCCCTTCCAGTTCGGCAACAATCCCGTCACTGGTTGCTTGAATTGAGTTCAGCTTTGTGTTCGTGTAAATCGCTTCGAATTGACTATCGAGTCGTTTCCGCAATGGTCGAACGAGATCACGATCAGCCCCCATGAGAATGTCGGGCATCATCTCGACGACTGAGACTTTCGACCCCAAAGCTGAGTAAACAGACCCCATCTCCAATCCGATGTAACCTCCACCGATCACCAAAAGTCGCTCTGGAATGTCCGGGAGGTTCAGTGCTTCCGTCGATGTCATTACCCGGTCATCGCCGATATCCAAAAACTTTGGAAGCGTCGGCCGCGATCCAACCGCGACGATGCAGTGCTCAAAAGTCATCGTGCTGCTGGAACCATCTTCCTTAGTGAGCTTCACGGTCGAGGAATCCACGAGTTCGCCACGGGCTTGAACCAATGTCACTCCTCGAGCGTCGCAGAGCTGTTTGATTCCGCCGGTCAATTTTCCCACAACGGAATCTTTGAATTCTCTGACCTTATCCAGATCGATAACCGGTTCGCAAAATGTGATTCCCCAATCTTTCGACTCTTCTGCTTCATGGATCAGTTTAGCGAGATGCAGCAATGCCTTCGAAGGAATACACCCACGATTCAAGCAGACTCCCCCCAACCTCGGGTCCTGGTCAATGAGTACAACATCCATTCCCTGATCGGCTGCTTCAAAAGCTGCCGGATATCCTCCGGGACCACCACCGATGACGACCAGTTCCGCATGAGTCGGTTCGTTTGCCATTTTTTTGTTCCTGCAAAACTTTCTTTCGAAGACGATTATTTCGATGATCGCTCGAGACGCCTTCTTTGGTTTATTGCGCACAAGCCAAACGTAGACGATTCTGCGTGAGGCTCTGTTTTCAAAATCTAAGTTTGTCTCGCCACGATAAAGAATTGTCCCTGTTCGGGGAAGGACTCCAAGCATGTCGATCGGCCTTGCATTGGAATTCCATCGGAAAATTGATCAGTGCCGTTTGATGTCAACCACTGAATCACCTCTTTATTGCCTTCGCCCCCCAACAGATCAACATTCGATGTTGCATCCCTCTCTTTTCACCGCGGAATCCTCTTCCGTGCTTTGCTGCCCCTCCCTTCGCTGGCATTGCGAAGTTGGCCCGCGCTCCTCAAGATTCAAAAGTGAATACTCTCCGATCTCGCCCAACTTAGAGCAGCTTGCTCAACCGTGCCTCCATGCAAGCGAGTTTCACGAGTGAAATTGCTGTTTACGACGAGTCACTTCCCGAACGCCAAATCGGGAAGTGGACAGCCGCAGTTCAATTGAAGAAACCAGTTGCTACAGAAACAGTTTCCCGGGAATCCGAGCGAGCATTTTGTCGTCAAGAGCATTGAATCCTGACATTCGAATTCTCAACTGCCCCCGAGCCGTAAAATGTTTTATTGAGCGCCGCTGAATTAATGCTGCTGCGAGCCTGCCCAAAGCGTGGCGACCAACAGACTCTCCGATCACAGCTAACCTCGAAAATCACCGGAAAGACAGGCATTATCGGCGTTTCCGAGCCTGCTTCTCGCCCTCCCGACCAACTCTTCAAATGCGAACATTTGACGCTCCCTCTCAAACTCTCTATTTTGCGTCGCACGGAGAGGTGACAGAGTGGCCGATTGTGCTGGTTTCGAAAACCAGTGTGGGGAAACTCACCGGGGGTTCGAATCCCCCTCTCTCCGCTCTACAACATGCCTGCATGCCATAAGTGATTGGTATGCAGGCATTTGCTTTTTTCCGGGCTGGTCAATTCTCGACGTTTGTGGCGGAATTTGTGGCGTTTTGTGGCAGAAATGTTCTCCGCTCCGTCCTTTGGTGACCGTTCACGTTGCGTTTTCCTGAAGGTGTTACGAGGCTCTGGCGACGTCAGACTCGCCTCTCTCTTCGACAGCTTGTGATCGCTATTGCAACGATTTCCTGAGCCTCCGCTCCCCCCCTTCTGATGCGGTCGCTTCGTTGAATTTTTACGGGCTTTTTTGGCGATCTGAGTCAGGACGATTCAAGATTGAAACCAGCATTTTTGAGAGGGTTTTCTGTCGGGGCTGGACTGCAGCATGCACAGATTGCGGCTGACAATGCGAACGCCGCATTGATAAAGCGACTTTGCGAGGCCTCCTTTGCGGAAAGGTTTGTCATGCGAAGCGCATATCTTTCGAATGACCGGTCGGTAATTCCACGAGCAGGACAACCGTTTCACAAATCTCTGCGGGACAGGCGCGTTTAATGACGGCACACCAAGTCATTGCCGCTAGATCCAATATGTCCCCCAATTAAATCTCAAGAAAGGTACGCCTATGGTCAAGCAATCGAAATCATTCCGCGTCGGTCGTGTGCGTGGCGACCGGCGTGGAAAAGTCTGGTATCTCACGTACTACGATCAGGGGCAACGACACCGTCCGCGAATCGGTTCGGACCTCGACGAAGCTCGTCGCCACGCAGCTGAGATCAATTCACAACTCGAGAACGGTGCACCCGTCTCCTCTTCGTTTCAGTCAATCAAAATTGCGGAACTCCAGGAGCGGTGGCTAGACCACCATGAGACGGTGGCGAGATCATCTTTGAAAACCATCGCTCGTTACCGCAGTGCGACGAACCATCTAATTGCATTCGTGAATGGTTCCCGAGTGCCTGGTTCGACTGGTCAGTTTCGTGTGGAACATGCGGAGCAGTTCGTCAAGCATTTGAGGAGCATCAGCGTTTCACCAAATGGCCATCCAAATTCTGATAAGCGACCACTGCGAGATAAAGGGCTGCGATACATTCTTGAGGTCTGCCGCTCGATGTTTCATTTCGCAGCCCAGCGGCGTCATCTCCCTCCCTATGCGGACAATCCATTCAAGGCTTTGCAGCTCGATAAGATCCCGACAGAAGACTCAAAGCCCATCGAATTGTTCGATGCCGAGCAAGAGAGGCTGTTTCTGTTGGCAGCAGACGATTGGCAGTTTCCAATCTTTGTAACACTGATGCTGACCGGACTGCGGCCGGGAGAACTGTCCCACCTTCTCTGGCCCGATGACATCCACGAGGAACTGCGGGCAATCGTTATTCGCAACCGACCTCAGCTCGGTTGGCAGGTGAAGACTCGGCGGGAACGAATGATACCGCTCCATCCGGTGCTTTATCGAGTCATCGCGTCGAGTACACTCAATCGTCAATCGGGAACATTGTTTCAGAGACGACGTTTTACAATGTCACAACAGCCAGCCCTTGCAGGAAGTTCAATCGACGCATTGGAGAAAGTGCTCCAGTCACGTGTCAATCAGAGAGAGGCTCAATTGGAGAAGCAGCTTTCACGGGTTCAGCGGCAACAGGTGTGTCAGACCATCTGGCGCGATATCGGCTTGGTCAAATCGGATTATCTCCGTACCAGCTTCATTCAGATTTGTAACAAGGCTGATCTGAAGGGCTTCACCAGTCCGAAGATGCTCCGTCACATGTTCGCCACGACACTGCAAGAGCGACGGGTCGATCCGCTCATTCGCAATGAACTGATGGGACATTCAACGAATGCCACATCACGTTCGAATCCGCTCGGCATGACAGCGACGTACACGCACACACGACCTGCAACAATGCGCGAACAGTTGGAGCGAGCGTTGAAGGAGCTTCCCGCCATTGCGATTGCCGAAGAATGGCTGAAGAATCGAGGAGGCTAACGATTCTCGCCCAGATCAGAAACACGCTCTCGAAACGCTTGGTAGAGCGGAGCCAGCGTCGACTCGACAGCGCGTTGATGTTGCTCGCGCAATTGATTCAAGTGCGTGTACGTCGTGACCGGGGACGTACCAGGCGACTGCCCCATCAGATAGCGGCGGTAGAAGAGCGGGACTCCTGCATTCTCCAAGGACGTACTGAACAGATGCCGAAAGTCCTTGAGCGTCGCTTCTTTCGGCCAACTCAGCTGCGCTGCCACTGTTCTAAACTCTCGGTCAATGTGATCGTAGTCGAGACCACCCGCCTCTTGGACGAGCTGTCGTAAGAAGCGTGAGCGAACCTTCGCGGATGAAATTCGTTCGCTATCACACAGACTCTGGTAGCGCATCGCCAATTCGGCAGCCGACAATACTGGTTCCTTGATCTTGTATTGGCCCTCGAAGACCGATCGTCTTGTCAGCAGCAGACATGACTGTTCGATACGAAGAGCGGTCAACAGTTCATAAAGCTCCGGAGACATCGGCAATCGTTTGTCACGCAACCCTTTGGTGTCATACCCTAATTCTGGACGCCCGATGACACGGAGCCATTCGCCGTCAAGATCCTCTTGAAAGATCAGGCACGGTTCGCTGGCTCGCAAGCCAAATAAAATGATCGGTGCGAACAAGCGAAGTTGATAGTCATCACAATTTTGAAGGAACTTGCAAGCCATTTCGATAGTGACATCTGGATCACCAAAGAGATCTTTCGCTCGGCGGTCAGCTCGTGTGGTCATGTTTCCCTGAAACGGATTGCGGAACTCGATCGGCAGTAATGGTCCGCTCTGCTCGCTGATTCCCCAACTGAACATCCCTCGGACGACGCCTAAAACATATCCGACAGATTTCAAAGGTCGCGGTGTCGCATTGGGATGTCCGTTGGGGGGAACCTTCAGGTTGCTCAGAAACGCTTTGAAGGAGAGCACGAACGGCTGGTCGATACTTGCAGCGAATCGATACTGATGTTGAAATTCAACCTGGGAAACGAATTCCAGGAAGTGATTCAGCGCGGAGGAGTATCGGCTCAGTGTTTTGGGACTGATCTCGTCAGCATCGCTTCGGCCACGAAGCATCGCCACGTATCGCGTGTGCAAGTGTTGCAGCGTGAGTTTCGCGAGGCCCAATCCTGATGAGCGCGCATTGGTCAGGCGCTCTTCGATCTCACGGGCGCGCATGATGGCGGCTACCAGATCGCCATTCACGCGATCCGTCAGGTTTCGCTTTGCGGATGGTTCCCACCATTGCAGTCGGTAATAATCACTCTGACTGTAAATTCGAACCTTCTGGGGCGGATTGATCCCGACTGGAAAATTCTCAATACGCTCCCAGCGATGCTTGGGACGATAGATTTTCCAGGTGGAAGCTGATGATTGAAGCTGCGAGTCAGGTGACGAAGACTGTACAGAATCATGTTTCGGGCTTGACGCGGCCAGTTCTGGCATCGGAAGATTATGGGCATATTTCCAGCGATCTGCTGAGCCGAGACCATCCCGGCAGTGGAAACTAAAGCCTAAAACGTGCCAATCACGCTGCGATCACGCAGGTAAAATCATGGGCTATATGGTACATGCGATAATATGACAACAGTTAAAGAGGGCAGCTATGAAGCAACTTGATTTTGCGATTCGTCAGTATCAGGAAACGTCTCCCGATCGCTCAAGGTTCGACGACGATTCATTTAGTCGGCTGGCCGTCTGGTACGAAGAAGACGTTGCTCCCGTCTTGGATGAATATTCCCGCCGACCCCGATTCCGCCGCTATGCCAGTTGGCCGATCACAGAACTCCAAGCAGGTGCGAAAACGGAATTGCGTAGACTCATCGAGCAGGTGGACCGTTCGCTCGTTGACTGCGCCCAGGCAATTCTGGAAACCATCGAACTCGATGAAATTTTGACAGCTTTGCAAAATGAATTCCCCCCATTGGATCAAGTCACGTCGGGAACATTCTCAACTGACGGCACGTCTGACACAGCCACGGACGAGACGAGTTTATGGGATCCGATTGAGGATCACCTCAGGCAGTTAAAACGTTTTGCTTTGCGTCCATGGGATGACCTGGTCAACGTTCAAGACTATTTCGGAACACAACCAAAAGTGAGTTCTGTTGAAAACGGAATTGCGATTTGCTGGGCTGATGCAATTGTTTCCCTCAATCCGAGGTTGTTGCCAATCGGCAACTTCATCGTCCGCAGCATGTGGGAGCGAATTCGCCCGTCACGAAAGCTCTTTTCAGAATCTAAAGACTTCTTCCTGACGATTGGACACAAACTTGGCAAACCGCTCTGGGCAAAAGTGGAGGATGCCCATCGACAGTATGAAACAGATTACGACGCGATCCGGTACGCTCTCGAAAACTTCCAAAACAAACATCTCACGGACGCCTGTATCGCATTGACGCAACTCTACGTTGCAATGAATGGCAATGCAGATGTCGGTTGGTTGGGACTCGATTCACAAAATGTAGAACGGGGTGCTAGCGAAATCAATGCGAGAATGAGAAGCTTACGCGGTCCCGAGATCCATGACCGAATTGCAACCCACCTGACGAGTCTTCAAAACTTGTATGTGTTGGAGGGATCATCTGAAGCTGAGTTTGAGAGGCTGATTGCTTCGCGAAGTTTGGTGGTCAATTGCAACGAACGTCTTGTCTACTGGAAAGCAGATTCTATTACTGTTTCGAGAAAACAATTTGAATTCCTGCGTTTGGTTGCGGAGCGCGTGACAACAAAACGCACTGTGATCGGTAACGATCTGGATGCCGCCGAATCTACATCGGATTCAGCACTTGCCTCCATGGTGGACCGGCTTCGCAAACGGCTTCCTCAAGAGCTGGCCAGGACAATTAAACACAATGGTGAAGGATACTATCTTGATCTCCGCGATAATGATGTCGTTGTCTTGGCTTCCCAAAAGACCAGCACGGCACAAACGTAAGATTCTACAAAAAGTTCGCTCTGCGTGATCGGAGCGTGATCGATGCATTTTATTATTTGAGCCAGTGGAGACACCGGCTCTTTTTTATGAAAGGAGCCTCTGATTCCTGAACAATTTTATTTGAGTGACGACAGGTCTGAGCACGATGGTCAATCGACCAGTTCCGTCGATCTTCAGAAACTCTCGCAACTGATTGCAAATGGAGAACATCCATTCCCTACAGAGATCGATATCGAATCACAGACTCGGTTGGCCAACCTCGTCAGACAGCATCGCCGCAACAGCCTGTTGGATCTCTTCGCCAAGCAAATTGCGGTAGAAATTCATCGGCACAACAATCGTCTTGCGTGAGACAGGGAGGTTCACATGTTACGACCAACATTCAGTTTGACCAACGAGTATCGAGTTGTCATCTACGCACGGATGTCAGATGAAATGCAGAATCCGCGGTCGCCGGATCAACAGATTGAAGAAGTCAACAGGCTCATTAAAAAGCTCAACCTTCCCTGGAAGGTCGTCGCGACCTATCGTGACGATGGAATCTCGGGACGCTACAAGCGTAAAAGACCCGGCTACCAACGGATGATCCGTGATCTCAAATCTGGACGTGTCCAAGCGGAACTGATACTTGTCGACACGTTCGAACGCCTGACCCGAGCTGAGGATGCGGATGAGTTCCGACGTAAGCTGGAGAAGAACGGAATCCTCGTACTCACTGTCGATAGCGGCTTTGCTGATCCCACATCGCGGTCGGGACGTGCATTGTCCAAAATTGAATCGATTCGCGCGACAGAAGAAGGCTGGGCAAAAGCTCACAATGTGGTCCGAGGAAAGAAAGATTCGGTTCGCCTTGGCCATTGGCCAGGTGGTCCAGTTCCTTTCGGATACAAACTCGAAAGCGTCATGGTTCTTCGTAAAGGAGTCGAAGAAATTGACCATCGTCTTCTCGTTCCCAATTCAGAGCCTGCTCAGGTTGTTCGCAGGATCTTCGATCTTGCTAAAAAGCGTGGCTGGGCAGGTGTGCGAATTTTCAAAGAACTGAAGAAGTCGAAAGAATTTCCCGCTGAGCAGTTGCCTTCCAGCGCTGACGCTGTGACTTACATCCTCAAAAATGAAATCTATAAGGGAGAGTATGTTTGGGGCAGGAACTGCACGGGAGTGATCGACGACGTGCGCCTGCGGCAGGAGGTTCCTGAAGAGGACTGGGAACGGAACGCTGCATTCTGCGAGCCAATCGTTGACCCCGCAGACTGGGACTTCGTTGCTAGTCAACGGGCTAAAAGGGGTAGACCCAAGGATGACGGCAAGTCCACGAACCTTCCGTCCGCAGCCGGGATTACTCTGAAGTACCCACTCTCGGGTCTCGTCATCTGTCAGCATTGCGGACGGTCGATGAACGCTTCCTCGTGTCGACCATACATTACGAAAGCCGGAGAAGAAAGGCGGTACACCTCATACGTATGCACCGGCTACCTGAGCGGCGTCTGTGAGAACTCGTATCGGGTTCCGGAGGAGCAGTTGCGGAAAATTGTATTTGACATTCTGTTGTCTCAGCTCTTCATATGCAGAGATCAAGCAGCCTAAACGTTGCCCGTCTTATTGAACCATGTCGACCTGCTTATCTCTCGATCGTCCCTTCGCCAACTTGGAGCTGACATATGAACAAAAAAGATTTGCTCTCCAACCCTCACTTCACCCACTTCGTTGACCAAGTGCGTGACGAGTTGCAACAACTGCGACCGAGTGAGGTGGATGTCAAAGCGGATCTGGAAAGAGAGTATACAGAACTTGTAGCCCGGATTCGCGGCTGGAAGCAGTCCCTCGGCGATCCCAATCTCTCAGAAATCTTGCGACGGGAATTGCAAGCGGACTGGGAACGGGATCACGTCAGGATGGATGAGATTCAACAGAAACTCCATTCGTTGGCATCTCACACTCAGATTGTCGACGAACTTGTCAATCCAGAACTAGTCGCTGAACATGTCCTGCGTCTATCCGAAACACTCTCAGGAGAAAATGCCTCGGCAATGAACGTGCTTCTCGCCCAGCACATTGCGGGCATCTACTGCGATCAAGAAGGAAACATTCGGTTGCGCACCTCAAAGCTGGGGGCTTTTCCCGATGCTCTCGAATTTTTGCCTCTGCTGGAGATGTCTTCCGAATGTTCTATTCCCGACACTGAAGACTTGGAGGACTCAAAATGTCAAACGCTTCCACGCCGCAGAACCCGTCGGAATGTCTCTGATTCGTTCGAGGATGAGGATGTAGCGATGGCTCTCAATGACTTCGCAGTGGATACACGCCGTTTCCAAGGACTTGGTCCAGAATGGTTCTCGGTGACGGAGTTTCGAATCCCGGAGGAACCAACCTGGCGTGAAGCTCATGCTCAGCAAATCGCCGAGTGGCGAATCGATAACGCTGCCACGATGGAAGAAACCGCGAACCACTTCGGCAAAACTGTCCCAACGATCCGGGCGGCTCTGCGAGAAGCGAAGGAGAAGCACGGCATCAATGCGACGGGAAAGGAAATCAGCCTGTCAAACAGAAAGTCCTGGGCACGTGACCACGCAACCGAAGTGGCTAAATTTCTACAACAACCTGGAACCACAATTCGAGAAGCCGCCAGGCATTTCGGCAAGTCAGAGCCGACGATCTCAAAGGCCAGGAAACTTGCAACCACTTTGAAAACTCTCGAATAGTCCATACGTCAGCTTGCTTGCAGGTAACCTGCGATCCTGACACCAGTGTAAGAATTGACGCCCGACGAAAGAAATGCTTCAGCGCTCCAAGACATTGATCATCAAAGAATTATTCGTTCCGCACATGAAGAACGGATGGCATACCCACGAATAAAGGAAATACCATGCTCACATCAAAAGATGTGGCCCTCATCAGAGCCGCCTTACAATTTTGGCAAGATGAAATGAGTTCCGCCGGTGCAGCAGCCTTTCGAGGCTACCTCGACATCACTGAAAACATAGACGACCTGAACCAAATCGATATCTCTCGACTGTGCAGCAACTTGAAGAGAATGCAGATCAGGTACGGGCATTACGACATACAAACTGGCAGACTCTTGCAAACCGATCCTTACCGGAACTTCGAAGTCGCTGAACAGGAGATGCCTTACTTAAATGCCATCGTGGCGACGATTCTGATTTGCCCCGCTTCTTTGTGATTGGACAGCTCAAACCCCGTCCATCAATTCTGCCAACGTGATCCCCAGCGTATTGGCAATCACCTCAATGTTTCTTAGGGCGACGTTTCTTTCGCCCCTCTCGATCCCCCCCATGTAGGTGCGATCGAGCCCGCAAGCATAGGCAAAGTTCTCCTGCGAGTACCCCTGCTCCTTGCGGAGTTCCCGCACCCGTTTCCCAAATCGCTCCAGAATGTCTGCTCGTTTTCCCATCCCAACATTGGACAGTTGACGCCGACGATTGCACCACGGATTATGAGTATCATTAATTGTGTGGCGAAACAAATCTGGGTGCACCATTCCAGCGACCACAATCTCTTTCAATTCAGCAAAGGAATCTCATGACAAATACCGAACGTGCTTGGTATCAGGATGGTTGGACCGTTTTCTTCATCGTATTGGTGGGAGGCGTCTTCATCGTTCCGGTGGGGACTCAACTCTACCAGCAATGGCAATACGAGCAAAAACCGTATGTTATCCCTCAGATTTCTGGTCGAGTCCAGCGCCAGCTTTTCGGTCAGCCAGAGCTGATCATTTCAGCTTGGCATCAGCATCCCGGTGACCTCAGGAATGGGGTTTTCGTGGTGTCGCTTAACCACAAAGAGGACGAACGAACAAAGAAAGAGAACACTCGCTTCCACAGCTTTGAAATTTGGAAACCGAACAAAGAGAATGCTTTGGAATTCACTTTTCCACTATCCAGCGGCGAAGTTTCGAAAGAAATTCCAATGTCCTTTCTTCTGAGAGCTAAAAACGTCAAACAACATTTCTCTGTCGACTCCTGGCTCATCAATGACTGGAAATCGAATCAGGATGAATGACGGTTTGGACTTTCAGCTCCCAGCTGAGACGTCTCGCGGCTCGCCATGATTCCATCACAGACCGCGAAGTTTCCAAAGTATGCCACACCTCGTTCGACCGCCATGATGTGATCATCAAGGTCACATCATGGCAGGTAGGCTGACAAGCTTCGCAAAACTTGGTAACGCACCCGTTTTTTTAGCTATCAGAGAGGGGTGTTGCCGGCCTGCACAATCGTCATTTGGACATCACGCGACCGAGACAGAAGTCGCGGAGAGCGTCTTTACCGAGTGAATAAGAATGAATACTTGATAAGTGTTCGTGGATACCTCCGCGAGGTAATGATGCCGATCTCCAAGGTGATCGACTTCGCTTCCCTCGCGAAGTTATCGACTGATCCTTATTGGGGGCATCGGACTGGCATTCAAAACTTCTATTTTGAGTCCCCACATCACTGTTTCGTATTACGCGCATGCAGTCTGAAGAGATGTTCCTGGCGAAGATCGATTCGACAAACATACAAATTGTCTCTGAGGGTCGATTGAAATTCTTCCAGATCAAACTCACTGATATGCCAAAGGTCGGCAGCGTTGAGAAGGAAGTCTTCAGTATCCTCCCACACAACACTTCCAGAGATTCGGTCACAAAGCCAATTCTTCGCTCGACGATCGTCACATAGAACCCCTCCTTGATTCCTTTCCGCAATAATCGCACAAGCAATTTCGCCTAATCCGATACGGCGAGGAGCTTCTAACTCAGCGATCCTTTCCAGGTCTTCAAGTGTCAGTTGCTGCACTGTCACTTGCTCACAACGAACACATTCCTTTGCATTCTGTCGAGTTCTCAATTTGGCGTTAACACCAAGTTCAAAACGGTAGACATATTCGGGGAAGCAGAGAGGAGTTCGTAAGTTCGAGAGAAGTTGAAGCCGATCAATCATCACGACATGGATAAAAGTCGAACTGTCCAACATCCAAACAGATTTGTCAGAAGCGGCACTCATAAAGCTATCCCCGCTTCGCGAACAAAATCGTGGGCGGATTCAACAGAAAGTCCTAGCATTTCAGAAAAGCGTCCGAATGTAATTTGCTCTTCCGTGCGAGCACGACGAAGCAGTTCCATGTAATAACTCGTAACTCCCTTTTCAATCGCAGCAGTCCAACGTCGAGATTGAGCGTCGGTCAGATTAGCGGGTATTTCAGGGTCAGTTTTTTGGCTCCTTTTTATGACAACTGGGAGGTTCTGAAAGAACGAGTCTAACGTTCGCTGAGTAATCCAGTTTGCTTGACGCACCTGTTGAGCGACGACTGCTGTGTTTACGTGGTAATCTCTCGCGATCCGTTCAATGAGTTTCACCAATCCTTCGATCCCTCTGGGACGTGAATACTTACTCAACGCTTGGACTGGGAGCAGAAATTCAGCTGCAAAGCGGTTTGCTCTCAATTCCAACAGTTCCTCGTTGGAGTATTTGTACGACAACACGCACCCAGAGTCATTCAACTCGCTACGATCGAATAAGACATGTGCATATTCATGAGCAGCGGAAAAGAATTGTCGATAGAGATCCTCGTCGTAATTGATGAGCATACAAACGCCAGCATTAGGATGCACAACTGTGACGCCAGACAAATTTGCATCTTCCAGTCGATGCCGGAAAAGCCTGATCCCTTGTGACCGTACGTGCTGGAAAATGTTTTTGATCGGTAATGTTCCAAGTCCCAATCGGTCTCGCTCTTGTCGAGCTGCAATCGGTCCCTGTTCCTTATGAAGTCGTGAGCTGTCAACCTGTTTGGGGTATTGAGGAGGAAGAGTTCGACGATCAATACTCAAAAGTGTTTCCAGATCTCGCTCTGATACACACAAAGATACGAAACGTCGAATCGCGAAGGCATCATTCGCATTTGGAGCTTCAAGGGATCGGAACACCTGACGAGTGCGGTTTTCTGTTTCATCAAGATCGGTGGAAATAAAATATCGAAAGTCTGTCTCAAGGAGTTTCGAGACGATGAGAATGTAGTCGCCTGGTATCGGATCGAGTTGTCCATCCTCAAGGGCGAGAACTGTTGCCTCGGTGATACTCAGGGCATCAGCAACGGTCGAAACATTCATCGAAACTTGTTCGCGAATTGCTCGAATTCTTTTACCGATCTCATGAGGGGGAAGTGCCATCCAGAAATGATGGACGACTTGCGTGATAGAATCAAGGGTTGAAAGAAGCGACTTATCCAAGGAAACTGCCAGTTGAGTCATTGCCCCTTCGCCAAACGCACTTTTCACTCGAATCTACTCAAACCGTTTGTTAGCAATAAGTTTTGGTTGAAACTTGAACGGATCGGAATAAATGAACGTGGTGGGATGCACGTGATGATGACTCATGTTGAGCTGGGCCAATGCAACTCGCCAAATTACTGGTTTACTTTGATACTTCGCCAGCGCTGAGCTTGTTGAGATCTACGAACGCTCCGTTCATCATTGATTTTTTGAATCAGCAATTCAAACAGGGTGAGCAGATTGCGTGGGCTCACTCTGATCTCATCGCTGCACTGGTCGCATACCAGGACAACCTCCAAGATACCGACCCTGGGAAGCTTCCGTCCCGCGCAGATGGTTACATCGCTGAATGGTGTTCCAGCGAGACTCGCTGGCTGAGGCGATTTCTGGAAGCGGATTCGGATGAACCGAGCTATCAGCTGACCCCGCATACCGAAGATGTGTTTGCGTTTCTTGACCTAGTCCTCGGTAAGGACCTCGGTTTCGTCGGGACTGAGTCTCGGTTGAAACTTGTGATTGATTTGCTCACTGACCTTGTGGTCGGTTCTTCGGACGACCCGGAAACGAAGCTGGAATATTTGCGGACCGAGCAAAGAAAGATACAGGAGGAGATCGAACAGATTCAAAGGGATGGTCTTGTCGCAACGTATCGACCTGATCAAATTCGAGATCAATTTTCTACGGCAGTCTCAATCTTGAAACAGTTACAAGGCGACTTCCGCGCCGTTGAAGAATCGTTTCGAGACATTACGCTCGAAGTTCAACAGCAGCAGGTTGCGGGGCTTGCGGCACGAGGGGGCATTCTTGAATACGCACTCAATGCAGAGGATGTCCTCAAGAAAGACGATCAAGGGGTCAGCTTCTACGAGTTCGTAAACCTCATTCTCTCACCATTGCAAACCGAACAACTCGAAAAGATCATTGCGGAGGTTCGCAAAATTCCAGAACTGAGCAGTCAACAGGAAGGAATGGAAACGGTACGGGGAATGGTCTCATTGCTGCAGCGGGAGGCTGAGAAAGTCATGCGGACCAACCAGCGTCTTTCGACAACATTGCGACGCCTGCTGGATGTAGAAGCTCATGCTGAGCGACAACGAGTTGCACAACTCCTTCAGGAGATTCGAGGGTTGGTGGTCTCATTTGATGGTCGACATGACTGCGAGGATGTCGGACTGACGATAGAAGATTCCGCAGCGATTGATTCACCATTTCGTCGCACCTTCTGGACTGAGCCAACAAGGCTGGAAGTGATTGATCTCACGGAATTTCAACCGGACGAAGACGCACGATCCGATGTCTTCAAAAAATACGCAGCGATGCACCGGCTGGATTGGAGAGCGATGCGAAAACATGTTGAAGAGTTATTGAAGCTGCGACCCGCTCCGACACTCGCGGATGTGCTTGATGAGTTTCCTCCCACGGCTGGAGTTGTCGAAGTTCTTGGTTATCTTCAAATCGCTAAAGATGACGATCACCATATTGATACGTCCGTCGAAATCCCGTTATCAATTCCGCCCATGCAAGACAATGCAAACTGGATCGAAGTGCGCGTTCCGCTGGTCACATTCTTGAATAAGCGAAGGAACGGACATGCTTGACGATTTTCCGCAGTTTCAAGAGTTCAGTATTCCCGCAGTCATGCTGTTGCGCGGAGTCGTTTATGCGGAAGATGAACGAGCCTGGAATCTTCTGCTTTCCAATAGCTCACGATTAATTGACTACTTTGCTCGGTTGGGACTTGTCTTGATTGTCAACGAGTCCGAAGGCATGGCGTTTCTCCGGCAGATGTCCGAAGAAGAAACTCCTGAGGGATACGACCTCATCCCAAAACTCTTCCACACCTCGCGATTGAGTTACAAGCAGTCGATCCTGTGTGTTCTTCTCCGTGATGAATATCGACGCTTCGAGGAAGAAGAGGCTCACGACGAAAAATGTGTGGTGGACGAATCTACGTTGTTTGACCAATGGAAAGCACTACGACTTTCGCAGGGAGACGATGTGAAACAGCTCAAAGAACTCCGATCGACCATGAAGCGACTGGACGACTTCGGATTCGTACGGCGATTCAGCGATGATCCACCGACCTGGGAAGTCCGTCGAATTTTGAAGGCGCGCCTTCCCGCAGCGGAGCTGGAGAGTTTGAAGGACCAACTGCTTGCGAAGAAAGAGGAGCAGGTAACGAATCAGATCTGTTTGGACGAGGACACCGACAAATGAAACGAGCCAATACACTCTTTAACAAAACAGACTTTGCCTCTGTCAATTTTTCGCAGACATCCGGGTTTCGCTTAAAGCGACTCGAACTTTTGAATTGGGGGACATTTGACCAACAAGTTCATACAGTCTCTCCGGAAGGACAGTCCACGCTACTGGTTGGTCAGAATGGTTCTGGAAAATCGACACTGGTCGATGCGATTTTGACATTACTGGTCAAGCCAGGTGTCCGTAATTTCAACGTTGCTGCCGGAGCCAAGAAGCGGGAACGAACTGAGCGAACGTACTTCGAAGGAGCCTTTGATCGCAATGCAGATGGTGACAGTGATGGCATCAAAACCCGCTGCCTGAGACCAAAAAAGAAACACTATTCGGTGATCCTGGCTTGCTTTCAGAATGGAGTCGATGATGCTGCTTTCAGCCTGGCACAAGTTCTGTATTGGAATGGACAAAAAGTCGACAAAATCTATTGCTTCTCGGATGGAGACCGGACGATTACTGGTGATTTTTCACAGCTTGATTCCAGTGATGGAATTCTGAAGGCCATCAAGGATCGAGACTTTAAGGCGACCAAAACATTCACTGAATACGAAGGCTGGTTTCGCAAGATCACGAAGGTGAAGAAAAAAGCGATGGACGTCTTCAATCAAACAGTCGCCGTCAAGGATATCGAGAATCTCAATGAGTTCATCCGAAACCATATGCTGGAACCGCAAAATTGGTCAGAGCGCCTTGAAGCGTTGTTGGCTCACTTCACCCAGCTGAATGAGGCTCATGCGTGCTTGGTAAAAGTTCGTGATCAAGAAGCTCTGCTTGCACCAGTTGCCAGACATGGTCAGGAGTACGCCAGAGTCAACGGTCAACTTGAGAAAGCGGTCAGTAAGTCACAGGGTCTGGATGCATTCTTCGCACAGAAAGCGATTGAGGTTTTCGAACCTGCACTTGAAAGGTTTCAGCAATCGCTTGTTGAAGTTCGCAAGCGTAAGCAAAGCTTAAAAGAGGAGCTAAACGCTGTGGAAGAAGAACAGCGACGCATCAAGAACGAGATCGAACACGAAGGTGGCGACCGACTCAAGACGATTCCACTGCTCATTGAGACAGCGACTTCGGAATTAAAGCGAAAACAAGAACGCCATGATCAGTACCAACAAGCTCTGAACCGAACAGGATTGACTCAAATCGTCTCCTGCGAAACGGACTTTCAAGATGTACATCAACTGATTCCAGAGCAACACCGTCAACTTGATACGGCGCTGAAAGAGAACGAAGAGAAGAAAAATGATCTGATTGTTCATCGCGCTCAGATCCGTAATGAACGTAACGAGCTCGTGGTCGAGTTGGAGAGCCTGGATCGACAAAAAGGGAATCTTCCCGAGTGGTCCATTTCGCTCCGAGAAAATATCTGCCAGGAATTAGGGTTGAGTGAGAAAGAGTTACCGTTTGCTGCGGAACTCATCGCAGTGCAGGAGAAAGAGCAGGATTGGGAATCATCAATCGAAAAAGTCTTGCACAGCTTCGGTCTCAGCCTGCTTGTACCGGATCGATATTACCACATGGTCAGTCGGCACGTCGAACAGACGAAGCTCACCGCAAGAGGACGGGGACAACGGCTCATCTATCTGCGGATCAACGAGCATGTGACCTCCAGAGAGACGACCAATCAACAGTCGAACTCCATGCTCAGCAAATTGCGTTACAAGGATGGGCATGCATTATTGCCATGGCTGAAGGCGGAATTGGCATCCCGTTTCGACTACCGCTGTTGTGAGACGATTGAAGAACTCCAACAAGCGTCCGGCTTGGCGATGACGTCCTCGCGGCATGTCAAAACGGGTAGCAAACGTCATGACAAAGATGATCGCGAGCAACTGTTGAACAGAAGAAACTTCATTCTGGGCTGGGACAATAAGGAGAAGAGACAACGAATCTCCGCGAAAATCGCCGAGCTGAATGTCACTGAGCAGCAACTGTCTCAATATCTCGCTGACATTGACGCTGATCTCGTTGCTATCCGAACCCGCATTCATGCCTGGAATGACTTGCGAGCCTTTGGTCACTACTCGGAGATCGACTGGCAACAACATCAACAGAACATCGTCGATTTGGAGGCAGAGAAGAAATCCATTGAAGAAAACTCCGACGCCATCCAATATCTTCGAGAGCAGGCGGCGAAGCTCGCAAGCAAACGCATCGGTTTAGAGACTCAGCGTGAAGGTGCCATTCGAGATGAAAGCCGGCTTGAACAATCAATTCAAGATGCGGAGAGGCTTATCTTCAACGCGCAGAATGCGATCGACGACTTCAAGAAAGAAGATGTCTGGGAACAATTCCGGTTCACCTTCGATGAATTGGAATCTTCGGTCGATGAAAACAGCTTGACCATCGAAGAGCTCCTCAAAACGCAAGATTCTCTAAGAAAAACATTAGACAAAGAACAGATCAGATTGCGCAAGAAACTGGATCCCATTGCAGGGCAGCTGACATTGGCGATGTCAAAGTTCACCAAGAAATTTTCTAAAGAAGCTGATTTATTGCCACAAGTTGCCTACCTGGACAGTTTCCTCGGGCTGCGTCAGCGTATCATTGATGAGGATTTGCCCAGACACACTGATCGCTTTAAAGAACGTCTCAACGACACTGTCACCCGAGAAATTGGTTTGTTCCGAGCCGCCTTAGAAAAAGAGCGACGTAACATTGAAGATAAGATTGAAACACTGAATCTCTCGCTCAGGCAACTTGATTTTCGCGAGGGGACATACATTCAGCTTGAACCCAATCGGGTGAATAATCATGAAATCATCGAATTTCAGCGACAACTCCGCGAGTGCGTCGAAGGGAGCTTCGAAGACTCTGCCGAGGCGAACGAAGCGCGATTCGTGCGCATTCAAAAACTGGTTCTCAAACTTCAGGATGAAGGGCATCGTCGCTGGCGGGACAAGGTTGTCGATGTCCGAAACTGGTTCGATTTCCTTGCCAATGTGATCGATGAATCGACCCTTCAACAAGTCTCCAGTTACGATGATAGTACCGGTCAATCTGGGGGAGAGAAAGCCAAATTAGCGTTTACGATTCTCGTGGCGGCCATTGCTTTTCAGTACGATCTTGACCCCAGCGAGCCTGACGAACAGCGATTTCGCTTTGTTGTCGTCGATGAAATGTTTTCCAAAGTCGATGATCAACATGCCGAGTACGCGTTGAAGTTATTCCGACAATTTGGTTTGCAGTTGCTCATCGTCGCTCCGCTAGATGCGAAGGCCTGTGTGACTCAGCCGTTTGTAGGAAGTTATTTACATGTCACCAAGAAGAACAATCGTTCAGAAGTCTTTCAAATGACAGCAAAGGAGTTCGCTCATTATGTTGATGCAGCGGACGGAGCTCGGATCGGCAATTCTCAGAACCGTACAGAACGATGATCCAACCAGATGACATTCGTCAGAAAGCGAACAACCTATATTCCAAGTTCCAGTTGGCCTGGCTTGATGGTGAAGACTTCTTTCCGTATCGCATTCCCGCCAATCGAACTCTACCTGACGATCCTGCCGCAGCAATTCATGCTGTTCAACTATTAAAACGTGAGTCGAAAGCAGAGAAGGGATTCGGATATTCAATTGAATGGCAAGAACGAAATTCGAGACGTCATGGCAAGAATTTGGTACCTGAGAAAATCTTCTTCACGACACAAGCCGATTTCCTGCGATTCATCAGAAAAGAAGACGAGTTCGAAAAATTCACGAGTGCTGTGAAGATCGTTCGTCAACGTTATCCAGAGCTTGAAGGTTGGATTCGTTCCTACAAAAAAATGCTCACTGACTCTGCAGGTGATGTTGAAGGACTGATACTTGTCGCGGATTATCTACTCGCAAACCCTCGTCCAGGACTCTTCGCCCGCGAGCTTCCCTTAAGCATCGATACGAAGTTCATTGAACGAAATCAGCGTATCCTCAGGGAATGGCTGGATCTCTTATTACCTTCCACCGCGATTCGCGCCGATGAGCAGCACTTCGCGCGACGCTACGGATTGCAATACGATCAACCTCGCCTGCAAATCCGATTTCTTGACGGAAATATTCAAAAAGCATTCGGAAGTCCCTGGTCGGATTGTTCTATCCCGTTGGAGTTACTAGCAAAGCAAAATGTCGATTCGGTGAACGTGGTAGTCGTTGAGAACAAAACCTGTTTGATGACGCTTCCGGATTTGCCGAATACGCTCGCCATGGGAGGCATCGGAAACGCTGTCACCGACTTTCGTCTGATCCCATGGCTGCATCGTTGCACCATCTGGTATTGGGGCGACATCGATGTCGATGGGCTCTCAATTCTCTCCCGTTTCCGCGTCCATTTCCCGTCTGTGAACAGTCTTCTGATGGACATCGAAACATTGTTTCGTCACCGAGAACAAATCGGGCAGAGTGTAGAACCGAAAAAAGAACTTTCCCCACCCGTCAACCTGACAGGTTCCGAACGTACTGCGTTCGACATTTGCAACACAGAGTCCCTGCGAATCGAACAGGAGCAGATTCCAAGCGAGGATGTCAAGTCTGTTCTGAAGCAGCTCTTCCCCACAGGTTGAAGAAAATCGGCTTGGCTCCACCACCGAAATCACAAAGTTTTCCTGAAAACCTTCTCGCATCGTATGGTGCACAAGACCATGTACACATTGCCATGCGAGAACATTGTCTGTTAATCTATGACACGCAAATATTGCGTAACCATCTTCGATATAATGGCTTACGAAACGGAGCTATTATTGAAAGTTGTGTTCTGTTGAAATGAAGAAAGGTGGCGTATTCTGCTGAAACCTTGAACCTTCAGCGGCTCGAAATGAGCACAGGAATACGCCATGAACAAGACTACGACAACCAACAACAAAGCACCAGTCAGCGATGTTTCTTCCTCAGAGAATCTTGATCCAGAGGTCCTCGCGTTTCGAGCGAACTTCGAGTCTCGTAGTCCGCTCGATGAAATTATTCGGGAAGGTGCCAGGCGGATGTTACAGACTGCGATCAACGCAGAGGTCGAAGACTTCATCACAGCACATTCTCAACGCGTTGACGAACAGGGGCGGCGACAGGTCGTTCGTAACGGACATCTTCCGGCTCGCGAGATCCTCACCGGAGCGGGTCCACTGGAAGTTCAACAACCTCGTGTGCGGGACAATTCACCAGACAGTGAGAACCGAGTGTTCTTCTCTCCAAGTGTGTTACCGCCGTACTTGAAGAAGTCGAAATCGATTGAAGAGTTGATTCCGTGGCTCTACCTCAAAGGTGTTTCCACGGGAGATTTCTCAGAAGCCTTGCAAGCACTGGTGGGCGAACAAGCGAAGGGACTCAGCGCCAATGTGATCGTCAAACTCAAAGAGAACTGGAGCCAGGAATACGAACAATGGACCAAACGAGACCTCGCTGGAAAGCAGTACGTCTACATCTGGGCCGACGGTATTCATGTGAAGGTTCGCCTGGAAGACGATGCCAACAAGAAGCAGTGCATGCTGGTGATCATGGGAGCGACTCCTGATGGCAAGAAAGAGTTGCTGGCGATCCAAGATGGATACCGAGAGAGCGAACAAAGCTGGAGCGAAGTGCTCTTGGACCTCAAGCATCGAGGCTTGGAAGTCTCCCCCAAGCTGGCGATCGCTGATGGTGCTCTGGGCTTTTGGGCGGCGCTACGAAAGATTTCACCAGAGACGCGGGAGCAACGCTGCTCCGTCCATAAGACTGCCAACGTGTTGAACAAGATGCCGAAATCCGTGCAGCCCAAAGCCAAGTCTGACCTGCACGAAATCTGGAATGCCGCGACCAGAGAAGATGCGAACAAGGCGTTCGATCACTTCTTAAAGAAATACGAAGCCAAGTACGAAGGAGCCTGCGGGTGTCTCAAGAAAGACCGTGATGAGATGCTCACGTTCTATGATTTCCCAGCTGAGCAATGGGCCCATTTGAGAACGACGAACCCGATTGAATCGACCTTTGCAACGATTCGATTAAGACACAAACGAACGAAAGGAAGCGGCACCAGGCGAACGAGTTTGGCAATGATCTTCAAGCTCGCTCAATCTGCGGAGAAGAACTGGAGACGCCTGCGAGGTCATCAACAAATCATCCACGTCATCGAAGGACGTTCCTTCCAAGACGGAATCCTCCAGCAAGAATCCGCCGCCTAATTCAAATTCTTAGAACACAACAATTGACAATTACTCAGACACAAAAATGGCGGGTCGTAGAATAAGAAAGTCGCCGGATGGAATCGGTTCAATTGCAGGAAGCAGAAAATGTAACTCAATTTAAGAGGTCTATTATGAAACATCTTCTACTCGGATTTGCAATCTTGGGGCTAACTATGTCTGTTGCTGAGAATTCAGCAGAAGCTGGTCGGCGAGCGCATCGCCGTCACGGGCATGCCTACTCAACGGCTGGATATTCATACGCCCCTGCGTATAGCACTTACTACAGCCCTAGCTTGAGTATTGGAATCGGTCATGGGTACTACGGAGGAGGTCACGGATACTACGGTGGTGGACATGGCTACTATGGTGGCGGTCATGGGGACTACGGTGGTGATCACGGTTACTACGGCGGTGGACGCGGCTACTACGGGCACTAATCTTCGAATCTTACAAGGAACGTCGTCATCACCGTTTCAATTGGCTCGACTGAACGAAACAATGCGGCAGTCGGGCTTTTTGTTCGTGGTGCAAACAAAACACATCGCGACAGAACGAGAAGATACGGAGCTAAGAAGTTAA
Source organism: Thalassoglobus polymorphus (assembly GCF_007744255.1). Taxonomy (GTDB): domain Bacteria; phylum Planctomycetota; class Planctomycetia; order Planctomycetales; family Planctomycetaceae; genus Thalassoglobus; species Thalassoglobus polymorphus. The sequence goes on along the minus strand of NZ_CP036267.1, from coordinate 1,531,068 downwards.
AAATAAGCCTTCACTACGTATTGCTGCATCATGCGTTGCGTATTGAAAAACGAGCCATTCAGAGAAATGGCGTGTCTCATCACTTCCGCGTAGTCTTGCGTGACCTGCAAATAGAGCGGGAAGATGACATGCTCAAGTTTATCGTAGAGTGAGTTCGCGTCTTCGCAACGATCAGTTGCATGTTGTTGATGATCGTCTTCGCCGATCGCCCAACCGGTGACACCTTCCGTACAGCCCTCGATCCACCAACCGTCAAGGATGCTGAGCGACGGAACACCATTCAGGGCTGCTTTCATTCCACTCGTCCCAGAGGCTTCCAGGGGTGGTTCAGGTGTGTTAAGCCAGAGATCGACACCAGATGTCATCAGCTGACCCAACTTCATTTCATAGTTCGGTAAATAGACGAGCCGAATCTTCTCACCGAGGGATTTTCGTGACTGGTACACATGATGAATGATCTCCTTTCCTTGATCATCATGCGGGTGGGCTTTGCCTCCATACACAATTTGCATGGGACCAAATTGGTCTGTGAGCTTCTGCAAGCGGTCGATGTCATCCAACAATAGGTCAGGGCGTTTATAGGCAGTGGCTCGGCGGGCAAAACCAATCGTGAACACATTCGGGTCGAGTGTCTCGTTGGTTAATCGCTCCACTTCATCCAGTAATTGCTGCTTGGCTACTTGATGCGCTTGTGAAATTTCGTCTGTCGGAATTCCTGATGCGTAACGCAAATTGAAATTATCTTCGCGCCAACCGGGGATTCGGCGATCAAATAGGTCTTGGAATGCCGGAGAAACCCACGTCGCTGCATGGACACCATTGGTAATGGAATCAATTTTGTATTTTGCGAACATATGTTGCGATACTTCACCATGACGTTTGGCAACCCCATTGATGTAGCGACTGAGATTCATAGCCAGAAACGTCATGTTGAGTTTCCCTTCGCAGCAGAAGATGTTTTTCATTCCGTAGACATCTCGATCTCCCAGGACACGTGACACCAAATCCATCGGAAACTGATCATGTCCTGCAGGAACTGGGGTATGCGTCGTAAAAACGCACTGATCGTGAACCGTTTCGACATCTGCGTCAGTTAGAATAGACTGACCTGATTGTCGTAACCTTTCATCGAGAAGCTCCAATGTCAGTAAGCTGGCATGACCTTCGTTCATATGAAATGTTTGAAGATTACTGTACCCCAGCGCCCGCAGCATTTTGACCCCGCCGATTCCTAGAATCACTTCTTGACAAAGTCGATAGTGTTGATCACCTCCATACAGGTGATCTGTCAAGGATCGATCCCACTCGGAATTCTCTGGTAGATGACTATCCAGTAAAATGACAGGAACGCGGAATCCAAAACAACCGATAACTTCGTACTTCCAGGCGCGGAGATGAACCGTGCGGTTTTCAATGAGTACGTTGACACGCTGTGGAAGTTCGACCAGTTTACTTTCGACCTCCCACGCGGCGGGTTGCTCGAATTGTCGCCCTTCCGAATCGATTCCTTGAGTGAAATATCCTTTGCGATGCAACAACGAAACAGCCACCATGGGAATCTTCAGGTCAGCGGCAGAGCGTATCGTGTCGCCAGACAGCATCCCCAAGCCACCACTATAAGTCGGAATCTCCGGGGCAAGGGCGATTTCCATCGAAAAGTATGCTACTGAATTCTTGTTGGGAAACATCATTGATGCCTGACTAATTTGCATGAAGAGCAGTTATTGAGTGTGCAGCGTAACGACATTGACAAGGCAAGATTCTCTCAGTCCGAGGAATCATTCCTCGAAGCACTATTGTTCTAAAAGTGACAAGCGATGACCTGGGTATCACGAATTTGAGAGCGACTATTGATCGCAATGCGAATCCGATTCACCATTCTATGACGATGGGAGTTCGAGACTGCTCTGGCAATCAGTGGGAAGAAAATTTGTCGAGTTGCCATCGACGCGGTGAATCGGAATTGAGGGATCAGCACGAATGCCAATGGTCACGCGGCGACCACGAACGCGAACAACCGAGAGTTCGATGTCATCGGAAATTCGAATTGTCTGACCTTGTTTGCGACTGAGAACGATCATCCTTGCGTCCCTGATAGGTTTGGTGGTGAGAAAACAGAGCCTATTGAGTTCTGACTGTGATCAAGTTTTGCACAGAGTGTACTCCAGTGATCGCGAAGACGGTTTCCTGAGCGAGTTGCTTTCGGTACCAACTGGATACGTTGCCACGAAGAACGACCTGGCCCATGGCAACATCAACTGAAATTTCAGATTGAGAGAATCGACGAATTTCGAAGAGCTGTTTTTGAACAGTCTCTTCGATATGTTGATCCTCCCCACAATTGCTTTCGAAACAACTCCTGATCATGCCTCACTCCCCTTGCCTCATACAATTCTTGACGAGCAAACCTCAAGGCAAAGTCCATACCAGTCATCAAATTTTTGACGATGGATTTCCGACGTTGGTCTGAAACTATCCCAGAATGAGAAATCACCAGCTTTTCTTTATTCGTGGCAGTACGCTCAGGATCGTAAGAGTCTGGAAATGATGAGCGATATCGCCTGCGGGGCTCCGACCAAGGAGTCAATTTGGTATGAACACCAAATTACGACTCATTGATGAGTGAGTACAACCACCGAACGTGGCTGGAGAACGTAGTACGGTTGATCGAGAACGCTCGCTGTCTCGGAGAGCGAGATATATTGAGAATCAATGCGGGCAGTGTCGATTCTCAGTTGCCAATTCATTTCCTGTTTGGCACTGATTTTAAATTGTACTTTCTCAGCACTTGAGTTGACCATCACGTAGAGATCCTCGTCCTCTGGAATTTCTTTCTCCAGGAAGAAGGCGAGGGTCCGTGAGGGGGCAGACATGTCGACAGTCCCGTGAGCGCCGTACCACTGGATATCGTCGCGCCAGAAGTGGGAACGTGAGAGTGTCGGATGTGACTTGCGAAAAGCAATCATCTGAGATGCGAACTGAAAGACGTCCTGATTTTCTTCGAGTAAATTCCAGTCCAACCAAGAGGTTTCATTGTCTTGGTTATAGGGATTACTATTGCCCTGTTGTGTGTTTAGAAATTCGTCGCCCATCCGAAACATCGGAGTACCGTTCGACAGCATTAACAGGCAAAAGAAGTTTCGGACCTGTAGTTTTCGGAGTTGAATGACGTCTTGCGAAAGATTGTCGTCACCTTCTGCACCACAATTCCAGCTGAAATCGTCGTGTCCATCCATGTTGTTATGCCCGTTAGCTGCGTTCCGCTTTCGGTTGTAGGAGACAAGGTCGTAAAGCGAAAAACCATCATGTGACGTTACATAGTTGATGCTTTGAAATGGTCGAAACGCTTGTGACAAGTCGTCAGAAAAGAGGTCAGCGCTGCCGTACAGACGCGTCATGAGGTCGCCAATCATACCGTCATCTCCACGGACGAATCGCTGTAGTGTGTCACGATAGCGACCGTTCCATTGATGCCAATGAATCCCAGGAAAAGCACGACCGAGCTGATAGGCACCGCCAGCATCCCACGGCTCGGCAATCAATCGAACACTCTTGAGAGCAGGATCGTCTGCGATTTGGGCAAACAAGGGTGGGTCTTCAACGTTGATTCCACCGTCAGGATTTCGTGTAAAGATGGACGCCAGATCAAAACGAAACCCATCAACGCCCATTTCAAGAGCCCAATAGCGGAGGCTGTCCAGAATTAATTGCTGTACAACTCGATTTGACGTCTGCAGAGTGTTGCCTGTTCCGCTGAAATTGGCATACGGTTCGTGATTTGTTGAAGCTTCATTTGCGATGTAATATGTTCCATTGTCAAATCCCTTATAGCAGTAGGTCGGACCGGATTGACCACCTTCGCTTGTGTGGTTGTAAACGACATCAAGAATGACCTCGATTTCAGCGGCGTGTAGGGCATCGACCATCTCTCGGAAATTCGTATGTTGCTGGCAGGCGTCTCCTTCAGTGGCATAGCTCTGATGGGGAGAAAAGAAGTTCAGTGGCATGTAACCCCAGTAATTCTGATCATCTGGATCGAACTGAAAGACTGGCATCAATTCAACAGCAGTGACCCCGAGTTTTTTTAGGTAAGGGATCTTGTCGATGATCCCCGCGAAGGTCCCCTGTCTCTGTTCGGAAACTTCGGAACTCGCATGTCGAGTGAAACCCCGCACATGCAATTCATAAATGATGAGATGCGCACCGTGACGAATTCGATGAACCGGTCGGTTCGGCGATGGGCACTGACAGACCGTCAACAAGCCCAGCGGTGCTTTCCCATCGTTCGCTCCGGGCTGACTTGCGGATTCACGGTCGAAATTCTTGGGAAAGTGTACTGATTTGGCATACGGATCTAGCAGAATTTTACTGGGGTCGAATGCGATGGCGTGGAAGCCGTTGTCATTCTCTGGTCCCGCTACTCGATAGGCATAGTATTTTGCAGCGGGACAATTAGAGCGTAAGATGCGAGCGTGCCAGACTGGACCAGACTTGTTAAGGATGCCATCAAATTGAAATGTGAGGAGTGGATCAACGAGGTCGTCTTCGGAGTACAACAGTAGTGACAATGATGTTGCGTGCTTCGAATAAAGTGCAAAATTCCAGGCTTGCTGCGGTACGATCCAAGAAACACCAAGTGGAAATGGGGTTCCTTCAGAAGCTTCCCAATCAGGAACGATTGGACTTTGCAATTCTGCTTCACTTGCGTGTTTCTTACAATGCAGGCAGGAGTACTGGGTAGGCTTCATTTTATCTCAGTTTTAAAGTGGCTCGCCAGCTCAAGGCTGAATGAGCGATATCGCCCCTCCGCTCGGTCACATCCGCTCAGGGCGAGATTGCGTTTTTGAATGCCTGACTTCTCCAAGATACGATATTGGTGTTTCTTCTTCGTAAGTAACAAAGAGGTATGTCGTATGCTGGTTAAGGAATCAGAAACAGTCATGGGCAATTTGCACTTCTTATTCCACACATCACTTGACTTATTGAATTCAATTTCGCAGGAAATGTCATGGCACCATCTACATCTACAGAAACCTTCTCTCGAATCGATTCCTGGTGGCGAGCAGCGAATTATCTTTCTGTCGGGCAGATCTATCTACTCGACAATCCGTTATTGAAAACGCCTCTGTCCTTTGACAATGTTAAGCCTCGATTGCTTGGACACTGGGGAACGACTCCAGGGTTGAACTTCATTTATGCTCATTTGAATCGTGTCATTAAGAATCATGATTTAGACATGATCTATATCACTGGTCCCGGGCATGGTGGACCGGGAATGGTTGCCAACACCTACCTGGAAGGGACCTACTCCGAAGTCTATCCGACGATTTCTCAGGATGCGGAAGGAATGAGCTTGTTGTTTAAACAATTCTCTTTTCCTGGTGGAATTCCCAGCCATGTCGCTCCTGAAACTCCAGGTTCGATTCATGAAGGGGGGGAACTGGGGTACGCCCTGTCCCACGCCTACGGGGCAGTCTTTGATAATCCAGACCTGATTGCCACTTGTGTGGTCGGTGATGGCGAAGCAGAGACCGGTCCGCTGGCGACCAGTTGGCATTCCAATAAGTTTTTGAATCCCGTTCGCGATGGTGCTGTCCTCCCGATTCTCCATTTGAATGGTTACAAGATCGCAGGTCCGACAGTTCTCGCGAGAATCAGTCATGAAGAGCTTGATCAGCTCTTTCGAGGTTATGGGTACACACCTCACTTTGTAGAAGGTGATGATCCGGCAGTGATGCACGAGAAGATGGCGGAGACGCTGGACGTTGTTGTTCAAGGGATTCGTCAGATTCAACATGAGGCGCGCGGGAATGGTTTTCGTTCGCGTCCCAAGTGGCCCATGATCGTCTTACGCACTCCCAAAGGCTGGACATGCCCCTCCGAGATTGATGGTCATCCCGCAGAAGGGTCTTGGCGGTCACATCAGGTTCCTCTGGGATCGATGCATGCAAACCAGGAACACCTAGAAGTGCTGGAGAATTGGATGAAATCGTATCGACCGGAAGAACTCTTCGATGAGAATGGTCGACTCCGAGGAGAGATCGCTGAACTTGCACCAGTGGGTCAACGTCGGATGGGAGCGAATCTTCATGCAAATGGTGGCGCACTTTTACGAGATCTCAACCTGCCTGACTTCCAGAACTATGCCGTGGACGTCCCTCAACCGGGACGGGTTGTCGCTGAAGCGACACGAACTCAAGGCAACATGATTCGTGACATTTTCAAACTGAACGAAGAAACTGCTAACTTTCGAGTATTCAGTCCTGACGAAACGGCATCCAATCGTTGGGGAGCTGTTTTTGAAACAACGGCTCGGTGTTCGACAGCAGAGATTACCGAATCCGACGACCATGTCGCTGCCGATGGTCGTGTCATGGAAATGCTCAGCGAACATCAATGCCAAGGCTGGCTCGAAGGGTATTTACTCACCGGTCGACATGGATTTTTTTCCTGCTACGAAGCATTTATTCACATCGTTGATTCCATGTTTAACCAACATGCGAAATGGTTGAAAATCACTCGGCAGATTCCATGGCGAAGGCCGATTGCCAGTTTGAATTACTTACTGACTTCGCACGTTTGGCGACAAGACCATAACGGCTTCAGCCATCAGGATCCCGGTTTCATTGATCATGTTGTCAACAAAAAGTCGGAAATCATTCGCGTCTATCTGCCTCCCGATGCAAATACTCTCCTCAGCGTCACGAACCACTGCTTGAAAAGTCGTGATTACGTCAATGTTGTTGTTGCTGGAAAACAACCAGCATTACAATGGCTGGATATGGATGCTGCGATCAAGCATTGCACAGCTGGCTTAGGGATTTGGGATTGGGCGAGTAGTGATCAAGGCTCGGAACCTGATGTGGTCATGGCTTGTTGTGGCGATGTTCCCACACTCGAAACTTTAGCTGCTGTCGATTTGTTAAGAACGCATCTGCCTAATCTCAAAGTGCGCGTGATTAATGTTGTGGATCTCATGAAGTTGCAACCGCCGAGCGAGCATCCGCATGGACTCAATGATCGAGAGTTCGATGTCCTGTTTACGACAGACAAACCGATTGTTTTTGCTTACCACGGCTACCCCACGCTCATTCACAGGTTGACCTATCGTCGATCAAATCACAGAAATTTACATGTTCGTGGATACAAGGAAGAAGGAACAACAACCACACCGTTTGACATGGTCGTTCTGAACGATCTTGATCGATTCCATTTGGTTCTCGACGTCATTGAGCGTGTTCCTCACCTACGAGCAGCTGCGGCAAATCTCGAACAGAAAATGCGAAACAAGCTCATTCACCACAAACAGTACATTGAGGAGCATGGCGAAGACCTTGCTGAGGTGAAAAACTGGAAGTGGCGAACATCAGATGAAGTCTCTGCCACAAAGAATGGTGAGTAAACATGCTGGTTCTCGCTTTAAATGCAGGGTCGAGTAGTTTGAAATTCAGCCTGCTTGATTCCATTGATGAACGACAATTGTTCCACGGTCAATTCTCTTGGGCTGGTTCCGAGGCTCGGTATCTCTGCCGATCGGGGCAGGAAGTCGTGCAGGATTTCGAGTTGGAATGGAGAGGTTTTCCGGTTGCGTTGGAACGATTGGTCGCTGAGTTGAGTCTTCTTCTGGACGAGAGGCCAATTGAGTTCGTCGCCCATCGAATTGTTCATGGTGGACCCGAGTTTACAAAGCCGCTTCGTATCACATCAGCGGTGGAAACCTCACTCGAACTGCTCGTTCCACTGGCGCCACTACACCTCCCCGGTTCGCTTGAGGTGATCAAAGCCGCACGTAAGGCTCTCTCTCAAATTCCTCACATCGGAGTTTTTGACACCGCCTTTCATGCCACGATCCCGGCTGTGGCGGCAACTTATCCGATTCCTCAACAATGGACAGAGCGATGGCAAATACGTCGCTTTGGTTTTCATGGATTGAGTCACGAATATTGCACAAATCGAGCTTACAAAATACTGGAGGACGAGAGTCCGCATCCGCGTTTGGTGATTGCCCATATTGGCAGTGGAATTTCAATCACAGCTGTGGAAGATGGGAAGTCAATCGACACGACAATGGGCTTCACGCCGCTGGAAGGGATGATGATGGCGACTCGTTGTGGAAACCTTGATCCAGGCCTCATGCTCTACTTGCTGCGGGAATGCAGTTTTACTCCGAACGAACTTGCGGATGGGCTAAACTTTCAGTCTGGACTGCTGGGCGTCTCAGGTGTTTCGGGGGATCTCCGTCGAGTCATTGGAGAAGCGACGAACGGTCACAAACCTTCGCAGCTGGCGTTCCAGATCTACGTGCACCGCTTACGACAAGGAATCGCAAGTATGGCTGCGTCGATGGATGGCCTGGACAGTCTGGTGTTCACTGGCGGCGTCGGGACACATTCCCCACTTGTGCGATCTGCAGTGAGCGATGGACTCAGTTTTTTAGGAATTGAAATCAATCCGGATCGCAACCGGGACTGTGTGAGTGATGCCCTCATCTCTACGGAGGAATCTGAGAAGCAAGTTCTAGTTATTGAAACCAACGAGGAACTCATGCTCTGTCGTCACGCAGTGCAAGTCATCATGGAGAATTAGGCGCTGCGTGAGTCTGCGCTCTCTAGGATTTGTTGGCGAGGAAGCGGTGGTTCATAATCAAATGGAGATCGGGCGGAAAATGTTCTATTCGCCAGTCGTCGTCACTTGCATCGTACAAGCGTTCAAGTGCTTTTAAGATGTCATGGCGGCTGACTAACCCCAAGAGGTCATTCTCATCGTCGATCACCGGCAGATGTCTCATTCCGTGATGTACGAAGATCGAGGAGAGTGAGAAAACATCGGTTTCAGGTGACACACAAATCGGATGTTTTTTCATGATGGTTGCCCCCGTCTGGGGTGGGCGGGGGTTTCCGTAAAACATTTCGTTAGTCAAAAACTCCAGACAATCTTGTTCAGAAACAAAACCGGCGAGTTGTTTTCGATGATCACCTGTTTCCAAAATCACCGGAGCGCAAGAAATCTTGTGATGCGTGAGGAAAGTGACGATTTCCCACAATGTCATTGATGGCGTCACTGTATGAACGCGACGGTTCATAAGCGAATTCGCACTAGGAATCGTGGGCTTGGATGTCATGGGTAATTCTCCTCTGGATTGATGTTGTTTTCATCCTTGTTTTCCAGACCATATTTGTTGATCAGTCGATACAAACTACGGCGATTGATCCCCAGCGCTTCGGCAGTCCGCTTCCGACTTCCACGTTCGCGGAAAAGTACCTTGGCAACGTGTCTCCGTTCACGTTCTGCCAGATTGTCTGTCTCTTCACTGTCAAGGGGCATGCCTGACACACCGGAGTAAAGGGTACGCCCAATCACTTCCGGCAACTCGTGAAGAGTGATCGTTTTGTCTTCACTGAGAATGGTGGCACGTTCAAGAATGTTTGAAAGCTCTCGAACGTTTCCGGGCCAATGGTAGTTGCACAAGGCTTGGCGCGCTTCATCAGTCATCTGCCAGCGATCAGGACCAGATCGACTTAGCAGGTGGTCGATTAAAAGAGGAATGTCGTCTCGTCGCTCCCGCAAGGGTGGAATCTCTATGGGGAGAACATTGATGCGGTAGAAAAGATCTTCGCGAAATCGATGTTCGTCAACTTCCGTTTGTAAATTACGATTGGTCGCAGCGACAATCCGGACATCAACATGTTGTTCACGTGTTGAACCGACACGACGCATGCTTCCATCCTCCAAAACCCTCAGCAGTTTGGCTTGCAGTCCCGATGCTAGTTCCCCCAGTTCATCGACGAAGAGAGTTCCGCCGTTTGCCACTTCAAACAAACCAGGCTTAGCAGCACTGGCGCCAGTAAAAGCTCCTTTCTCGTGTCCAAACAGTTCACTTTCTAGCAACGTCTCTTGAAGGGCAGCGCAGTTGATCGTCACCATAGGTTTGGTGGCACGTTGACTATTTTGGTGGATCGCTCGTGCGACCAGTTCCTTTCCGGTTCCGCTTTCTCCCAAGATCAGAACAGGGCTGTTGGTAGGAGCCGTTTTCTCGATCAATCGCAACATTTGCCGCATCGGCTGTGTGGCTCCTACGATTTCTGAAGCCGCTGATGTTCGATGCAAAGCAGCTTTCAACTGGGAATTCTCTCGACCAAGCTGTTGGCGTTCATACGCCTTTCCCAGTGTGATCAGCAACTCGTCAAAGGAGCAAGGTTTGGTGACATAGTCATAGGCTCCCAATTGCATCGCTTTGACAGCCGTCTCAACACTCGCTTCCCCCGTGAGCATGACCACTTCACATGCAGGATCAATCTCTTTCAGCCGAGTCAGGAGTTCGATGCCATTCATTTCCGGCATCGAGAGGTCAATTAAAGCGACTTCAAACTGTCGTTTTCGCGCGGACTCGATCCCGAGTAACGGTCTCTCGAAATCCATTACCGAGTGTCCAAGTCTCGCAAGCCGTCGGGCAATCGATCCTCGCAACTCATTGTCATCATCGACGAGCAACAAATTTATTTTTAAGGATTCAGATTTCATTCCCACAATTCACTTTTTCACCTTTGCCAGATTTTTAAGACACATTCTGATTCACTCTTGAAAGGGATGAGTTGAGGTTTACCGCAATCGATGTTCCGATTCGCTTGGTGTCCATGCCGCTAGAGGTCGTGGACAAAGACTGAGCCAATTTCGTCGCTCGACCCTGAGGCAGCGGGCGGTTCAGGGACACGGACTGGGCGATATCGCTCACTTCTGTGTTCCGGGTTTGACGGGTGGGTAATACGTATCGGTCATCCTTGAATCCCTCATTCTTCCGGTCCGGATGGTCGACAGATACAAGGGGAGAATGTCAAAAAATGTATCAATAGGGGATGTCATGGTGTCTGTTCGAACAATTGTCTTTTGTTGTGTTCTGCCGTTGTCGCTTTCAAATTTCACCAACGGCGAAGAGCCTTCCTCTCAAAAGGGAAATCTAGAGACAGATGTTTCGTATGAAGCAATTCGTCCCTGCATTGGAGTTGGCTATCAGCCCTATACTTATCCTGCCGTCGGGACATGTCCTTGTGGGGATAGTCCCTGTTTCCATCCGCAACGCTATTACTGCGGAGGAAAGACCTACAAAAAGTCTTGGATGAAGAAATGGATCGGAACACAATTCGGAAAACGTTCGATGCTGGATGACTACTGTTGTGACTGTCTCGTTCCGACGGCGGTCCCCCGAACCTATCTGAAAACCATCGCCGTCGATTCCGCAGTTGGATCTCAAGTTCCACCAGCACCTGCCGCGGAAGGTGCGAGAGAATAGGATTCTTAATGGAACATGGAATCGCTCAGTCATCAATACGAGTCCTGCTGCGGAGTTGATCTGGAACACATTTTGTGCACTTGCCATGGCGATCTAAAGATTTTTGAATGCGTGATTCGTGGGCTCCCAGAGTGATTCTGTGGGAAGACAGAAGGAAAAACGACTGCCTTTCCCAACGACTGACTCGACCCAAACTTGCCCTCCATGCTGTTCAGTAATTCGCTTTACGAAATACAGGCCGAGTCCCTTTCCGTCGTGGTTTCGGCCATCACATCGATAAAACGGCTGGAATATTTGTGTTTGCTGCTCTGGGGGAATTCCAGAACCATTATCAGAGACTGTGAATATGTGTCGTTCACGAGTCGTCTGAGCTTCAATCTCGATGCGCCCTCCAGTTGGAGAAAGATGATGCGTGGCATTGGAGACAAGATTTGCGAAAACTTCTCGTAGTCCGATGGGATCAGCCCAAACGCGAGGAGCTTCACTGGGCAAAATGAGTTGAACGTCAGTTCCATCAGCGTACATTGGTAGCCGGTCCTGAATCTCGGCCAGAAGGCGACCTGTTTCAACCCATTGTGGAGTTCCCGTGAGATCAGACTTCGACAAAATATCTTCAACAACTTTCATGACCTGATGACATCTTTCATTCGCTGACCGCAATGCATCCCGTGCAGCGACTGGAATCTCTTCCGAAAAATCATCGACCACTTCCTCAATAACGTTACCGATTGCATTGAGGGAACCACGAATTTCATGCCCCGCAAGTTTGGCATATTGGCGAGATTTCACTTCCGTGTGGTAGTACATCTGCAGAGCCTGTTCGAGTTCTGAATTGTGTCGTTTCAGCGACTTCTTGGATTCCGCGAAATATGTCTCCAATGTCAAACCAATGTCGAGCAAGATCACTTTAAGAAGAGACAGAAGTTGTTTGGGGACTTCCTTGCCCAGAGACGCAGCAAAGGCCGGAAAGCACTCTTGCAAATAGATGTTGTATGCACCGAGATACCAACGCGGTTCCAAACCAATCTGTTGGTGTTTCTGCCCAATCTGCAATCGCTTACGAGCGTATTCAGCATCATATTTCCCGGAAAGCAATTCACTGAAGTACTCAATTTGCATGCTTTTAAGACGCGCAATAAGTCGCGGATCTTTTAAAAACTTACTTGTCGTCGTATATGACAACAGGTGGTCGTAGAAGTTTTCGATCAGTTGTGAGGCGATACTCGTAAAACTGCTCTGTAGCTCCGCGACAAATTTTTCATCTTCTCCAGTCAGCTTTAGGAAATGTTTCTGTTCTTCGAGTTGTCGTTCATTGACGGTGTTGTCGTCCATTGACTGGGCACTCATAGTTGTTCCTCACGACTCAAATTTGACAGTGAATTCCCTGAATTGGACGATTCATAGGCGGGCTCGATGCACGCAAGCTGCTTTTCACTCTCTTGGCTTATGAGCCCTTTCGTGAACACGTTTGAACTGTGCTCCCGAGAAGGGCTCCAGAAACACATTTTCTCACTCACCCGGATTTTGGTCACCATGCTCGCCAGCTTGGTGAGCAGCGTGGTCATGGTGCTCCTTGAGTTTCGCCAGGTATTCTTCTGGGTTTTCAGTCACTTTTTTGACACAGCCCTTACAGCAGACCCAGACGTCTTGGTTTTCGAGGCTGACCTTGAGCGGAGTTCCCATCGACCCCAGCATCTCTTCCGTCACAGGACAGATGTGCTGCTGCATGGCTGCTTTTTGGTCCGTCTCGGACAACTCGGCCAGACCTTCTTTCATGGCCTGGTGGTCGTGCCCTTCATGACTGTGGTCTCCATGGTCATGATCATCTCCAACATCCTCATTGGGAGAAGTAGAGACCGGAGAAGGTGATGTCGATGAAGTGGTTGAGGCGGAATCACTGCAGCCTGCTAGCCCGATCATGAGACCAGTGCCAACAACTGCCAAGATAGCGAAAGACGCAAATGTGAAACGGTTCATCTTAAGTTGCTCCTGTTATGGAAAATGATTGAAATCAATCACCGAGTGGGGATCTGGCGCGACATGCGCCAAATCGTGTGTTGTTGCGGTTTGAGAGTGAACTCGCTCTCAATACGACAAAAAGAGTTTTGACCGAATTAAAGAATCGTCCGCTTCTTGAAGCACTTGCGGACACAACGGTGCCATTAGAGTTGTAAGCGGCATAGAAGAACGGTGGCTGACGTTCCTTGAGTCGCAAGCGAGGCTAACCAGACGTCCCCATGCCTTGCGCCACTGAGTTGGTCAAAGATTGAGAACAGCACATGCGTCGAATCACTGTTAGTCTCAGCATCACTCCCAAGGCTGTCTTCGATAATGAATATTGCAACAGGCTGATGATGGCAATCGCAAGGATGATTCAAAGACTTGCAGCAGTTGCCTGCCTGGTGACATCGGGATTGTCGAGAGGCACATCTCGGACAGTTCTCTAGAATTTGACCGGACTTCTGTACATTCTCGCTGTCCCTACTCGCACTCATGCTGCCCTCACTCACACTACTCTCACCCACTGTGCAACAGCGACAGGCCTCGGATGGGATTCCTGAGGCGAGCAAGGCTAAGATTGTGAGTATGACTGTCATGAGTAGGTCTGTTCTCCTTAACCTTTTGATGCCAGAAAGGAGGAGCTTCTTCACAAGAATCCAATTTTTTTGTAAAAACGGTGCTCATCGATGAAAACGTTTCGTTGAGAAGCCTCAGCACTCGCTCAATTTTCAAGAAATCAAAGAATCTCCCGAAGGAAATCTGGTCTCAGATCATCTAAATCAGGTGTAGATGAGTGCCGTTCAAACAACTCATGGCGACTTCACAACTCCATCTCGACATTTCCGCTTGTCAGCGTGGTGACCGTGAAGCACAACGCCTCTTGTTTGAAGAGTACAACCAGCGAGTTTTCCGACTGGCAGGGAAGATTGTCGGAAAATGTGATGCTGCTGATTTGACTCAACAAATTTTCCTCAAAGTCTTTCAGAAAATTTCACAATTTGAACATCAATCACAATTTCAGACATGGTTGTATCGTTTGGCCACCAATGAGTGCTTACAGCATCTCAGATCGCGTGCACGCAATCGAGAATTTTCTGCGGATGTCGATGTCGCAGCAAAGACCTCCGATAGCACGATGGGATTAGATGACTGCGAATTGCTTGAAATGGCAATGAATCGGCTGGATCCAGACTTGCGCATGATTTTTCAGCTCCGCGAGATTGAGATGCTCAATTATGCCGAGCTTGCTGAAGTACTTCAGATATCAGAAGGGACAGTCGGATCACGACTCAACCGCGCGAGAAAGTTATTGCGAGAGCATCTTATAGATCTAGGTTGGGAAAGCTGACATGAGCGAGCATGAAATGACATGTAAAAATACACAAAGCTTGCTTTCGCATTTTTTCGATCATCATCTCGATGAACAACAGCGAGAGACCATCTCCGAACACTTGGAACATTGTTCAGATTGTTCACGGGTTCTGAATGACTATAAGCAACTCTCAGTTTTAAACCAGGCAATCGAGAGCCCTCAACCGCCAGCCAACCTTTGGGCGAAAATTCAACAAGACTTAGATGGTCAACCAGCAGATCCCGCTCCGCTGATCCTGACAACTCCTCGAAGACAGGTGGCACGACCATGGGTGGTCGCAGTACTGCTTCTAATGGTCTTCGGCATTTCATTTGTCGCAATTCAGAGCCGATCTCATGACCATCAACATACGATGGTCACGATCGAATTCGATGAATATCTAGATTCATACGCCGCGAGCCCGCAGCAGGCACTGAAGGACCTTTTTAGTGAATACCCTCAGCGAACGGTCAGTGTTGAGACTGCAACAAAACAAGTCGGCTATCGTCCTGTCGTCGCGAATTCGCTGCCCAGCGGCTATACGGTCGAATCGATTCAATTACTGAAGATGCCTTGCTGTGAATGCGTCAAGACAATTTGCACCAGTGATTCTGGAGACCCTTTTGTCGTGTTTGAACATGATGCTGAACAAGCGATTTGGTTCGGTCATCGGGAAAAACGACAGTGCGACTGTGGTGGAAAACCGACGACGGTCATGGAGTTCGATCAGCAAATTGCTGCCACATGGCGAGTCGGTAAGCGGTCGGTTTCGGTCGTCGGCCTCAAAGATGTGCAGGAGGTCGAAAAGCTAATGCCCTATCTTGGGCGCGATCCATCCGCTGGTTAGAGCAGTCTTCTCGACAATCACTTCGATTCTAGACATTCCTCACTTTCTTTGTGAACTCGCACAGCAGAATGCATCACCCATTTGAAGATTGATTTAATTCTCCAATGGCTGTACGAAATCAAGCCCCTTCAGTTGCTGTTGGTGATTGTTTCAAGGCCGTTTGAATACAGAGCAACAGTTCATTGAATGAACATGGTTTCCGGCAATAGCAATCGGCTGGAAGCTTTGAGGCTTGCAAAACTTCTTCCGGAATCTCTTCGACCGCGGCTGTACAAATCACCGTGGCGAGGAATCGCCCTTGACTCATCAACGTGCGATAAAGCTCCAGACCAAAGAGCTGGTTCACTGCTGGCTCAAGTAGCAAGAGATCGATTTCATCCTCTGTACCGAGATAGGAAAATGCCGACTCCGCAGAGTTGGCTTCCAAAACACGAATCCCCATTCTTCTCAGTCGACGAGAAACGGTTGTTCGTGACAGTTCGTCATCGTCAACGTAGAGAATTGTGGTTTCTTGAGAGTTCATTGCGTTTGATCCTCGATCGAAAATCACTGAGGTGACAGGTGGATGAGGCACTTCTTGTGCCGAAATGACTGTGCTCAATAATTTTCTGAGAAAGTCTGCTTGCCACACCCTCAGAGCTTCTGATTAAAGTATCAACTCATATCTCCGATCAATCTGTTTCCAATTCTTAGGACCAAGCTGTCACCGTCCTCGGTCAATTCGCCCTGTGTTGAGCTACATCGCCGGTTAGAGGGGCGGAGATTGAACGGCAAACCTGGGTATGCCATTTGCTAACCGTTGATCCAGACAAGAACTTGTAGACAAAGAAAACGTAATGAACGATCAAAAAAGAGGACTCCAAGCTGTTCCTGGTCAACGCATGTCATTGAAAATTGGAGTGATGGGAAGTGCGGCCACTGGACAGGATACTGAAACGCTTCAAACCGCTCGACTGCTTGGCGAAGAGATTGCCCGGGCTGGCTGCGTCACGATTACTGGTGCCTGTCCAGGTCTTCCTCTTGCCGCTGCACAAGGAGCACATACGGTTGGAGGGCAGGTAATCGGCATTTCGCCAGGGCTGAGTCTCGACGAACATCTTTATAAATATCATTCTCCCGCAGAGTTTCACGACGTACTCATATTCACGGGTAGCGGGTTGATGGGGCGTGAAGTTGTCAATATTCGGTCTTCTGACATCGTGGTGATTGTAGGTGGGAGCAGCGGGACGTTAGGAGAATTGGCAATCGCCTATGATGAAGGAAAGCTTATTGGCGTTCTCACGGGGACCGGTGGAATTACCGATGTCATCCCACAGATCTTGAAGGCTTGTCAGAAAGAGACAGGAGCTCGGTTGATCTATGATAACCACCCTCAAAAATTGATCGAGCAATTGTTGGAAGTTTATCGTACCGAACACTATCAACACCCTTCTTGCTTTTGCATGGCATGCGAGACGGTGGAAACTCAGGGAGATCTTGCGACTGTTCGCGACCCTGTTTGCGGGATGTGGCTTGATCCGAAGTGCGCTGGGACAACAAAGAAGATCAATGACGTGGTCATCTATTTCTGCTGTTCAGCATGTGCAACAGAGTTTGAAGCCAATCCTTCCAGGTATAGCGTCACTTAACCAGCTGGGTTGGAAACATGATCAGAGAACGTTAAGCGAAATGAACACACAACTCATCAAAGTCATTTTGCGGCGAGAACGAGCATACGTTTTGGTTCAAAATCCTATAACATGTTCTGAGCCCCACAGGATGCCTAAAGAATTTCGGATGACCTTTTTGAATAGGTCGAGAAGCAAATTATCTGATCTGTTTGCTTGCAGACCCGTTGCGGGCGAATACGCCCATCGCTGAGCGATTTTGCATTGACAGGTCGTGTGATCGCTACACGAGCGGGAACCTAAACCAAAGACTTTTTGCGAGGAACCAATAAATCTGTAAAACCTGGACATCGTTAAGGCGACAGGTATTGGATTTGCGTTCTTGACCGTTCGATAAACATCAAACACAACATCTGGTAACTTAATCGTGAACCAACTCAATAAAGACACAAATCTGAACTCTGGAACGGTCGTTTCAGTCCGAGGGAGTGTTGTTGATGCTGAATTCAAAGAATCGTTGCCTCCGGTTCATCATGAGTTGCATACGGGGGACGATGGCGAGATCGTCATCGAAGTATTGACGCAACTCGACAATCAGACCGTCCGTGGAATCGCATTGACTCCCGCAAGAGGTCTTGCACGCGGTGCGAAGATTGAGGACACAGGTCATCCACTTCGTGTTCCGGTTGGGCGTGAATTGCTCGGGAGAATGCTGAACGTTTTTGGTGAGCCTGTCGATCAAGGAGAGCGCTTTTCCAACTGCGAATGGAGATCGATTCATCACGAGTCACCAGAGCTCGTTGATCGTCCAACACATGCTGATATTTTTCTGACAGGTATCAAAGCGATTGACGTGTTGGCTCCACTTGAAAGGGGTGGAAAAGCGGGGCTGTTTGGAGGAGCTGGTGTTGGCAAAACGGTGTTAATCACGGAGCTCATTAATAACGTGGTGGGTGAGCACGAAGGTGTCAGTCTCTTCTGCGGTATTGGAGAACGCTGTCGAGAAGCTGAAGAATTATACCGGGAGATGAAAGTCGCGGGAGTCTTGGAAAACACGGCAATGCTTTTCGGCCAAATGAATGAACCGCCAGGAGCGCGTTATCGTGTCGGGCATGCAGCGTTGACGATGGCAGAATATTTCCGCGACGATTGCCGACAGGATGTCCTTCTACTGATTGACAATATTTTCCGATTTGTTCAAGCGGGGACCGAAGTCTCGGGCTTGATGGGCGAACTCCCTTCTCGTGTTGGTTACCAACCAACATTGGCGTCCGACTTGGCGGAATTGGAAGAACGGATTTGTACGACTTCCAATGGGTCAATCACTTCTGTTCAGGCGGTTTATGTTCCGGCTGACGATTTCACCGATCCATCTGCTGTGCATACGTTCGCTCATCTCTCAACGTCAATTGTGCTCTCCAGAAAGCGAGCCTCCGAAGGACTCTACCCTGCGATTGATCCTTTGCAATCCGGCTCAAAAATGTTGATGCCTCCCATCGTGGGGGAGCGACATTATCGTATTGCTCAAGACGTTCGTCGAACGCTTGCGCAATACGAAGACCTCAAAGACATCATCGCCATGCTTGGTTTAGAGGAACTTTCGAGTACAGACAGGAAAACCGTCAATCGGGCTCGGCGGCTGGAACGCTTCCTGACTCAACCGTTCTACACGACTGGTCAATTTACTGGTCACGAAGGGCGCATCGTCTCTTTAGAAGATGCGTTGAGGGGGTGCGAACGAATTTTGGAAGATGAATTCTATGACATGCCAGAACGAGCGTTATACATGATCGGTGCTGTGGATGAAGTTCAACGGAAGGAGGTCTCCCCATGATACTGAAAGTCCTTTTACCAACATCAATCTTACTTGACGAAACCGTAACGAAAGTGGTCGCCGAGGGGCAAAACGGATTGTTCTGTTTATTACCGAAACATGTCGATTTTGTGTCCGCACTTGTTCCTGGAATCTTAACATTTCAAACAGAAGATCAGGTTGAACAGTATCTTGCCGTTGGAGAAGGGATCCTGGTCAAGACAGATTCGATCATTCGTGTTTCGACCAGACATGCCGTTCGCGGAACAGATTTGGGGCAACTCCGGCAAAAGGTGAAGTACGAGTTTGAATCACTCGATGACCGTGAACGTGCTGCACGCACTGCAATTGCACAACTGGAAGTCGATTTTGCACGTCGTTTTCTACAATTGAAGGAGCGCTCTCATGTCTAAATCGACGAATGAGAATCACAACACTGAACGCTCTGAAATTGAACGGCAGGTCGCAGCGAAAGAAGCTCGTAGACTCAGGGCGCAATCAGAAAAGAATCAAAGTGTCTGGTTTGGTTTAGGGATGATGGGACTCGTTGGTTGGTCGGTGGCGATTCCAGCATTGATCGGAGTCAGCGTGGGAGTTTGGATCGACACGACCTGGCGGAGTCCCTACTCATTTGCACTCATGTTGCTGCTTTTCGGGATTTTCATTGGCTGTCTCAATGCCTGGAAATGGGTGGAACGTGAACGATCTAAAGAGATCCCGCCGCATCGCAAACAAACTGAACATGCTGAGATGAAAGGCTCGGGAAATGCAAAGTAGCATTCTGGAACTCATGTTATCACTTCTCGCAGGTGGACTACTGGGACTCCTTTTTTATGGAAGCCTTTGGCTCACTATTCGTCAGTTGCCACGAACGAAGCAACCAGCATTGTTGTTTCTGGGAAGCTTTCTCGTCAGGATGTCAATCACATTATTCGGATTCTGGATTGTCATGGCTGGTCAATGGGAGCGGGCTCTTGCTTGCCTGTTCGGTTTTGTCATCTCTCGCATTCTGATGACACTATGGTTACAGCCGCGTTCGCAGCATGCACCTGCTGAGGTAATCAAATGAACGCAATTCAGATCAATCCCGATACCCCAATCTGGGAATGGGGACCGTTCGTTTTAAATCAGACGTTGATCTTTACCTGGATTTCGATGGCGGTGCTGGTCGCTCTTTCCTGGTTGATGACGCGCACACTCTCCAGTGACACAAATTTTTCACGCGGACAGAACTTGTTGGAAGTGTTGGTCGAGACTTTACAGAATCAAATTCGTGAAGTCAGCGGTCAACAGACCGGCTCCTACCTCCCATTTATTGGGACGCTGTTTTTATTCATTGCAATTTCGAATTTACTAGCAATTGTGCCCGGTTATTATCCTCCGACAGGTTCGCTCTCGACGACAGCAGCTCTAGCGACATGTGTGTTTGTCGCTGTCCCGGTGTACGGAATCTCTAAAACTGGACTCAGTGCTTATCTACGACAGTACTTGCAACCTTCGGTGTTTATGCTCCCTTTTAATATCATCGGAGAACTCTCTCGAACTTTGGCACTCGCTGTCCGACTCTACGGAAACATGATGAGCGGTACAGTCATTGGAGCAATCCTGTTGGGATTCGTGCCTCTATTCGTTCCCATTGTCATGCAACTCTTCGGCTTACTCACTGGCATGATTCAAGCTTACATTTTTGCAATCCTGGCGATGGTTTATATCGCATCCGCAACTCAAGCACAGTCCACTTCAACTCTTGATTCAGAAGGAAACTAATTATGGATACGCAAACGGTGATCGCGGCAGCTTCCATTATCTCCGCAGGTTTGACGATTGCTATTGGTTCGATTGGACCGGCACTCGGAGAAGGTCGCGCGTTGGCTCAAGCTCTCAACGCCATCGCTCAACAACCCGATGAGGCTAACACAATCACCAGAACACTATTTGTTGGTTTGGCAATGGTGGAGTCGACTGCAATCTATTGCTTTGTTGTCTCGATGATTTTGATCTTTGCAAATCCATTTTGGAATTTTTTTCTCGAAGCCGCAGCGACTCAATAACCTCATCACCAGGACGAACAGATGTCGATAAACTGGTTTACATTTCTTGCTCAGATTCTCAACTTTCTGGTCCTGGTTTGGCTCTTAAAGCGATTCCTCTATGGACCAATCATACAAGCAATGAATGAACGTGAACAAAAAATCGCAGCGAAGCTCAATGACGCAGATGCAGCGAAACAACATTCAGAGCAACAAGCGTTGATCCACGAGAATAAAATTCAGGAGCTTGAGCAAGTCCGTGAAAAGCTGGTCGCAGAAGCAAAACACGACGTTCAGAAATGGCGTGACGAACAGATTCAGACTGCTCGAACTGATGTGGAGAAAACTCGCAAGGAATGGTTCGCAGGACTTCAACGAGAGCAAGAGGCATTTATTCAAGAGCTTCAGCGTCGGACTGCGGACCATGCCTATGACACAGCGCGAAAAATCCTGAGCGAACTCGCAGACGTAAAGCTTGAAGAACAGGTGATCACAGTCTTTCTTCAAAAACTTAAACAACTCACGCCTTCTGCCAAACAAGAGATCGAGAAGTTCCTGCAAGAATCGGATGACGGGGGCGCCATTGTCACCGCGTTTGCATTGTCTGCGACGCAGCAAACGAAAATTACTGATGCAGTTAAAGAAACCTTTTCGGTAGACACCGATTACGAATTCCGCTTTCGACCAGAGTCTCTTTGCGGGATTGAGTTGATGGTTCCGGGTCGCAAACTCTCCTGGACTGTCAACGAGGCACTTGAGACATTGCAAGAGGATTTGTCAGGACTGCTTCAAATTGGTTTCGCCTCAGTGAACCATCAAGATGCCCCCCTCGATCATCAAACAGAATTTGGCATTGCGACTCAATCATAACGCTCATTTTGCTGACTGAAATAAGGAGTTTACGTTGCGAGAAGATGCGACTGAAATGAATTCTGTTTTGAATGAGACATTTGCAGCATTGGACTCGCTGCAGTCTTCACATCCATTCGAGCTGAAACTGACAGAAACAGGACAAGTGACTTCAGTCGGACGGGGTGTCGCTCGTGTGAATGGTCTGAAAGACGCACGTTCAGAAGAACTCTTGCGTTTTCCTGGAAATCAGTTGGGGATGGCATTCAATCTCGACGCAAATGAGATCGGTGTCATCCTGTTGGACCAGAATGACTCGTTAGCAGCGGGTGATGAAGTCCGTCGAACTCATCGTGTCCTTGATGTCCCCGTCGGAAATTCTCTAATTGGACGCGTCGTTGATCCTGTCGGACGTGCCTTAGATGGACTCGGACCAGTACAGACTCAACAGCGAAGACCGTGCGAGCAGGACGCAGCACCGATTATGAATCGCGATCCTGTGACGGTGCCTTTACAAACCGGAATTAAAGTGATCGACGCGCTGATCCCGATTGGGCGTGGACAACGAGAATTGATTGTCGGTGATCGTCAAACCGGTAAAACAGCGATTGCGATCGACACCATTCTAAATCAAACCGATAAAGATGTGATCTGCATCTACTGTGCAATCGGACAGCGTAACACAGCGATAGCGAAGACGATTGCAGACCTGCGTGAGCGAGGTGCCCTTGAGTACTCTGTAGTCGTCGTCGCTGAAGGAGACTCCTCTCCAGGAATGCAATTTGTGGCTCCTTATGCCGCCACAACGATTGGCGAATACTTCATGGAGCAAGGCAAAGATGTTCTCGTTGTGTACGATGATCTGACCGTACATGCACGAGCTTACCGCGAGTTGTCCCTTTTACTGCGTCGCCCTCCCGGACGAGAAGCGTTTCCGGGAGATATCTTTTATCTGCATTCACGTCTTCTCGAACGTTCTACTCACCTCAACCAGCAGCATGGTGGTGGCTCGCTGACAGCGCTGCCAATTGCGGAGACTGAGGCTCAAAATGTTTCAGCTTATATTCCGACGAATTTGATTTCGATTACTGATGGACAAATTTATCTCTCACCCGACCTGTTTCAGAAAGGAATTCTCCCGGCGGTCGATGTCGGTCGTTCCGTATCACGAGTTGGTGGGAAAACACAACTCGCAGCGTATCGCTCAGTCTCAGGAGACTTGCGACTCTCTTACTCTCAATTTGAAGAGCTTGAGGCATTCTCTCGTTTCAGTAGTCGCCTGGATGAGGAAACTCGTGCCACTCTGGAACGAGGTCGACGTGTCCGGGAGATTTTCAAACAACCTCAGTATCAACCACTTTCTGTCGCTGAGCAGATCGCTGTTTTGGTTGCAACAACTTCGGGGTTACTGGATTCACTGGAAATGGCCTCATTGCAGTCAACGGAAATAGCAATTCGGCAATCAATGATCAATCACCTTTCCGATCTTTGTGAACGAATTGAAGCTGGTGAAAAGCTCACTGCTGAAGATCGACAACTGATTATCGACGCTGCCCAGAAAACCTTATGAATCGACTAAATGTTTGTGTGTCGACTTTGTTCACCTCGGCGATAAAAGCATGATCGATTGCTCGCGTAACTAGAAATGTTTCTGAAATGCAAACTCTCGACACACTCAAACGACAAATCAAGAATGTTGAAGATCTTTCCTCAGTCGTGCGGACAATGAAAACTCTGGCTGCGGTGAGCATTCGCCAATATGAACTCGCTGTAGAATCGCTCGCAGGCTACTACGGGACAATCGAAGACGGGCTACGTATTCTTCTCTGGAATCAAGCGACTGCCCCAGAAATTGACAAGCACCGCACAAATCCTCGGACGGGGGTCGTGATTTTCGGTTCAGATCAGGGAATGTGTGGTCAATTCAACGAGCAGATTGTGAATTTCACCACCGATGTGATGGCAGAGCGACTACAACAGAAAAAAGAGAAGTGGTCATTCATGGCGGTCGGTGCAAGAGTCGCGAGTCGACTCGAAGAACATGGCTACACAGTGGATCGAGTCTTTCCAGTCGCTGGCTCCGCATCAGAGATCACAACGATTGTGCAGGATTTGCTGCAAGGAATTGACCACTGGAGGTCGGAAGCGAAACTGGGAAGTGTTCAACTCCTTTACAACCAGCGACAATCTGCATCATCATATCAACCATTTCAGTTCGAGTTGCTGCCCATTGGTCCTGAAAAATTCCAGAAGATGCGTCAAAAACGCTGGGAATCTCGGACTCTTCCCCGTTACACGATGGACCAGCGTCAACTCTTTTCTCAACTGATCCAGCAGTACATATTCGTCTGCCTCTTTCGTGCTTCAGCGGAATCTTTAGCTGGTGAGAACGCCAGTCGCATTGCCAGCATGCAAGCTGCTGAACGAAATATTAAAGATCGTCTGAGCGAATTGCGGATGAGTTACCAACAAACCCGCCAAACGTCGATCACCGAGGAACTCTTAGACGTTGTCACTGGTTTTGAAGCACTTTCGGATTCATGAGCGAAACCGCTCGATTCTCTTGAAATCACGCGACGAACTTTAACGATTATTCCGATAATGGCATTCTCTTCTGCTTGCTTAATTGTGCATCAAGACTGATCGAAAATCGCGATCACTTTGTGTCAACAAATGGTCCGATCCACCATACGACATGATCATAAGATGACGACCGACAGAAGGGATGAATCGGTGAAAAACAAAGTTAAGTACAATGTCGTGGTGACCGGGAGTATCTTCGCAACGTTACTTTGGGGAAGCTCCATCGTTGCGCAAGAATCTCACCAACTTCATGTGCCTTCTGCACCCAAAGCTCTTCCGATTCCACTGGAGAGTGACACGGTGTCCAGTGATAAAGCTGGTCGTGAGTTCCTCGCTCCACCACCCACTCCCAATACCATTGGTCCAACTTGGGCTTTTTCAGATCCAGGGGAGGTGCTCGATAATCAAGATTACACATTGGAGGCGTTCCTCAGCATGGCTGCGGAATACAATCCGACCATCCGTCAGTCGCGATTGCACATCAATTCTCAGCTCAATCGTGCAATTCAGGCAGGACTCTATCCGAATCCGACCTTACGCTATCTCGGTGAGCAAATTGGGGTTGGCGGGACAGCTGGAGAATGGCAGGGAGCGGAGATCGAACAACGATTCGTCACGGCAGGCAAGCTCGAACTGAGTGAGAACAAGTATCTGCAACGAGCCAAAGTTGCAGAATTTCTCGCTGTCGCTCAGCAGTACCGTGTTTGCAATGATGTGCGAATTCACTTCGTTAAAGCTCTCGCTGCTCGCCAGATCATCGATTTGAAGAAGGAACTGCTCAAGAATGCAGAAGACAACCTCGTCACGATTCGAGAGCGATATAACGTGGGGCAGGCTTCCCGCGCTGAAGCACACCAAGCGAATGCATTGTTGCAACAGCATCGACTGGCAGTGATGAATGCTCAAAACGATTACCGTCAACATCTACTCGAATTGATTTCACTCACAGGTGCGGAATTATCAGTTCCCAGTTTGAACGGAGAACTCAAGTCGTCAAGAGATCTCATTGACTTTGATGCAGCCTACGCAACCATTCTTGCTCAAAGCCCGGAATTATGCGCCGCTCACGCTAAGCTCCGCGAAGATTTAATTACAGTGCAGAGAGAACGAGTCGAGTGGGTTCCCGATATCGTCGCTGGGACTGGTGCCGGCTACAACTTTGATGCGCGGGAAACGACCTACAGCGCCATGTTGTCGCTCGAAATTCCACTCTATGATCGTAACCAAGGCACGATTAAGCAGGCGGAAGCTGACTACAGCCGTCAGCAGAGTGAGATTCGAAGAACCGAGCTCGATCTGCGTCGACGCCTGTCCGTTGAATATGGACGCTACCTGACAGCTGCGCAAAACGTGCAGAATTATGAAACGGTCATTCTGCCCGAACGAAAGAAAGCGTACAGCCTGGTGCTTTCGAGCTACAAAGCCAATCGCATTGCCTGGGATGACGTTCTGCAGGCATACGACGACTACACACGAGCACGTGTCGAGTACGTGATGAATCTCTCTGCTCAACGGACCAGCGAAATTCTGATTGACGGTTTCCTGCTCCATGGTGGTCTACAAACCCCGAGCGGTCCATTGCCAGGTGGACACATCGACTCTGTGCCGAAACCACGGTAATCGGCGACTCGAACTTCACCCGTTCTCGACGCCATCTACATATCGATCATTAAGGGATTATTCCTTGAATCCCACGCTGATTAACGAAGGTCTGAATCATGTCAAACGAAATTTCCCCCCAAGGTCGGCGAGACTTTCTCAAGAAGGGAACTCTGGCTGCCGTCGCGTTCTCTGCGGGAGCCTCTGTCTCACAGGGACAAGAACCAGCTCCAGAGGCTACAGGACCGGGCGTCCCGAAGAAGCCTCTTCCTCCGACAGTCGAACACAAGCATTCACATGTCGAAGCCGAATACGATGGTTTCTCTCGCTATCAACCCTCACGCGGTCACGATCCGGATAGCGACTATTACCTCGGGAAGCTTGTCCCCGGCTTTCGCAAACCAGCTGACGGTCCCGCCCCCATTACCACTCCTGATCTGGAGAAACTCCCGTTCAAGATGGTCGATGGAGTGAAGGAGTTTCACGTTTCAGCCGAAGAAGTCAGTCGTGAATTCCTGCCTGGCTACCACATGAACGTCTACGGGTATAACGGCAGCCTGCCCGGTCCGTTGATCGAGATCAACCAGGGCGATCGTATTCGCATTCTGGTCACCAACAATCTCAGCGAAGCGACAAACTTCCATATGCATGGGTTCGAAATGCCGGTGCAGTACGACGGCGCTGCGGAAATGACGCAGAATCCGATCAAACCCGGCAAGACCTTCAAGTACGAATTTGATGTCCACGAAGAAGGGACGTTTTTCTATCACTCGCATGTCGCGATGCAGGAAGCAATGGGTATGGTTGGCCCGATTGTCGTGCATCCATCCAAGCCGTTTGATCCGCCGGTCGACCGCGACTTCATGCTCGTCTTCCAGAACTTCTTCATTCTGCCGAATCAAACAGTCTCGGATTCATGGTCGATGGACTGGAACTGGCACACAATCAACGGGCGTAGCGGACCGTATACAACTCCTTGTGTCGTCAAACATGGCGAACGGGTGCGTGTACGACTGATCAATTTCAGTCCGATGCAGCACCACCCGATCCACATGCACGGCCACACCTTCTGGGTCACTGCCCATGAAGGTGCACGAGCACCCAAAACGGCTTGGATTCCACGCAATACAGAACTCGTCGCGGTTGCTCAAGCCAGCGAATTTGAGTTTATTGCCAACAACCCGGGCGATTGGCAGTTCCATTGTCATATGATCCATCACATGATGAATCACATGACTCGTCAAAACGGTCCCCGTATCCGCGAGAATGTTTCGGTTGATCGGTACATGGAAAACCTCGACGTCCGGCCGACAGTGACTGTTTCAAAAACAGGACACGGAACAGCTCCTCCGGGCTATCCTCAAAAGATGCAGGGCATGGAAATGAGCATGGAGTTCATGAAGAAAGTCTGGCAACCCAGGGAAATGAAAGGGATGCGAGAAGCGGCCCCCATGTCGATGAAAGGTCTGATGACCTCAATGCGTGTGCTGCCTGACGATCTGTTTCATCGCGTCATGGAGACCGATGAAAAGATCGAAAAAGGCGCCATCTTTACCGAGATCGTCAACCGCTTCGGCAACCCCGCTGACTACAAAAAGACGCCACCCGGAATGATGGAGAAAATGATGATGCATGAAGGTCATTCGTAGACTGCATTTTACCGATCGAAACTAGGCCTCAGCCTTCCCCGTACACGTCATTCCAATCTCGATGATGCCACGCCAGCCATGCAGAAAGGCGATCTCGCTTTTCGCTGGCTGGTGGCATTTTCAGTTTCTCTTCGCAGTTCATCTGGGCGTCAAGTTGATCGAAATACGGCATCAACAATTGGGCTGAGTAGTCCGCCGACTCCTCACCGTTTGAATTGGTTTCACCTGTAATTAGATATACAGCTTTCCATAATGGATCGGTGATGACTTTAGGAAACGATTGAGCTGACGGCATCAGCTGTTCGCTCAGAAGGCAAGCTTCCCCCAGTTTGGCGACGCCAATGGCAAAGGAGTGCTGACGGTCAGGAACATGCGTATACTCGATGACCGGATACGCATCGGTCTTGACGCTCGCCAGTTGAAGCCGAAGTGTTAAATCTTGTAGTTGATTAGAAATCAACTGTCGCGACTCCGCGTCCAAGGCATACTTCAATAAGTCGACTGGAGTGTGCCCCAGATGTCCGATCGCCACCCCGATCGAACGCCTCTCATTCAACGCTGTCAGCACAGAAAATGTGTAGGTCACACAGATCGTAACGATGAAGAACCCATTTGCCGCGGCCGCTACGGATAGCAGTTGCCAGAGTGGTCCGTTCGGGATGTAATTCCCCGTTCCTAAAGTCGTAATCGTAAACCCGGCGAAGTAAATCCTGCTCAGCAGATCGGCAGGATCTTTGTTTTCACTCTCAATGACAGCCTCCGACGAGCCACAAAAAATCAACGCCCAGCCGGCCAGGAGTAGCAGCGACCACAGTACGAACGTCGCCAACAATGCAAAGACCGATGCGTTCTTTGAAATGAACTCACGCTCACGGCTCATGCAAAATCGACCAATGAAACGGGTGAGATATTTCGAAAGAAAACCTGCTCCACTGAGTAGCAATGTCGTCACAACGGCATCGACGGTCAGGGCAAGCACAACCAAGCCGCCAATAACCGTCCAAAAATAATGAAACTCAAGCATGCGGTCGCCTTGTGATGGTCAAGAAGCTGGTTCATCGTCGTGATGCGAGGAATCGTTACGCATATCATCTTCGGTCAGGTAGTCCGGTTTCCATTTTAGGAACCATTTCTCTCCTGCGAAGATCATCACCAGGCCGACTGCAGCCACAATCAAAACTTGTGGATCAGAGGAGACTTTGACAAAGAGAAAAGCTCCTAGAACGATCACATCGAGGACGATTGCCGAGATCAGAATGAAGTCGTTGGCTTTGATGTCTTCCTTGAGATGACGAAAGACGCCCCAATGAATTGCGATGTCCATGATGATGTAGAAGATCGCTCCCAGCGAAGCGATACGGCTCAAATCAAAAAAGATTGTGAGCAGGATCGCCAAAACGATTGTATACACGAGCGTGTGTTTCTGAACGTCTCCCGGCATGCCAAGATGGCGATGTGGCACAAGCCCCATCTCGGAGAGCATCGCCAACATACGTGAGACGGCAAAGGTGCTTGCAATGACTCCTGA
The DNA here is from genome assembly GCF_007744255.1 of Thalassoglobus polymorphus. Lineage (GTDB taxonomy): Bacteria > Planctomycetota > Planctomycetia > Planctomycetales > Planctomycetaceae > Thalassoglobus > Thalassoglobus polymorphus. The sequence continues at coordinate 1,501,924 of NZ_CP036267.1, read as the reverse complement.
AACAGTCGCAACAATCGCGATGCCGACAGTGAACCACACCGCATACTGCCCCAGCACGGGCCGAGCCGCTTCCGCCAACACGTAGTCCTTGGCCTTGATAATTTCGTCGAGGCTCAGACTTCCAGCGACGGCAAACGCCACGAGTAGATACAAAGCGACGCAGATCGAGATCGAAATGATGATCGCCCGGCTGACATTTTTGTGTGGATCCTTTAGTTCTCCACCACTGTTCGTAATGGTCGTGAATCCCTTATAGCTCAGAATCCCCAAGGCTGTGGCTGCCAGAAAGCCTCCTCCGCCTGCTTCTTTCATACTGGTGACGGTTTGAAACGAGAAACCCGAGAGCCATAGCCCAATGCCCGCAAAGATGGCAATGCCGCCAATCTTGATGACAGCGGTGATCATCGACATCTTGCCGATAAAATCGTTGCCCATGATGTTCACAATGAACGCAAACACTAACAGACCTACGCCAAGCACTGGGACAAGCCAAGAATCTTTCTCGACGTCGAACAACTGCAAGGTATACGCCCCGAAGGTCCGAGCGACCAGACTCTCGTTAATGACCATCGAGAAGTACATCAACATCGCGCAGCCGGCGGTGACCGTTCCTTCTCCGTAAGCCTTTTTCAGATACATTGCGATGCCACCCGCAGATGGATAAGCATTCGACATCTTGATGTAGCTGTACGCGCTGAATGCCGTGACCAGTGCAGCTGATAGAAACGCAAAGGGAAACAGGCTCCCCGCTTGGTTTGCCATCTGACCGGTGAGAGCAAAAATTCCTGCCCCAATCATCACGCCAGTCCCCATCGCCACTGCACCGGGGAGGGAAAGACTTCCTTCTTTGTACTTGGAATTGCTGCTATTGATTTCGTCGGTCATATTGATCTCAGTTTGTGTTTGTGAGCAATCTCGTAATTGCCACCAAGCAATGAAATGCTTCTTCCTGCCTCACGAAAACTTCGCAAGCTCAGATACGATTTAATGGGCGAATTCGCTCGCGAAGCGAAAGTTGTTGTGTTTCTACGATCTACGCAAACACTGTACCGTGAGATTGATGAGTTATTTGGGGGGATAGGAATTCTTCAAATTCCGTACAGATGTAGCAAGAATTTCCAACGTTACGAATTAAAGATCTCTTGAAATCTTAGGTCTGCTCCGTAGATCCTAATCGCGGCATCAATATTACTTAGTGTACGGACTAGCAAAATATCAACGTCAAAAACGATCAATCAACCCGATAGCAGAAGCCGTCATTCGAGTCACATGACTGACTATCTATGTGACAAACTTATTCTATAACGCCTTGAGCTCCTTCACGACGTGGCAACATTTTGTTTGCTCTTGACCCTGACACTGGTCCAGAGCAGACTTCAGCACTTTGCGAACGTGCCGCAGGTCTTTGAGGCGTTCTTCGACATCGGTCAATCGTGCTTCAATGAGGTCCTGAACGTTGCCGCACGTTGGTGCTTTGCCTTCGCCGTCGGCAAGCAGTGATTTGACGTCTTCCAGTGTGAAGCCGATGGCTTGCGCCGCTCGGATGAACTTCAGTTTCTTAAGCGAATGGTCACTGTAGAGTCGGTAGTTCCCAAAGCTACGATCTTCTGGTTCAACGAGACCGATCCGCTCGTAGTAGCGAAGAGTGGATATGGGGATGCCAGCGGCTTTCGCCACCTCACTAATTGTCAGTCGTTTGCTCATTTCAATTCTTCACCGGCCATGTGCAAAAACGGCGCAACGCTGACTTTCTCAGGAAAAAGTCAAGAAATCGCGAATCCGGCTTGACCTTACACGTAAGTGCAACCTCGATAATACAGGAGAAATGTCCATGAAGCAATCAAGGTGAGCACGAACACGGAGTAACGATGTGATGAGCAAGCAGACCGAGACAACGAAGAGGGTTCAGTGTCCGTCCTGTGGACACAAGGCCAAACGAGTGAGCACATTGACGCTCGGCGCGTTGCTCGATGACGAGTTCGCCGAAAAGTTCACAGCAGACAGTCGATCCTGCTGTGCTACGGCAAGTGAAGATTGCGCATCCGTCAAAGATGACACTGGCTGGCGGTTTTGCCCATCGCAGGACTGCGACGTAGTGTACTTCGCTGAGGAAGAAGACACGCAGTTCACCGAGTCGCAACTGAAAGTTCCGGTCGGTGAGAAGGAGTCCAGCGGGGAGCGCGCCCTGTGCTACTGTTTCGGGCATTCGGTTGGCAGCATCAAAGAGGAACTTGGCGCGAAGGGCCGCTCCGACGCTCTGGAAGACATCCGGGCGAAGATGAAAGACCCCGGCTGTCACTGTGAGACTTCCAATCCGAGCGGTTCGTGCTGTCTGGGGAGTGTGACGAAAGGTATCCAAATCGCTCAGGAGGAAATACGGATGAATGACTTGAACGTGACGCCCACATCGACGGCGAAATCATCGACAGGCCGTGGCGAGAAAATCGCCAAGATCGGCACTGTCGTCTCGGCGATCATGGCCTCGGCCTGTTGCTGGCTACCGCTGCTTCTGCTGGCGGTTGGCGTGTCCGGGGCCGGGATCGCAGCCACGCTGGAAACGTATCGCCCACTATTCATGGTCGTGACGTTCGGATTTCTCGGCGCAGCGTTCTACTTCACCTACCGTCCCACGAAAGCTGTTGCCGAATCGGGACACGACTGCTGTACCACGGAAAGTGAAGTGGCGGACGACTGCTGTGCCACGACCGGTAAACGTCGCTTCAACATGATGTCGATGAACAAGGTCATGTTGTGGGTTGTGACGGTGCTGGCGGTCGCCTTCCTCTTCTTCCCCAGCTACGTCGGTGTGTTGTTTGGCACGAATGATGCCGCCGCCGTGACAGAGGATATGAACCGGGCTATGTTCCAGATTGAAGGCATGAGTTGTGAAGGCTGCGCGACGACGGTCGCTCAAGCGATCCGTCAGGTGCCCGGCGTCGTCGCCGTTGATGTCAACTACGAGAAGGGACAGGCGGTCGTCGGCGTGAAACCTGGCGACCCAATTCCCGAGCTCGCGATATTGGCTATCTTGAGTCATGCTGGTTATCGTGTACAGCCTGCGAACTCAGAGTCTCTTTGAGTAGGAACAAAGGATGCCTTGGGTTGACTTTAGAAGCCGCAGTCCATTGCCGATGACCAGCAGTGAGGCTCCCATGTCGGCTGCGATGGCGGCCCAGAGAGAGGCGAGTCCTGCGAACGTGAGGATGACGAACAGGACCTTGACCCCCAGTGAGAAGGCAATGTTCTGGCGGATGATCCTCAGCGTTCGTCGCGAGTGGTGAATCAGCCACGGTAGCTTCGACAAGTCGTCCGACATCAACGCAATATCGGCCGTTTCGATTGCCGCATCGCTTCCGGCGGCGCCCATTGCGAGCCCCAAGGATGCGCGGGCCAGCGCGGGAGCATCATTGACGCCGTCGCCGATCATCGCGACGAACTGGTACTGCTCGACGAGTCGCTCGACGGCGGAGACTTTGTCCTCGGGCAATAACTCTGCCTGAACTTCGTCGATTCCCGCCTCTTGTGCGATCGCTTGTGCAGTGCCTGCGTTGTCGCCGGTCAGCATTACGATCTGTTTCACGCCCGCTTCATGAAGTTGGTGAATCGCCTCACGAGTCTCTTCACGGATGGCATCGGCCAGGGTGATGAATCCGCAGACATGTTCATCATTGCCGACAACGACGACGGTGCGACCGGCTCCTTGCATCGCTTCCAGTTGATTGTGAACTTCGGGCGTTTCCTGACCGCGATCTTCCAGATAACGGTGTGAGCCAAGCCAATAAGGTTTTCCGTTGATCACGCCGGAAGCACCTTTTCCTTGAATGGTCGCGAATCGTTCCGCAGCTGGAATCGTCATGCCGCGATGTTTTGTTTCTTCGACGATCGCTCTGGCCAGCGGATGATTGCTGTTCAGCTCCAATGCCCCGGCCCGAGTCAGCAGTTCCGTTTCGTCGTGTCCGTTCATCGGCACTACGTCTACCACAGTCGGTGCCCCCTGTGTCAATGTGCCGGTCTTATCCATGGCGATGGCATTTAACTGAGCAGGCATTTCGACGAACACACCGCCTTTAATGAGAACGCCGTTGCGAGCCGCTGCTGCGAGTGATGCCACCACGCTCACCGGCGTCGAAATCACCAATGCACACGGACAGGCAATTACCAGTAGCACCAGCGACCGGTACAGCCAGACCGCCCACTCCTCGCCGAATGCCAGAGGCGGAATCACCAGCATCAACAGAGCGACGATCATAACGGCAGGTGTATAGACCGCAGCAAACTTCTCGACCCACTTTTCCGAGGGAGCACGCTTGGAGCCGGCGTCACCGACCATCTTGATGATGCGAGCCAGCGTCGTATCGTCAGCCGCCTTCGTCGTTTCGATTTCCAGCAGGCCGTCGCCGTTGATTGTTCCCGCGAAGACTTCGTCACCGTTTTCTATTTCAACAGGGACGCTCTCACCGGTGATCGGTGCTTGATTCACACTACTGGCTCCTTCGCTGACGAGACCATCCAACGGAATCTTCTCACCCGGTCGCACGATCACGGTTGAACCGACCGGCACTTCCTTCGGAGCGACATCGCTGACATGACCTGCTTTATCCCGCAGGTGAGCGGTCGGAGGTGACAAGTCCATCAGCGAAGCGATGGCCCGACGGGCACGCCAGACACTCCATGATTCCAGTAGCAGCGAAAACGAAAACAGGAATGCGACGGTCGCACCTTCGAACCATTCACCGATCAGCACGGCTCCGACGACGGCCACGGACATCAACAGATTCATATCCGGACGCAATGAAACAAGCGACCGCCATGCTTTCGGCAACACCATCAACAGTCCAGCGGCAATGCCGGTGCTGTACAACGCGATTGCCGTGACCGGCACAGGTGCAGATTCACCAGCGACAAGTTGCACCACTAAACCCGCAAGTCCGCACACCCCACTGACAGCAGTCAGGACGAGCCGTTGATGGCGTTGCCAAAAGGAAAGATCATCTCGGCTCTGCGACTTATCTTGCCACGGCTCGGCCTTTAATCCGGTTCGCTCAATGGCCGAAAGGATGTCCGCCTCTGAGACTTCTGCGGGTCGCTCAACGACCAGCTTTCCGTTGAGAACATCAAATCCCAGCCGTTCTTCGCTACCCACCATCGGCAACAGTTCACGCTTGAGCAACGTGACTTCCTCAGCGCAATCTATTCCGCGTATTCGCAGTTGCATTTCTGATGACATGACCAATCTCTATTGTTTTTTCGATGCTATTGTATGGCTCAGACACGAATGAAGGTCAGAGCCAAAAGAAACCAAAACGCGTGAGTTTGTATAGAAGTTCCTCGTTACTCATCCCTCGATTGCATTTCAATGTTTGCGGCAGCAAGAATTCTCAAAAGCATCCGCTCATACTTGATGTGTCGTTTAAAATTGGCCCGGTAAATTTCGAAAACAGAACTCGGAGTGCATTCCCTTCTTAATGCCATCATGTTCTGCTCAATTTACCCCTGCATTGTGTCGCACGGTAGATGTCACCACGGCTTCAACTAACTCATCGTGTGTCTTCATCCCGACGAGTCGCTGCACTTCTTTGCCATCGACGAAGATCAACAGCATCGGGTACTTGTCGATGTTATATTTCTCTTTGATGAAGGGGTTTTCTTCGATGTTTAATTCGCCAACCTTGGCTGTGCCATTGAGGTCCTCGGTAACGTCACGAATTGTTGGTTTCATCGCGATGCAGGGATGGCACCACGGTGCCCACATGTCGACGAGAACCGGCACTTGACTTTCAATCACTTCAATATGGAAGTTGGTATCTGACAGATGGACTGGTTCAACGCTCCCCAAAGACTGCATGTCCTTTGGCGGCTGTCTATCACATCCAATCACGATGATTGCTAACACACCAGTGAGTATTTTGAAGTCTAATTTCATATTGTATGTATATCGCCTCGTCTTTTCTTCGATCCATTCGTTCGGACGAGCAAGAAACAGGTTCAATCGGTGTTCATCAAGGAATTGGGTACGGTTTAGTAGCCTGGAGACACCTCAATCGAACGACTGACACGCTAAAGACAGTCTTCAAATGATTGCGCACTCAGCCGAGAATGTCAGCAACACAACGACACGTGCCATGTTGCCGACACCCGACCGATTCATTCAATTTCTAATTCCGTCGAGTTGGAATCACGTCCTACTCAGTCGGTTCCGGTGGTTTGTGACCGGTTTTCGCTTCGTACTGAGCGATGAATTTCTCCGCCCGTTTTGGACCGCAAATGAAGCATTGCGATTCTGGTCGATCATGCTCTTCACACCAGTCACCCGCTTCCTTAAATTCTGCGACCAGTGACTTGTCACAGCGAGCACATTCACCCTCTGGAACTCCGTGCTCAACGCACCAATAGCCACCATGGCTGTGATCGACGTCTGTGTTAGCGGCAGCCGAGGATTCATCAGGTTCGGAAGCAGTTTCGCTGTTACTACATCCGGCCAGTCCAATCGCTGCCGTTGCCAGCAAACCCAGCGACAGACCACGCATACTCATCATCCAATTCATTTCGTTCTCCTTCGGCTCTGTGCCGAATTTCTAATTTGTGACCGTCGTTGGTTCGGACCATTGCTGTGACTCTGGCTTTGACGCAGAATCAAACTGCAGTCCGGTCTCCGGGTCGGTCGGTTCATCTGGTTCAAGACGATGACCATCATCGTCTCCTCCATCTTCATCGTGGCTCTCTGTGGGCAGATTGAAGACCACGTAAAGCACTCGTAATACCAGCAGGCTCATTATCATGGCGCTACACACGCCACCGATCACGACCGTTGCCAGTGGTCGTTGCACTTCCGCGCCCATCCCCGTACTAAAGGCCATCGGCACGAAGCCGAGACTGGCCACCAAAGTCGTCATCAGGATCGGGCGTAATCTGGTCATCGCAGCCTCTTCAACGGCTTCATCCAGCGAACGACCACGCTTGCGCAGCTGTCGAATAGTGGAAACCAGCAGCATGTCGTCGAGCACGGCTACACCGGACAGTGCGATGAAGCCCACCGCCGCTGAAATCGAAAACGGCATATCACGGATCCAAAGTGCAAGCACTCCGCCGATCCAGGCAAACGGAACACCTGTAAAAACTCGCAATGAGTCGATCCAGTTGCGGTACGTCATGTAGAGCAATGCCATGATCATCATCAGGGCAATCGGCACGACAATAAGCAACCTTGTTTGTGCACGTTCGAGATTCTCGAATTGCCCTCCCCATTCCACGCGATAGCGTCCCGCAGGCAGCTGAACTTTTTCATCGATGACTCGCTGAGCCTCAGCGACAAAGCTGCCCAGGTCGCGACCACGAACGTTGGCTTCAATCGTGATGCGACGCTGATACCAGTCGCGTTTAATCGTGTTGAAACCTTCCACTCGCTCAATAGAAGTTAGACGCGAGAGCGGGATGCGTTGCCCAGACGGCGTGGCTACTAATATGTTGCCGATAGCTTCAGGGTTAGCTCGGGCTTCCTCTGGGAGTCGAATGACTAAAGGAAATCGCAGCTGTCCTTCATACACTTCGCCAACATGGTTGCTACCAAGAGAACGAACAATGTTCATGACCGAACGCACGGAGACTCCGTAGCGGGCAATCTGATCCTGCTTGACTTGAATTTGAAGAACCGGTTGACCGGAAATCTGTTCGATTTTGACGTCTTCGGCACCATCGATTGAGTTCAGGGCACGCTCAATCTCGATTGCCTTATCGTTCATCAGGTCCAAGTCGTCACCATACAGAATCGCTGCGACATCCGATCGAACACCCGAAATCATTTCATTCATTCGCATTTCAATCGGCTGCGACAACGCCAGGCGAGGACCGGGGAGGTCACGAAGTTCTCGCTGTACGAGAATGGTCAGTTCTTCTTGCGTCTGCGCCCGCGTCCACTGTTCACGCGGATGCAGGGTGATGAACAGGTCCGTCAATTCCGTGCCCATTGGGTCGGTCGCGACTTCCGCAGTTCCGATCCGACTCCAGACCTGATTGACCTCGTCGGGAAATTTCTCCAGCAGAACTTGCTCCATGCGTGTGTTGTACCGCATCGATTCTTCCAACGGTGTCCCGGCGAGTCGAACCACGTTGAGTGTGATGGCTCCTTCTGAAAGCCGGGGCACGAACTCGCTGCCAAGGTTGGGCGCAACGAGACCGAACACACTGACCATCAACAACAGAGCTGAACCGATAATGAATGCCTTGTGGTGCATCGTGAATCGCAGCACGGGAGCATATAGCCGTTTCAGCACCCGGATCAGGAGCGGCTCTTTCTCTGTGATGTTCTTCGGAAGAAAGATGCTTGCCAGGACAGGCATCAGAGTCAATGACAGCACCATCGATCCGGCAAGTGCCATAATTACCGTTAGCGCCATAGGGCGAAACAGCTTACCCTCGATGCCTTCCAGCGTGAGGATCGGTAGATAGACGATCATGATGATCAATTCGCCAAACATCGTGGGCTTACGCACTTCAATCGCTGCTTCACGAATGATTTCAAGACGACTCTTGCCGTCTCGATTGTGAGCCAAATGCCGCACACAGTTTTCGATCATCACCACCGAACTGTCGACGACCAGTCCGAAGTCAATTGCCCCCAGACTGAGCAAACTGGCGGCAATTCCAAATTTCAGCATTCCCGAGAACGCAAACAGCATGGACAACGGAATCGCCATAGCAACGATCAATCCGGCTCGGAGATTGCCAAGGAAAATAAACAGAATGGCAATGACGAGCAAACCACCTTCGAATAAGTTTTTTTGTACAGTGTGAATGACATGGTCGATCAACTCAGTGCGGTCGTAGACTGTTTGAATCGCGACACCGGCAGGGAGACTTTCCTTGATCTGTTCGAGTTTCTCCTTGAGTGCCCATGTGACTTCATCACTATTCTCACCCATCAGCATGAAGCCGAGGCCGAGTACTGCTTCTCCTTGACCGTTAGCCGTAACGGCTCCGCGACGAATCTCGTGTCCGATCTCGATGGTCGCGACGTCGTGAAGATGCACTGGCACGCCATCTTTTGCCGTTACGATAATTTCTTCAATTTGTTCGATGCTCACGGTTCGACCGACGCCGTGAACGAGCAGCATCTCGCTGCCGTCGGTGACTGTCCCGCCCCCGACGTTCTCGTTGTTGGATTCAATGGCTTCACTGACCTGCTCGAACGTCAGTCCATATTTGAGTAGCAGGTCCGGGTCGATCCGCACCTGATACTGCTTCTCGTAACCACCCCAGCTGTTGACTTCCGCGACGCCTCGAACAGAACGCAATTGCGGTTTGATGACCCAGTCGTGAATGGTGCGGAGTTCAGTGAGTCGCTTGACCCGTTCCGCACGAGAGACTTGAGAAAGATCGACTCCTTCGTAGACCACCACGTAATGGAAGACCTCACCGAGACCCGTAGAAACCGGTCCCATCTGTGGTCGCTGAATCCCATCGGGCAGTTCGACCGTCGATAGTCGTTCGTTGATCAGTTGACGTGCAAAATAGATGTCAATGCCATCGTCAAAGATCAAGACCACCTGCGACAGTCCGAACTTCGAGATTGAACGGAGTTCGTGCAGCCCCGGCAAACCACTAATGGCTTGCTCGACAGGAAAAGTAATCTGCCGCTCAATCTCTTCAGATGCCAGTGATGGCGCGACAGTGTTAATCTGTATTTGAACCGGAGTCGTGTCCGGAAATGCGTCAATATCGAGCTGTTGGAGCGAGAAAACGCCGACTACAGCAAACAGCAACGCCGCCAGAATCACCAGCCCGCGGTGCTTGAGTGAAAAATCTATCAGCCAATTCAGCATCCTTGCTCTCCTTATTCAGCGACGCAGTCACAGCCTGCACCAAGATTGTTTTTCAGTAACTGTGCTTTCAACACATCGCTGCCCGCAGTCGCAATGACTTCGCCGGGCAACACACCGGAGAGAACTTCGGTGACATCACCGTTAATGGCTCCCAATCGGACGGAACGAACATGGAAGACTTTGTAGCTGTCGGGGCTGTCGAAATAGTTTTTGTCGCGAACGAAGACGACCTGACAGCAACCTTCCCAATGCGATGATCCAGTCGGGATCACGATGGCATCGGATTCTTCGCGCAGGATGATTTCCCCCATGCCGAATGTTTCGTTCCGCAGCTTTCCATCTGTGTTGGCGAGAATGGCGCGCACTCCCACCATCCGTGTTTCCTTGTCAACCGATGTGCTGACCCAGTCCAGTTTCCCCTCAACAACACGACGACTCCCGTCTGGAGTAAATCGGATCTGCTGACCCACTTCGAGTTGATCCATATTCTCTAGCGGCACGCTCAGTTGCAGCCACATCTGCTGGGTGTCGGCGACTTGAAATAGAATTCGAGATGGATTGACGACTTCACCGGGAGTCACAGATCGTTGAACGACAATCCCGTTCATTGGTGAGAGAATCGGCAGCAAATTCGTTGTAGCAGTTTCTAAGTTGATCTGGTTGCGTAACGATTCAGGGATTCCGAGCATGCGAAGTTCGTTAAGCACTTGCTTCTCCGATAGCTCGCGCAGCCGATCTACATCGACCGGCAATCCCAGGTTGATCAGTGATTGTTCAGCACTGAGGACGTCGGCGTGTGCTTTGGCAAGGGCGGCTTCGGCATCAAGGATTCTCGAACCAGCAATCGCTCCACTTTTCCCAGCTTGCGACAACCGGGCAACGTTTTGCCGCTGGAGTTTTTCTTCAGCGAGTGACCGCAACAACATTGTCTTCAAGTCACCCACTTCCACAGCATCGATGACCGCCAGTACTTCTCCTTCAGAAACTGGATCACCAATGTTTTTGGAAACGCTCCAAACGCTCCCCGGAACACGAGACGCCAGGCTGGCGAGTCGCGTTGGATCGTAGACAATTTCGCCGTTGCCGAAGATCGACTCAACAATCGACTGTCGCTCGACCAACTCGACATCAACTCCCGCCTGTTGCACTGCTTCGATCGATGCGAATTGAATCCGGGTCTTGTAGATGCCACAGCTGCTGTTGTTTTCTTTGCGAGGTGCGATCTCGAATGCTCGCACTGCTCGTTGCAAGTCCGCAACAAGCTCCTTCTGAGAGGGCGGTTCCTTGAGTTGGGATACATCCGGGTGATCAAGCGTACAATTGTGGACGCCATGATCGGCGCACCAACCATAGTCGGGACCTTTTGGCATCAAAGTCGGATCACATTCGACGCAGATCGACTCGGGCACAGCGTGCTCTTCGCACCAGTCATCGACTGAAGTTTCTACTGGTCCCGTCAATGCAGCAAACTTGGGGATTCGCCAATCGTGATGGTGTCCATAATAAAATACCGCTGCGAAGCCAATCAGCACCAGCGTCGGTCCTAAGCTGGAAAGCACGAGTCTGGCGGTACGACCGAAGACTCCCCGAGATCGCCCTTGAGGAGGCGATTCAACTGGTTTGTCATCGACTTTATTTGGTGGAGAAGATGTAGCGTGCTTGGTCGTCACATCCATCATGGAATTGGACATTATAATTCTCCTGCTGGAAAAGGTTCACTGAAATGGTGCTTCCCAGAACCTTGACCACCGTAGGGACAAAGCCACCGAATACGGAGCGATCCACTTCTGAATGGGAAGAAACAGTTGTTGACGCAACGAGAAGCGCGTCTCAACGATTATCTAGTCCATCGAAAAGCCCATGGACGACTCGGAACATGGATGTTCCGGAGTAATGACCAATCAATAGGACGGACTGCCAGCAGAGAGTTACACTGTCAGAGAGCTGAAGACGAGGCGCACCGACTGACCATTAAGGAGATCTGGCCGACCCTCGCGCCATCGGTAATGGATGGAAAACGGTTTCTCGACATCCACATCGTGCAGTACAGCAGGAAGAAGTTCCGTCAACTGTTCACAAAAGACCACTACGTCTCGATGCTGAGATTCGTGCGTGCCCTTACAGATACAACTGGAATCACAAGGAACTGGGCAATTGCCTGGAGATTCCGAGGGTTCCGGATCAGAAACGTTTTCACAAGCCTGCGAGGAATTGTTCTGAGAGCAATTGCAACTGCTCTTTTCGACTTCTGCGCAAACCACATCACAACCCGCCGCACAAAAAATTGGGCAAAGCAAGACTCGAAAAACGAGAACTGTGATGAGTGAAAACTGAAACATTTGTAATCTTTAAGGGGGGCGATATGCAATATCTTCCATCGGACCGCAACGAACTATTTCCTCAGTGTACCAGCGATAAAAGTACCAAACAAGAGAGAATTTTCGAACTAGACTCCATGCCTACTCCTCTCGCCTTCCAGACATTTCGGATCTCACACACGATTAGGACTTTCCCAGTTGGGATTGAAAACTCTGTTGTGCGACAGCTAAAGGCAAAGTTTATCGATTGTATTAGTTCACGGGGAGGAATGCATTCTAAGCAAGTTGCTGATTGAACGTTTCCGATGAGTGATGAGGAGGAATGTTCCATCAACTCCCAAACGTCTGGGGGCCAACTTCACAACCTCAATCTTCGTTTTGCATGGATGCAGATCGTGTCGCTTCGTCAATTCTTGCCTGTTCTTCTCATCGCCCTGCTGGCGTATCAGGCGATAGTTCCGTGTTGGTGCGCTTCACCGAATAGGACAACTTTGATTGACGATGGGGATTCTCTCACCCGCGCATGCAGGTCTCATTGTTGTCACCATGCTTCAACTCAAGCAGGTGTCGACAGTGGGTCGCAGGAAGACGAGACGCCTAAAACTCCCCAGTGCCCGTTTTGCGACGATCTTGCAGACGTTCACGTTCCTTCGCGAGAACAAATTCGAATTTCGATACTTCCCGAAACGTATGCAGATGAGTCCGCAAATGGGGTGGATGGAGTTGCACCACAGATAAGAATGACTCGAAACAACGAGTGTCGTTGCTTGCACAGGCTGGTGAGAGGTCCACTGGGAGTCAGGCTTCAGGTTTAGAATGACGTTGGCATGATTTCATCATTCTGAATCAAGACTTTCTTTCCAATGCAATTCCTCTACAGGAGACCGGTCATGAGCAAGTCATCGTATCGCCGTCATATTCTTTCTATCGGACTTGTTCCCTTTGTGGGGCTGGGATGTGCTTCGGCGAGAACTCAACTCGCAAACATGATTATGCCTGCGGAAGCGACCACTCAGGTTGTGGCTGTGGCAGAGAAGCCAGCTTTGGAACGACCAACTATCGAATTGACCAGTCCGTCCATTGAGGCCGTTGAAAAGTCAACAACTTCGGCTGACCAAATTGAGGTTGTCAATTTTCAGTCTGACCCGAACGAGCAGACCAACACCCCGAAGGAACCTGGAAAACTTCCGCCCGCCCCGCCGACAAGTTCTTCTCCAACTCAAACAGGATTGACTCTCCAGGCGTTGGAGGAGATGGCGTTTCAAAACAATCCCTCGATCCAGCAAGCGAACGCCGTGGCAGCTAAAGCGTCTGGAATCCATTATCAAGTGGGGCGAAAGCCGAATCCTTCAATCGGCTACTTCGGGGAAGAGATTGGGAACGAAGGAGCAGGCGGGCTGCATGGTGCATTTGTCTCACAAACCTTCGTCCGCGGCAACAAACTCGCCTGGAACGAACAGGTAATTGGGCACGATGTTGAATCGGTTCGGTGGCAGGCTGAAGCACAACGGCAACGTGTCCGCACCGACATTCGCATCCAGTTCTATGAAGCCCTGGCTGCCCAAAAGCGTTTGGAACTGGCCCGTGACTTCCGAGACATTGCAGAGAAAGGAGTAGACGTTTCCCAACAGCGTGTTGACGCATTGGTTGGAACGCGCCCCGATGTCCTTCAATCGGAAATACAACTAAATGAAGTTGAACTGATTATCCAGGAGGCTGAGTTCGACTTTGAATCGGCCTGGAACCAGTTGGCTGCCATTGCTGGAGTTCCTGGAATGGAGGCTCCCACATTGGCAGGAGAGCTTCAACCGTCTGATTTAGAGCGAGAGACCGATGCATTATACCAACAGATTGTCTCGCAGAGTCCATTGATTTCGGCGGCGCAGGCTCGTGTTCACCGCGCCCAGGCGAACATGCAGCGTCAGAATGTCCAGGCAATTCCCAACGTCAATGGTCAACTTGGTGTCGGACGAGATGACGGAACCGGTGACGCATTTGCCAATATCCAGTTGAGTTTGCCGATTCCCTACAACAACAAGAACACGGGGAACATCTCAGCAGCTCACGCCGAATACTGTGAAGCCACTCAGAACGTCCAGCGGCTCAAGATGCAGATTCGACAGAATTTAGCCATCGCACTGCGAGACTATCAAGTCGCTCAGGCGAACGTACAACGGTATCAATCAGCAATTCTGCCCAAAGCCCAGGAAACGCTGGACCTAGTTCAGGAAGCCCAGGTGGCTGGGGAATTTGATTTCCTGCGAGTGCTAACAGCACGCCGGGCTTACTTCGATGCAAACTTGAATTACGTTGCCAGCCTGGGAAATCTCGCTACAGCGAACGCCAGAATTGAAGGACTTCTCCTGACTGGTGGGCTATCCAATGTCGTCACTTATGACGGAGACGACGGTCTGCGTGGACAGGCATTAAGTGGTCAATAAGGCACCAGAGTGGTCATTATGATCACAATGCCCATCGCAATGACGACTTCTGTCGCAGGTGAGCTTCTACTTCGCAATCCAGAGATATAGGGGTTGCCTGTTCATTCGGACCTTATTCACATGTGAAGATCACTTTCAGATACGGATGGTATCGTAGTTGCATTTGTTGATTTCTGAAATCCCTCTAGCTAGAAGCGGTCTCAAAACCTTTTGAGTAGTGTAAATGCACATCCGAGGATGACGAAGCTTTCGTAGAGAAAATCATGGCGTTCCCAGCGGGTGACAATTCGACAATAGTTATGCAGCCAGGCAATGGTACGTTCCACGATCCATCTTCGTCGGTAGCGTCTAAGCTTGTGACCGTCTTGCAGAGGCGGGCTGACTCGGCTTTTCTTGTGAGGACAGATCAAGTCAATATCCCGCGCTGCCAGTCGCTTGCGAAGCTTGTCGCTGTCGGCCGCTTTGTCATAAATGACACGTTTGGGTTGTCGATTTTGCAAAGCCAATTTATCCAGCAATGGTTCGATCAAAATGACTTCATTGCGGTTGGCAGATTCGGTGTCGATGCCAATGGGAATTCCGTTCGCATCGACGCAGATCATCACTTTCGTCCCCTTCCCACGACGAGTCGGGCCAATGCTTCTGCCCCTTTTTTACCTGACGAAAGCGTTCCGTCAGCAAATGTTTCGGAGAGATCAATCGCCTTGCGGGAGTCGGTCAGTTCAAGCAAACGTTGCCACACCTTGAGCAGCCGACCATCCTTCGTCCATTCGACAAATCGCCGATGGCAAGTCGCTTTTGATGGATACTCCTTTGGTAAATCTTTCCAACGAGCACCGCTCACCAGCACCCACAAGATCCCTTCCAGGCAGTCCCGAGGGTGGATTTTGGGACGACCTCCTTTTGAGGTGAGAGGAGTCCAGCGAAACAGATTTGAGATCAAATCCCATTGTTTATCAGTCAAAGTGACTGTGCGATCCGTCCTGGACGCTGAAGTTGAGGAAGCCCGCTCCCGTTTGGACCACCAGATCAGCGTCAATTCCATGAGAGTGTCTCCTTTCAGAAGACCTCTTCACGCAACTTTAAGACCAATCAAACAAACACTTTGACGTTTTGTGACTACTTCTAGAATTGCAAGTACGGAACTCGGTTGGCAGTTTGAATTGCTAGGAAATCCACGGAGTTAGCAGGGAGCGACTCACTTCGTGGTCTCGACTTTATCACACGCGCACTTGCTTAGTGATGATGCCCTGTCTGATGGAAATCATAGTGACCTGGCGTGTAGTGCAAGTGGTTGCGATGCCTGGTCACAGTTGGTGGGTGATAATCATAGTGGCTGGTATCATGGTACGAGCGACCATATCCGAAAGAAGGATAGGAACCATAGTTTGACCGATAGCCGTTGTTAAATCTGGATCCGTAGTTGCCGTAATTTCGTGAGTAAGAGCGACCCCCGTGAGAATAGGCACCGCCATAGTTGTTGTAACCGTTTCCCCAACTGACTCCGAAACCTGCAGCCTGAGCTGACGATCCCATCAAGATTGCGGCAGTCAGGGCAGCACTCAATGCAAGTAAACGTTTCATCGATCCATCTCCTCGTTAGGATTTCAATTTCAAGTGAATCGCAATTTCGCGATGTACTAATGGATTGCACAAGCAATACCAAACCGGCAAATATTGCCGATTATCCGTTTGAGACGCAAAAACCCTAGAATTCAGACAGTTGTTCCCAAACGATAGCTCCTAACGAGTGTCGCGATTGATGAGTTGATGTGATCGAACTGATCTCAGTCAGACGACCCACTCCACATTATTCAAACCAGGAATAGTGTCGCGAAATTGACTGAACACCAACCAGATGTGAATATGAATCTCACTGGACGTCTCTTTCGTACGCAATGCATTCGAGTTGTCTGTAGTGGGATCAAAAATAATAATAGTGAAACTTATTCGTGTTGGATTGATGGAATTCCATTTAAAAAATCAAGTTGATCCGCCGGTTCTATTTGCACCCCAGCAGCTGCGAGCCAGTCATAGAGTAGCTGCACATTCGTTTGCCTCTGTTGACTTCCGAATCGCCTTCTTGAAAACGTAAATACAACGCGTTTCTTAGCGCGGGAGAATGCTACGAAAAAATTGTTTCCCTCTTCGACTGGGTCTTTGAGATTGTTGAACGCGGCGTCTTCGAGGCCCATGAAGATGACAGTATGGTATTCGAGCCCTTTACTTTTATGGACTGTCATCATTGGAATGGAATTCATACCAATTATCGATTGAAGTGCTGTTCGCCAACCATCTAAAGGTGACGCTTCTGAAACAAATCTAGTGCAGAGATTATCACAGAACTGAGTCATCAGTTTGTCGAAGTAGTCACCCTGAATGTATTGGGGGAACTGCTGTTTCAGTCTTTCGACTCCAAATACAGCCAGAACGCCTTGAAGAACTTCGAGCAATTTGTCTGGTTCAGGCTCTGTGACGAGCAACGATGCCGCCAAATAGTCGATTCCCAATGACAGCATACGACTCGCTGTGCGTCTCCCCTTGCCCTTCGGTGTCGTTATCGCCAACAACTCCTGAAGTCGAGACCACGATTCGCTTTCAGAGGTTCCAGTGGCAACTGTGATGGCATCCGAAAGGATTATTGTGATCGGTTCCGCAAGAAGATCCTGTAACGAAGACTCGTCTCGAATTCCATAACCTTCCGCACGATGCTCTACAGATCGGAACAGTTCTTGGGAGTAGTTGACCACCAGTTTTCGGCATAGGATACAGATTTCGCGCGGTGGGATGTTCTCTTGCTTCACCGAATAATCAAGCAATTGTGAGATTGCATGTGCTTCTGCGCGATCATCAGCGAATTCAAAGACTCGACATTGACCTTCGCCAGATGTTTTCCCCGTTCCATGCGCGGGTTCAATGGCATCGGGTTCGATCTGTTTGGCAAGACTCCCGAGGATGGTGATGAGCTCGGGTTCGGATCGATAATTTCGACGCAGAATGTAAGGTTTCGCTGAAAAATCGTTGGCGAATGTCTTCATGACACCATCGAGGGCACCGGCCCACGTCATGATACACTGCTTCGGATCGCCAACGGCCGTCAGAATCGTTGATGAATCGTGAAAAGCTGTTTTAACGATATCATATTGCAAATTCGTCGTGTCTTGGAACTCGTCAAGAAACACGAACGCATAAGTGGCACGCAGCCCGTTGCGAATTGCAGGGTTCATCCGGAGTTGCAACTCGACGAGCCTTGAGATCATTTGAAAATTGATGATGGACGGTTGTCTGACGAGACAACCTTTCCAGAAGGCGGTTGCTAATCGGTATTCAAGATCATCTGAGTATTCAGCGATGTCTTCGAGCAGCGGAAAAGCTCCGATGAAGACATCGTTATACCACTCTCTTCTTGGAATATGAGCAATGTCACCAAGACCGAGACCAAGCGCCGATGCACAATTCTCCAGAATTCGACCTGCATTCTGCTCTTTGATCCAGAAACTGAGTTCGTAATTATCAACAGGTCGCCAACAAGTCGGCAGCCCCTTCCTGAATCGGTCGAGCATCTGTTTGCTAAACTTGTCGAATGTCCAGGAATCAAATCGACTCGCCATCTCTTTCGGCAGTCGCTCAGCGACTCGTTCTTCGAGATTACGAGCTGCGTCTCTCTTGAAGCTGATTGCTAAAATTCTTCTCGGGGGAGCACATATTCCGGTCCGCAACAAGTAATCGGCACGCTGAGCCAAAAGTTCTGTTTTGCCTGCTCCTGGACCAGCAACAACGACACCGTTCGTCTCACTTCGAACAGCAAATTCTGCAGCCTGTTCCAGACTCGATACACCAACTGGGCTCCATTCCTCTGGGGTGATAGTACGCTTCACGAATCACCCTGTCCTTGCTTGGCTCGCTCAGTCAGACATGTCAACAATCTCGTCAACACTTCCGGACAGTTTTCAAGGAAGGCATCGTCCTCGATCATCGATAATGCTGACATGTGGGTTGCAGGTTTGCTACGTGTAAGAAAAAGATGGCGATACCAGCTGAAAGACGCTATCTCCGCATCTGAATATGTTTGTCCAGCTGTGAGAACATCGCGAAGTACTGCTTTTTTCAGAGCTTGTTTTTGTTTTGCGGCCACATCCTCTTTCTCGGAAAGCTGCCGAGGTCCAGAAGTCGTGGTCTGTTTGTACACGTCGCGAAATGCGCGATAGAGCAGGAAATCGATATCGAGAGGAGATGAGAAAAAGACACCATACTGTTCGAGTGACTCGACCCAATTCATTAATTCGGGGGATGATATCTTCCATTTCTTCATTTCTTCGAATTCCTCATCAGACAATACGTGAGCATCGTCTCCATCCCCAACTAGCAGCAGTTGATCGCGATCAACGCCATTCTCGATGAGCTGCTCACAAACATAATGAATCCTTCCCCAACCGCCTCCCGAACGTTCCCGATCCAAATCGAGAATCGTCACAAAAGAGATTGAGAGACTACTGAGGAGTTTCCACATGTGATTGACATGCCGTCCGCCCAGGGGCACGATCGAAATCACATTGGGATCTGTTGGATAGTCATTTGCCTCAAAGAGCCGATTCAAGATGATTACTTCGCTATCACCTTCGCCGAGTACGACAGCACGAGCAAAGTATAACTCGGGAAACGCTTGAACAGCTTGGCGTATAAACTTCTCCGCGACCTGATCTCCAGTCGGGATTGGAAGTTCAGAGATGATCGTGCAATCTGTTGACGGGTCAAGAGCGAGATGCCGCACCTCTTCTGGTTCAATACGATTCATAACCGAAGGGGAATGCGAACTGAAAACCGCTTGTGCTCGGTACGATTCAACAAGATCACGAATCATCTTCAGAATTCGTCCCAAAAGATGCGGTGCTAAATGAGTTTCCGGTTCCTCAATCGCAAACAGGGTCAAAAGGGGTGGATTGAGCTTGTCTCGATCAAATGTCGCTTCTTCTTGGTCAGAGGTCACTGCGTCTTGTTCAATAACGAATGAGCTTTTCACGAGCGTAAAGTAGAGTAAAGATCGCAAACCATCACTCAATCGTTGAACTCCGTCGGACTGAGAACTATCCTCAGTCAACAACCTCGCTGAGAGAGTCGAGACAACGTCTTCCAAGCGTTGAGACTCCAGTTCGAGGCTCAGTCCCGTAAAACGTTTACGGTTATACAGTGATTTCCAAGCATTGTTGATCTGGGACTGAAGCTCTTGGATTGACTTTTCCTCTGCAATAGATTTCCCAAGCTCCTCCGTAGCGTTTTCAACCTGATCAGCGAGATCGTCGCTCCAAATTGCAGAATCCAGAAGTCGCTTCAGCATCGAGCGTGTTGCCACGCGCAGGTGTTTTGAGGGATCACGTGAAGCTGGGACATAGTGCACATGAATTTGTTGACGATCGACGGGCTTCATTGGGAAGCAGTCGTTCTCGCTGAACTCTTCTTCATCGTTAGTTGCCTTCGTTACCCAATACAGTGTTTGCTCAATCTCGCCATCGGGAAGGTTGCCCTTTTGCCATTCCGCAATGAGGCGAATTCGACAGTGAGGAACACTGCCGGTGTCATCAACAAGCATTTGACGAAAGTTTTGTGGGATCGTCTGGAAAGATTCTTCATCGGTGTCGTCTTGTAGTTCTGGAAACTCAATCCGTGCCTCAATCCATAGTTTGATTCCGTCTTCATCAAAGTCCGACCTTGTCTTTCCTCGATCGATGTGAAAGTCGTCAACGCGTACTGTTCGATCGTCAGTTGCGATGCCAAACAGCCGGGCGAAGCCCACCAGAACAGCAGATTTTCCAGCTCCATTCTCACCAATGAGCACGTTGACCCGTTTCAGGTTGATCGTAGTTGGTGAGGAACCAAAACAGCGAAAATTAGAAAATGTAATCGTTGAAATATGCATAGTGTGCCCGGTTAGAATTTGAAAATGAAGCGTCCTCTTACTGGCTCGGTTGTTCTCCAGAGCAAACTCAGAGTTGTAGGTTATCCCTACCTGAGTGGATTTTGTAGTGAGTCTCGCTTGGCGCTAAATTGGAGGCAAAAACGTGGCAAGTGAAGTGATGCCCTGGCATAGCTCTGGGAACTCGCTTCTCAGGCATTCGCAGCCCCGTGTGAACCGACTTCAGCCGGTTCACACGAGGCTTTCTTTACTTCAGGACCGGTCGTCGGTCCTGCATTCGTTTTCTGTAACTCGGAGGAACAAGCCTTGTCGCACATTGTTTCGATTCAGACAGAAGTCCGTGATCCCGTCGCCATTCGGTCGGCGTGTGATCGACTCAAATTGCCGGAGCCAGTCTTCGGCAAAGTGAAATTGTTTAGCAGTTCGGAAACGGGCTGGTCTGTGCAGTTGCCGGAGTGGCGTTATCCGGTGGTGGCTGATGTCAACACCGGCACGCTCGCCTTCGACAATTACAACGGTCGGTGGGGTGAACAGAAGCAACTCGATCGGTTCCTGCAAAGATACGCGGTTGAGAAAGCATCATTGGAAGCGCGCAAGGCGGGGCATTCTGTGATCGAACAACCCTTGAAAGATGGTTCAATCAAATTGACCGTGAATGTGGGAGATGCTGTATGAGCAAGACGATCGAAATCACCATCGCACCCAATGGTCAATCACGAGTGGAGACGAAGGGCTTTGTTGGCAATGAATGCCTGGAAGCCAGCCGGTTCATCGAACGGTCACTCGGCCAACATCTCGACGAACAATTGACGTCCGAGTTCTATGCCAGCCAGAAGGCGGAAACTCAGCAACATCACAACCAGTAGGAGGGACGATGAATGAACCTCACAACACGTCACTCCCAGTGTTGATACTGTTAGAGGGGCCGCATGATGTGGAATTCTTGCGACGCATCAGCCGGGTACTCGCCGAAGTCGATCCCGCTGTTCCCAGTCTCGCAACTCTGGAACAATCACATGAGATTGCCATTCTCCCTCTGGGTGGCAACGGACCACAGCCGTGGATGCAACGACTCACTCCACTCTGCCGAGCGGCATTCTCACTGTTTGATCGCGAAATGTCGCCGGAAAGTGAGCAACGGCGATTGGCTGTTGATCAACTCAACTTGCTGTCGAAGCATCGTTCCTTCATGACCGGCAAGCGGAGTCTGGAGAACTATCTGCATCTCCAGGCGATTCGCGATGCTCGCGACGTGTCTGTGAACTTTGGCGACGATGACGATGTGGCGGAACTGGCTGCGTTGGAGATCCTGCGTAGTAAAGGAATTCAGCGAGAATGGACATCGCTGTCATTACGGACTCGCAAACGACTCCGTAATCAGGCCAAGCAATGGCTGAATCGAGACGCCGTCGATTGCATGACGCCTGAACTATTGGCCGACAGCGATCCGGCGGGCGAGGTCACTTCGTGGCTGCATGCCATTGCTAAACTCGTCAGTCAGTGACACATCATTGCTGCTGATTCGACGTCCCCTCCGGCGGCAACTCTTGCTGCTGGAATTTCACCCTTTTCACTTCATGAAGGAGAATAGCTATGACATTGACTGAACGCCTTGGCGAGTACATTCGGGCTTGCTTTACCGGGCTGTGGGTCGAGAGCCATGAGCATCAGGATGCGCTGGTGGCGATTGCGCAGTTATGCCGTCAGGAGGAATGGCGGTTGGCAACGTGGGACATTGAACAAGGATTGAAGGTCACCGGTGCTGAGATTGAAGCAGCCGGAAACGATCCGTTAGCGGCGATTGGTGCTGTCAACTCGTTGGCCACACCGGACGGCACTGCGATCCTGGTGCTACAGAACTTTCATCGGTTCTTGCAATCAGCCGAGATCGTCCAGGCACTCGCTCAACAGGTCGTCGCGGGAAAGCTGAACCGCACGATCGTGGTGGTGCTCTCACCGGTTGTGCAGATTCCGATTGAACTGGAAAAGCTGTTCGTGGTTCTGGAGCATGACTTGCCCGACCGTAAACAGTTGGCACACATCGCACGTGGCATTGCCACGGAAGAATCCGAACTGCCCGAGGGCCAGGAACTGGAAACGGTACTCGACGCGGCGGCGGGACTGACACGAATGGAAGCCGAGAATGCCTTCAGCCTGTCATTGGTTCGACACGGTCGCGTGACGCCGGATGCGGTCTGGGAACTGAAGACACAGACGCTCAAGAAGTCCGGTTCGCTCGAACTGCATCGTGGTCAAGCGAACTTCAGCAGCCTCGGCGGACTGTCGGCTTTGAAATCCTTCTGCAAGCGGGCGCTCTTGCAACCGAGTCGAGGGAATCGATCTCAGCGTGCGCGGGGTGTGCTATTGCTGTCTCCGCCGGGTTGAGGGAAATCGGAGTTCTGCAAGACGCTCGGTAACGAAGTTGGTCGCCCGGTCTTAATCCTCGACATCGGCAGCCTGATGGGTTCACTGGTCGGTCAGAGTGAAGAGAGAACTCGGCAGGCGTTGAAAGTCATCGACGCGATGGCTCCGTGTGTTGTCATGCTCGATGAGGTGGAGAAAGCGTTTGCAGGTGTGAACGGCAGTGGTGACTCGGGCGTGTCGTCACGGATGTTCGGGACATTTCTGGGCTGGCTCAATGACCATGAGTCGGATGCGTTTGTCGTTTGCACAGCCAACGATGTCTCGAAGTTGCCGCCAGAGTTCGGGCGTAGTGAACGCTTTGATGGCATCTTCTTTCTCGACCTGCCCAATCGAGAAGAGAAGGACGCGATCTGGAACATCTATCTCGATCGGTTCGAGATTAACCGCGACCAGAGGATGCCGGATGATGCCATCTGGACTGGTGCGGAGGTCAAAGCCTGCTGCCGATTGTCGGCATTGCTTGATGTCCCATTGCTGCAAGCGGCCCAGAACGTCGTACCGGTGGCTGTCACGGCTGCGGAATCAGTAGAGCGTCTGCGGACATGGGCGAGCGGTCGTTGCCTTTCTGCAAATCATGCGGGTGTGTACCAAGCGTCCATTGAAGGCAATCCAAAACGTCGAAAGATCGAGCCTTCAACAAACTAACTTCGTAGCATTTGACAACTTCAGAGACATTGTGAGGAGGACCAAGCCCATTAACATTTCAACCTTAAAAGGAGCCCGACATGCCTGATGCTGAACCATTGGCTGATGCCCTCAGCTGTTGGCAAAAGAAACAACGTGAACAAGAACTTATTGCTCGCGAGAAACTTCGCGACGCCTGTAATCAACTTGCTGATCTGGGAGTGGACAAGGTCGTCATCAGTTATGACGGCTACGGAGATTCGGGAACTGTGGAATCTCCGATTGCATATTGTGGCGAAGATTCGTTTGATCTCTCGGACGAACTCAAAGAGGTTTTAACGGATACGGCGGATGCGAATCTGCCATGCGGTTGGGAGATCAATGATGGTGCGTTCGGCGAGTTGACGCTTGACGTACAAGCGCGCAAGTTGACCCGTGAACACAATTGGCGAGTGACCGAATACCAGACCGAGGAGGAGGACATTCCACTTTGAACCCGTATCACCATGCCCTTTCATCCGCGCAGAAGTTTGGCGGAATAGTCGATGACTACCTGCCAATTCATCAGTGGTTCGACGAGAGCAAAGCCTTCTTTCCCGACTTCAGACACCGTGCTCTCCGTCATCATGCGGAGGGCATTTTTCTTTGTGAGCGACTATTCGGCGCGACGATCACGAATAGCGACGACCGTGAGATTTCGACCCGATTCATCGGTGAGCAACATGTGAAGGAAGACCTCGGTCGGATTCCGACAGTACAGGACTGGCTGAGTTGTCTGGCTCCAGAACGCTGGATGCTGACAGCCGGAGGGGCCAGAGAAAACAAAAAATCTACTGACAGAGACAAAGACAGATCAGTGGGACCTGTCTCCAGCTCTCTACTACAAGGATACAAACATGACAACACTTCTGGATAATTCCTATACGCGGCAGATGACAGCCCCGAGTGATCGACTCCGTGCGACAATGGCAGCGGCGCGGCTCAGCTTCACCTGGCTTGGTGTACGGAAGTCACTGACGTCGGCACAGAAGAATCAGGCCGCCGATTCGTTTGGTGCGGAAGGAAAGTATCTCTCTGCTGGAAAGAAACTTCTCGACACATCCCATCCTGCGTTCAAAGCGGTGACAGTCATTCGAGGTCGAACAATTGCTTATTGGAAAGGCGTATCGCTGCCATTTCCAGAAGCTAGCATCCGCCTGATCCGGCAAGACTCGATCTCTGAGTTCGATCTGCAAGTGGCGGAGTTTCGAGATGAACTCGATGATGCCGTTGCGGAACTGAACCGACACTATGGCGAACTGCGGTTGGCTGCGCGAGATCGGTTGGGTAACTTGTTCGATGTCAGCGACTACCCGACGACATTGATCGGGATGTTTGCCATAGAGCATGACTATCCATCGATCGAACCGCCGAACTACCTGCGGCAACTCAGCCCGGAACTTTACGAACAGGAATGTCGCCGGGTGCAGTCACGGTTTGACGAAGCCGTGCAACTCGCTGAACAGGCATTCCTGGATGAAATCACGAAACTTGTCGAACATGTCACCGAACGGCTCAGCGGTGAGCATAATGGCAAGCCCAAAGTCTTTCGTGATTCAGCCATCACGAACCTCACGGAGTTCTTCGAGCGATTTCGCACGTTGAATATCCGATCCAATGAACAGCTTGACGAACTGGTCGTTCGTGCCCAGCAAATTGTCGGTGGCGTCGAGCCGCAACAACTGCGAGACAGTGGTGCCCTGCGACAACAGATTGTGACGCAACTCTCAGGCGTGCAGTCTTCACTCGATGGTCTGCTCGTGGACCGCCCCCGCCGCAACATTCAGCGTCGACCTCGATAAGGAGGTCAACATGCAGATTGTTGTGCAACACGATGGTTCCGTGCGGTGTCTCTACGACGAAACACTCGACCTGCATGGCCTGGGTCAGCTCGCTATTACCCGAGGCAGTCATGTGGAACCAACCCCCGCTGGTCAGTGGACCGCCGATCTTTCCCCCGTCGATGGTCCCGTCCTCGGAACGTTCTCAACACGTAGCGAGGCACTTGATGCTGAAGTCGCGTGGCTACTCGACAACTGGCTCGTAACAGCAGAGTAGCAACAACTTATTGGTGCCACGCGTTACGACCTGGATTGAATGTTGACACCCGAGTCAACAAAGGCCCCTGTTTTTGAGTGGCCAAGTAAAAGTTTCTGCCTCGCGTGTAGCGGGGCGGTTGTGTTTCTTCACGGCCGTCCTGAGTTGGGCGGTCGTTCTACCTTTTCCCAGGAATTGAACGAATGACCCAACAAGAGATTGATGACGCTGTGTGCGTTGCAACTGGCGAATGCCTGTGTGAAGTTCAGCAGCGAGGATTCAGTATTGCTGATCCTCTCAACGTAAATTTCGACCCGGAACCAGATTTTCTCCCCCCGAGTATCGTCGATTGGGACGAGATTGAACTGCATCGGAATGTCGCAGTCATTAACCAACCGCGAAAAGCCAACTGTCGACTCGTATAGGCTGTCCAGTGACATCCGGTTCGAAGGAAATATCGATGTCGAAGAACTCCAATGAAAGGAGGCTGAAACCATAATTGATTCGAGACGCCTCACAACAAACAAATTTGCCTCTGGACAAACCCTCTGCACACCCCAAGTGCTCGAAGAAGTTTCGAGAGCCGAGATTCAACGGGCGTTGCAACGTCATCTCAGCAGTGACTGGGGAGATTGCGAGCCCGAGGATGCCATTGCGAATGACCGGGCCGTGAGTGAAGGGACAAGACTGTTTTCTGTCTATCACTCATCGAGCGGAACAAAGTTCTGGATCATCACTGAAGCAGATCGCTCAGCGACAACAGTGTTGCTGCCAGACGATTATTAACCATCACCAATGTTTCCCATTTTTGACGACCCAACCGAAAGAACAGACTTATGAAGATTTTGTTTATCAATAACGATGGAGCCGG
Source organism: Thalassoglobus polymorphus (assembly GCF_007744255.1). Lineage (GTDB taxonomy): Bacteria > Planctomycetota > Planctomycetia > Planctomycetales > Planctomycetaceae > Thalassoglobus > Thalassoglobus polymorphus. The sequence continues at coordinate 1,475,441 of NZ_CP036267.1, read as the reverse complement.
CTTCGCTGATCAGATTGAAGTCAAAGATGAAACATCCATCACGCAATTATTTCAAGACCGTGTTCCACATGGAAAGCCGCAGGACTACCTGATTCGCGTCAACCGGCAACCGACGACAGCGGACTATGCCCTGCAGGACGGAGATCGCGTCTCCATCACACCGACCAAAATCGAAGGGGCGTTCCAACGTCCGATCATCACTACAACAAAAGGAGAATCATGGGCGCAAGACAACGCCTCAACAGTTTGTATTTCATCGGAGTTCTGATTGTTGCGACGATCATCGGCGGAGCAGCGAACTCCTGGGCGGTGTTCCTCATCGTCGCAGGCGTGTTGATTGCCACAGCGATTAATAGTGGTGACATCCGTCTCACACCAACGGTTCGACCTCAACGACGAAGACGACGTCCGCAGCACCGCAAACGATGACTCTTAACGACGGGGACATCTGCGCAATGCTCGCAGGTGTCCCCGTTTCTGTTTCAGATATCCAACACAGGAGGGCTTGACATGATCTTGTCGAACTCAGATCGCGAACTACTGAACGCAGCGATCGAATTGAAGCATGCATATGACACGCAGAAGGTGCCTCCAACACCAATAACACCGTTACCTCTACACCATTGGGAGAGACTCCAAAGACTTGAACGTCAGATTAAAATCTCTGCAGTACGAAATTATACTGCTGCGAACCAACGGACGAGTCAGCTCTATCTTGAGCAACTACGAATACTCCTTCTTGAATTGAACTCGATTGAAGCGCAACTCGGACAAAGACCAAAAATCACCCCGAAGCCGTCACTTCGATTCTTGTATGAGGAGTTGCAATCTCTCGCTGATGAGTTCATCGAGGTCGATATCGACCGTGCACTGAAAGAGGTTGTGGTCTTTACTGATCGAGTGGTTCTCGAAGGGGTTGACCTCGGTCAGTTCGAGATTCGATTGTCCATCACTCGCATTAGGGAATCTCAGCCCTATCGAGTCATGGCAATTGAAAGCAACACGGCGAGCAGCGATGACAACGTCCCCCATCCCCACATTCAGGGTGAGAATCTGTGTGTTGGTGACGGTCTCCATGCCATCAACAACGCCCTCGCAGCAGGTCGACTGTGTGACTTCTTTCTGACAGTTCGCCAAATCCTCCAGACCTACAATGCGTCTTCGGCGTACGTCTCACTCGAAGACTGGAATGGAGTGACCTGCGGCGATTGCGGAGAGATGGTTGATTCCGGTGACAGTTACTGCTGCGAAAACTGTCATCGTCGCACGTGCGATTACTGCACACGATCGTGCAATGAGTGTGACGTTTCGTTGTGCTGCGAATGCAGCGACGTTTGCAAGGACTGTGATCATGGCTTCTGTCGAAGTTGTCTGGAAGTCTGCGAACAGTGCGAACAATCGACCTGCGATCAATGCCTTGAAAACGGACTTTGTGAGAGCTGCCACAACCTACAACAGGAACAAGACGATGCCGAACAGAAAGACTCACCCCATGACGCGCCGACACCTCAGGAGACCGCGACGGAAACGTCACGAGAAATCGAAACGTCCCAGGTTGCGGTTCAGCCCGTACGCGTGGGCGAAGCTGTTATTTCTGCGTGACGCTGGTCCCACCGAAGTGGGTGGATTCGGCATTGCTTCGTCAGAAGACCTTTTGTTTGTAAAGGACCTGGTATTAATTGAACAGCAGTGTACGGAGGTGACCGTAGAGTTCGCGGACAGGGCGGTCGCAGACTATTTCGATGACCAGATCGACCTCAATCGTCGTCCTGAACAGTTTGCGCGGATCTGGATTCATACACACCCCGGTGATTCCCCGCGACCGAGCAGTGTTGATGTGGAGACATTTGAGCGAGTGTTCGGTCATTGCGATTGGGCAGTGATGTTCATTATTGCTCAAAGCAGAAAGACATACGCCGAACTCTACTGGCGACACGGTGGACCAGCCTCGCTGCGGATGCAGGTCGATGTCGATTATGCGCAGCCGTTCTTGAGTTCTGATCATGAGACATGGGCGGATGAGTATCACACCTGCGTGACTGACCGTTCAGCTCTCCTTTCTTCAGCTGAAATCGAATGGGACGACTGGCTCATCGAGAACTGGGAAAGCCCAGAGATGCTCGTGGACCCTGCTGAAGACTTCGATCCACAAGCGACTGGCATTGACGAATTCCAACATCAATCCAATCAGGAGTACATATGACCGCGACAGATAGATTCACTCGGCAACGCGATCTTGCGCCACGCAATAAACTCGATGATCTCAAGGTGACCGTGATTGGCGTCGGTGCGATTGGTCGTCAAGTCGCCATCCAACTCGCCTCCATCGGAGTTCGTCAAATCCAACTCATCGACTTCGATACTGTCGAAGCAACGAACATCACGACACAAGGCTACTTTCAGGACGATCTCGGGAGGACAAAAATCAAAGCCACTGCCGAGCAAATTCAGCGCATCGACCCTGACATTCTCACCTCCACAATCCAGGACCGCTATCGTCCACACTATCATGTGGGAAATGCCGTCTTCTGCTGCGTCGACTCGATTGGCAGCCGCGCCGCTATTTGGAAATCAGTCAAACACCGTTGCCAATTCTGGTGCGATGGCAGAATGCTCGGTGAGACGATCCGAGTTCTTACCGCCACGTCAGCATTTCCAGAATCCCAAGCACACTACTCCTCCACCCTGTTCCCCCAATCCGAAGCCCAAACTGGCACCTGCACCACCCAATCCACCATCTACACCGCCAACCTCGCCGCCGGACTGATGCTCCACCAGTTCACCCGCTGGCTGCGAGGTCTTCAGATCGAGTCTGAACAGCTCATCAACTTACTTGCTGCGGAGATGACATCGACTTCTCTCAAACCGATGAAAAATACATAAACACTCTTCGTAGGATTCGAGTCGATCACAAAGGTTTTTGTGGCGTTTTTGTGGCGTTGCAATACACTAACAATCGCATTCTTCAAGCTGCACCATGAAACGCATTGCACTGTAAGTCGATGAAAATTAGAGACTTACAGTAAATCGACGTAGCACTGAATTGTGCCACCGGAGAATCCCCCTCTCTCCGCTCTACATCATGCCTGCCTGTCACAAGTAATTGATAGGCAGGCATTTACTCTTTTCTGGGGCAACCACTTCTTAAAGCTTGTGACGCATTGTGGCTGAAATGCTGCCTGCCCTGGCTTTTAATAGTCGTTCAAGATGCGTTTTTCCCAAAACAGCGTGCGGGAATGTTTTCGAAGTGGACCAAGAGCACCGGTGACGAACACGAGTTCAGCCCCCAAGGTCGATTGCTGAATCGCTTTATGAATTGCAGACCCGCCTGTTCTGGGGAGATGGAGATACAGGAATTTTCCGGTGGCATAAACCATCGCTTTGCCCTCAATCGAATCAAGTTCAGCCAGTACTCAAGGTGTTGAGCCGGAAGCGGCTTGTGGAACGGTGGACCACCAGATGCGGGTGTTGCTGGCGACTTCGAATGTTGATTCAGCAAACGCTTCGTTGACAGCTTCCATAACCCCGGGATCGACAGCCCAGTAATCGTGACCGGAGATGATACCGCCTGCCCGACCTCTCGGGATTACGGCGCATGAACACCAACTGACCACGAACAGGTCTCCCTGCTTAATGTGTTTGACCTTCCGAAGAGCGTTAGTCTACATTCCATCCGGAGGGCGAGATGTGGAGGTACACTCAATGAGACGCTTACTCTCCGGAATGGAACTTATTAGGAAGCAAGACAAAGAAGTCGAAGCTCTGATTACCGCTTTACCAGCGAGTGACAGGATGGTCGGTCACTATGTTCCGCCAAAAGGTGCCAGCACGTGGTCGACTGTCACACCTGTCATTCTTCCCGGACGTGACGACCGCAAAGAGAAAAAAACCGAAAAACTGC